>JACMQI010000008.1 GCA_014377045.1 candidate division SR1 bacterium
GATGAAGATATTACAGGTCTTAATGGAAGAACCATCTTTGATAGATACTACGCCACCCGTCGCCAGTCCTGTGATAATGGGTTTAGATACTACATTACAGATCAGAATAATCATGTTAGTAGCTCACTTGTTTGTTTTGATATAGTAGCAGTAACTGGAGGATCATCTAATAGCCTAGCCTGCTCTCAATTATCTGGCTCAAGTGCTGCAGTATCTACTTCATCTACTACCAGTTCTTCAATCTGTATAGCAGCTGGACAGATCACACTTTACCCTGGTGATTCAAACTCAAACAATGACACTTGCTCAAATAGTGATATTGCCTATACACTAGCCAATCCAACTACACCAGTTATTCAAGATGGTGTAACCTGTAATCGTAGTGAAAACTCAGTAGCACTTGGTTCTATCTCTACAGCTCCAATTAGACAAAACCCAACTACTACAATATCAGATATATTGTTTGACGATCTTCGAGGACTGTCATCATCTTCGTATACAATCACAGCAGAAATCTCAAACTTTACCGAGTCTACCGATCCAAGTAAAATCATAGGACTTGGATCTAATCCTGACAATGCCCAAGCAATTCTAGATCTAGGTATCGTATCAAGTATTAGTGTTGCAAATGGAGGAAGTGGATATACCCAAGCGCCAGCTATTGCCTTTGTAGGTGGAGGTGGATCAGGTGCAAGTGCAACCACAGCAGTCTCTAATGGAATAGTAACAAAAATAGATGTTAAAAGTTATGGTAGAGGATACACTTCTGCGCCTACCCTAGTAATTGTTCCTACAAACGGTGGAAGTGGAGCGAGCGCTACAGCAAAGATAATTGAAGCTGGATCAAATCTTAATCCAGAAACTGCTAACCCTGAAGCAAATGTATTTGTTACACTTGATCCGTCAATTGGTACAATATCAAAGATAAAACCAACTCCTATGAGCAATCCATCTAACTTCAGTACAGGCCCAAGATCATTAGTGACAAGTCCAACAATTCAGCATACATTGTTTACTACCTCTGCTGCTATTAGCACAGGAAGGTACGATCTAGATAATACCCTTTTTGGACTGAGGGTACCAGCATATCTACAGACAGGAGACTATCGATCAACTATCACTCAGACGATTGTTGTTGGTTAATAGAATATATCCTGATAGTAAAACCTATTTAAAATATCTCACCTTAATTTTCTCATAATGAGACATTTGCAAGTTGAGCTTCTTTGAGGCTTTGTCCCCTGCTGGCAAAAACTAGGCTTGTGGTTTAGCTTATTAGCATGCATATTTGAATGATTCTGCCAATCCTATCCTATAAAATGCTATAACTGTAAGAAAATTTCTTGACATAGTTACTACATATAGTTATTAAATGATTACTGTGGATAATATTTCAAGCTAGAAGAAAAAATGCTCTTACCACCTTCAATCGTTATGAGAGATTGAGGGTCTTTTTTTACGTCTTAGGCTAGGAAATTGCGATCGAAGTAAATAATGGTCAATAATTCATTTGTATTATGTTTATCACATACTGACTTTATTTAACTGCTATCTAGTCGATTTTGCCATACTTTTGATATCTAAAAGCATTTAGAGTGCCCTTTACCCAATGTCTAACTCAAATTCGCTAAAATATCATCTTGATTAGTGATTTAAGATTATAGAAACATTTGTAACCATACATTTAACATATTCAAAATGTCATTTAATTATAAGAATCGGTATCCAAAAAAAAATTGGATAATTGTGTGTTTAGTTTCTAGTTTGTTAGTTGTTTTTCATTATAAAATTTGGACCTGCCGAACATATTGGACTTCAAAGTAAACATGAGCATCAAACTATGGACTATGATCACCAGACTTAGAAAGATCAAGAGTATGAATTGTATAAAAAGTAAATATTTCAATTGGTAAACTCTAAAGGCCCAGAAGAGACATTTAAAAAAATGAAAAGTGATTTACTAAATAGCCAAATACTAAAATCTACTTGTCATTCTTTGACATATATAGTCGGTAATGCAGTTTTGGAAAAATATAACTATGATGTGAAAAAAGCTATTTCGCATACTGATTTACTTTATGGAGGCGGATATATCCACGGTGTAATCGAATACTTTTTAAAAAATAGCAAATACCCAGAAAAAGAAATTGCGACACTTTGTGATCAGATAAAAAATCTTTATTGTCCGCATGGATTGGGCCATGGATTTATGTTGTATAATAAATACAAGGTTGAACCCTCATTAAATTTATGCAAAAAATCGAGACTAAGTGTTAAGACGAGTACTCTGCTGGAGTATTTATGGAAATATTGGATTCCGAAAATACAAATAACAAGTTTGAGTTAAATTCTATAAACATAGACAAACCTCAAACTTTGTGCCAAGATCGACAACCAAACTTTCGAAATTCATTCTATTACTACGTTGGAAGGTATCTGTTTAATTAAAATAAAACTACGACAAACAGTATTGTTAATATTTGTGAAGCATTTGATCAAATAGACAAAATAAATTGCATACTAGGAATAGGAGCAGCGATAATTGTGGACATTTTTTTTGAAACTAACAATGTTGAACAATTTTGTAGCGATTTTAATAGTGAAAGTAAAAAATACTGTTATCGTGGAGCAACTGATATATATTTATTTCGTAATATTGATAGTAGCAAAAGACTAAGTGACTTGTGTTCAAATATACAATCAGAACAAGAAAAAAGTATTTGCTTGGGTAATCCAAATACTTTTCATAGTATATAGTGAATTGAAACTATAGCTGAGTTTTTCTTATTTTAGAGTATTATTGGCTCAAAAGAGTTTTCTTTTTGGTCTTTATAAGCATGTTCATACGAGGATTGCTCACAAATACTTTTTCATGTTTGAGTACAAAGTTCCAAAATTTGCCTGTCCAAAGTTTTTCCCAGTCATTTTCACCCTTCCCGCTTGGATAATCAGACATTTTTTTGATATAGTTACCTCCGCCCACATATGGTTTTGTCGCAAATATTCCTCCGTCGGCGTATAGTCCCATGCCCATAACGTTTGCAACCATCACCCACTCACTACTATCTATAAACATCTCTACAAACCAAGTGTAGCATTGTGCAGGACTATATTCGTTCAGTGTCATCCAGTTTGCCAGTATCATAAGCCTCTCAATATGATGACAATATGCTAGTTTCTCCACCTTATCTAATGTGATTTTTAGTGGTAGATTATTACTTAGGTCGTCGGTTTTAGGGTTGTAAAAATATTTTGGTAAGTCATTATTTGCTTCAAAATAGTTTAGCTCCAAAAAGTCATCTTTGTAAACATGATCGTACATTCCCTTTATCCATTCACGCCAGCCTATGATCTGCCTTATAAACCCTTCTTTCGAGTTTAGTGGGATATCGGCAACCAAAATAGCTTCAATAACTTGTTTGGGAGTCAGGAGTCCGTTATTCATCAAAGCGGAGAGACAGGAGTGAAAAAGAATATCTGATCTAGTAGTCAAAGCGTCTTCGTAATCACCAAAGCTGTAGGCAAAATTGTCTATAAAATCATCTAAATACTCATCTGCTTGTGTCTGTGTCAGTGGTAGCCAGCTATTTACTGAAAGATTACCAGGATTGTTTGGAAAATGCTTTTCTATAAGTTTGGCTACATCATCATAGTGTTTGGAGGTAAATACTGTCTGTCTTTTAGGGATTTCTTCAGTTTTTGGTAGCTTTTTTCTATTTTGATCGTCAAATGACCACTTGCCACCTACTGGCTTACTGTCTTTATCTACTAAAATACCAAGCTTGATTCGCTGTTTGATATAAAAATCATTCATGAGCAGTCTTTTGCCCGATTTGGAAGATACAAATTCTGCAAAATCAGCCTTTGGAGTCAAAAACATTGGCGATTCTAAAATGGTTAGTTTTATATTTAGATCACTACAAATCTGGGTCAAGTATTTTTGAAAGTAATGATCCGCAATCTCACAAATCAGCAGTTCATCGTATTTTTTTTCTTTACATAAATCAGATAGAACAGCCTCAAAATCTTTAGATTGTTCAGACAATTTGGTATAATAAACCTTTTTATTTTTAGACTCCAAGCTATCAGCAAATTCACGCATCAAAGTCAAAATATAGGTAAGTTTGAACTTGTGATACCAAAACTTGCTTGTAAGAAATCCAGACTCTACCATAATGAAGTCACACTCAAGATAAAAAGCGGGATGAGAGGTAAAAAGTTGGTCGGCAACAATGAGACAAAGTTTCATAATCCTAAGAGATTACTCGATTCTATCTCATCATGTCAATTTGTTTAACCATACTTAGTTGCTAGTATCCAATACTTTATATATAGTTTCAAGTGATAAATCTGCACTTTTTAGCATCTTTAAGACACTTTCTATAAGATCTTCAGTATCAATATTTTTGGTTAAATTGGTAGTAAAAAGAATTATAAAAGGAGCTTGTTTAGTTATATACTGTGATCCAAACCCTTTATTTCCAGAAGCTATAGCAATCGCTAAGACTATGTTATCATAAATTTGCATAGCTGTCTGACCTCCAGAATAGATATTAAACATAGGTAGTTCCAGGCTATCCTCAAACTCAGCCGTGTTTAGGAGCGGATCGAGATTTACTACTGCTCCTAAAGCATTGTGGAGATGCTTAGAGTGAAGCTCTTGTTGGGCAAAATGGTGAGTGCGAATATTTACATATATAGATTTTTCAGCCATTTTTTGTTCAAGTATTTGAGCGAAACTACTGGCGTATTTTTCACCATTTTTATCGATCAACACATCTTCCTTTTCAAATTTATCAACAATTTTTTGGTACCAATTTTGCTTGCTTCTTTCTATTGCAATAGCTTTGGCAACTGCCCCGCATCCCGAGTGAGACGAAACAACTACTTCTTCTATCGTTTTATTTTTTTCGCAAATTTCTACAATTTCATTCGCAATTTTTTCCTTTGCGTTAATATCCAATAGACATTCACACCCAGGCATACCAAGCGATAAAGCGTGGTGAGAAGCGGTAAGGTACTGAATACGCTCGTCCATGCAAGGAAGCCAGATAATTTTTGGCCTAGTAACCACGGCAGTGTAGACTATATTATCTAAATTATGAGGAACTAATTCGGTATGATCAGAAAAACTAGGGTAAATATACTCATCACCATTTATATATGTGAATCCAGATGATAATAATGAACTTTTTTTGTTTCCATAGAAAGTATTGGAGGCTAGTAAAGTATAAAAAGACGCACAATACTTATCCCATTGCTTTTTTCTATATACATCGCAAGATTGGGAGCTATCAGTTTTTTTTGTTACAGCGCTACTGGAGCCAAAAGCTATGAAAGCCTTTAGATTTTTGAATCTAAGCATATAAAATGATAATGAGGAAATGACTTCTAAAAAAAAACTATGAAATAACCTAATTTTTGTCAATACTAAGTATATACTTGATTTTGCTTTTGTACAAAATTTAAATCGGTGGTCTATAACTAAAGGCACCAATATGAGTTTGTATCATACAATGCTTTATAACATGGCCCTTGACAACCCCTAAAATGTGTGATAAATTTCAGGTATTCTTTCTCACAAATATGTCTTATTTTAGGCACTTTAAGGTTTATATCATAATCTTTTTTGAAAAATATTTACCCTTCATACTCTATTTGTATATAGAGTCAAATCAATGAATTCATTATTACGTTCTATTTCGACTGCCTTGGTTGCTTCTGGGATTACTTTAGTCGCTTTCATTTCTTCCGCTTCCGCAGAGTTAATAACCTCTCGAGGCTTCAACGTTTCACTAAATACCAATCGATTCTTTCCACTTATTAATGGCGATCCAAAGATGAGCACCTACATTACAAACCCTGATGATGGAGATCAACAATTTGGCTTCATTGGAGGATATTATAACGGTTGGGTTATTAAACACCGCGTTACTGGTAAATGCTTGAATGGTTACAACAAATACGAAGGAGCTCCGATTAATGTATCTCCATGTAATTTTGGTCACCTTGACCAAGCATGGCACGCACTTGATAAAGGTAAAGGGTACATGATATTAAGATTATCTAGTACAAACCTTTGTGTTACAGTAGATAGTCCTATCGGGAATGGATCTAATGTCGTACTGAGAAATTGTAATTACTACAGTGCCAATGGTACTCAGGATTGGAGACGAGATGCAGGTCATGCCTTTACAGCTTTGGTTCGTAGAGACTAAGAAAATGTGAAAGTCTACACCAACGGTTATTTAAGTCAAAACTATAACGAGACAAAGGTCACTGGTATGCTCATCATGCGTATGGTTTCTGGCCTGACGGACTTCGTATTGATCGTGGTGGCTGCAGTGCAAACTCAACTACAGATGAATGCGGAGATGTCATGAGAGTTCTCAAAGGACAAGCAATCAGTCAATCTGGTTCAGCAGTCCGTAAAGCACGAGTATCTGAAAACCGAGCTAACTGGATCCACAACAATTTTAATTGGGCTGGGTGTAGTAGTTATCCAACAATTGGTTCTGTGCCATTTGGATTAGCTGTTACAGGGTGTTGTAATTACTTGGACTATGCAACACTCGTCAATGGTATTTATTTTCCGCTCAGTGTGAAGATTTTAGACTATGAAATGTGACAGCTTTTTCACCTAACGATCTAGTTAATTTTTTAAATGAATTAAATCGTAATAGTGAATATCTAAATAACGGAAATACTTGGAATTAAGTTTTAATTCAAAGCTTAGCAACTAATATACTCCCTAAGTTTACTTACCTAGGGAGTTTTTTTGTTTTAAAGTCTGCTACTGTTATCCCTAGATAAACAATTGGAAATAGTAATATAGCCGATCTGAAAACATTTTGTCCTAAGGATTGAATATTGAAATAATCTGCAGAAAAGATAAGTATTGAAGTTAATACACAAAATAGTGGAACACTAAGTATTCTTACAAATCTAATTAAATCAAAATTTTTAAAAGGTCTATAAAATATATCACACAACCCCATTATCGTTAACCTTAAAATGATATAAAATGGAAAGGATTCAAAATACAAACGATTAAACTGCCTGGAGTGCTCTGGGGATAAAATATTAAAATTAGCAATATAACTATTAGCATAGTAAATGTACCAAATTGTAACGCAGATTGCTAACACTATATATATCAATTCAATTACAAAAGTCAACTTTTTTTGTTTTAGGTTAGCATAAAAATTCAAATTATATTGAATTAGTCTCGCGCCGATACTTAATACATAATAAGGGACCAGGGGTAATAAGAAGAAAATATAATTTGTCTCCAGTGGGAAAGATGATCTCGGATTAGGTACTCTTTGAATTAGGAAAATAGAAACAAAAGCTATAGCTGAAAGTATATTTATGATAATCTGAACTATTATTTCAAGCTTGAGAATATCTTTATAATGTAGTATTGTTGATTCGCTGTTGATTTCAGACATGTTGTGAATCTGGCACACATTTCTTGTGTAGTCAATAAGTAGCTTGTTTTGAGCCATTGACAAAGTTTGGATATAAAAATTTAATACTTATACAATTAAATATCTTTTCCTTTTTAGTTTATGAAAGAAATACCTCAGCTTTTTGGAGTCAATCTACCACAGACATCATTATTTCAACTTAAAGAAAAAATCCGTAAACTCAATCGGAACCTGAGCCAAAAGCATGTTTTGTACTTTCATTATAGTGAGTTTCTTTTACGTGCAAATCGAAATCCATGGTACCGAGAAATTTTAAATCGTGGTAATTTATCAGCTATTGATGGGAAAGGACTACACTGGGCTATGTGGACGATCATGCGAGGTGGTATATTGCCAGCAATTTACAAATCATTTTTTATCCATTTTCCTACTTTTATCAGAATACCTATATTTTTACTTTTCTTTTTGTTTCAGCTTATTATAAATTTCTTATTTGGATTTTTTACTTTAGTTTTAAAATATAACTACACTCCACGAACTAAAAATCAAGTCATTCTAGGAAGAGATTTTGTATATGATTTGCTAAAAATAGCAGAAGAAAAGCAGTTTAAAGCTATGCTAATTGGCGGCTCTAGCGAAAGCGATGAAATCACTAAAAACCTTATCAATAGAATATTTCCAAAGCTAAATCTATCTATTTGGTCACGTAGTTATACTTCCCCTTTGATGCGGGATACAATTTTACCTGAATTTATAGGAGGAACACTAACTAGTGAAAATGTCTGCCAGTTTTTTCCTGATTTATGGGAAGCAAAAAAAGCTATAAAAGAAGCAAAGCCCGATCTTGTACTTGTTTGTTTGGGTGGAAGTAGCGGACGACAAGAATTTTTTGTTGATAATATTTATCAAGATCCTCAAGTAGAGTTTTTGCTCGCCACTGGCCTTGGTGCAGCAATAGATCATTTGGGTGGTGGTGCAAAACAGAGTGTAGCTCCTCAGTGGATGATAAAAAGTGGCTTAGAATGGCTACACCGAATGATTCATCAACCTTATCGCCGAAAACGTGTTTTGGATTCAATCGTCACTTTATGGTGGTGGACTACAGTACAACAATTTATTCAAAACACTCAATCACGTCCTACTGTCATAAATATTCTGAGCAATAAAGCAAAGGAGATACTCCTTGTAAAACGTAGAAATATATTACCTGGAGATGTAGGATGGACTTTTGTGCAAGGCGGGATAGAAAAGAAAGAGTTACCAGAAACAGCAGGAATAAGGGAAATTGTAGAAGAAGTAAAGTTAGAAACAAACAAGCTAAGAGCCTATTTACCTTCCGTTTTTTCGGATAAAGAACTGCATACAATATCTTTTTTGCGATTTTTAGTCATGGGTGGTAAATACGATTCATCAAAAAACTATTTAAACTTTGTAGAGTATAGTGGTGATACCTCACCTGTCGTAAACTGGGAGAATATGGAAGCAAGATGGTTCGATCACCGCGAAGTCATGGGAATGCTATCAATAGAAAAAAGAAAAGATTGGACAAAAGCAATAGAAATAATTAAACATTTGGAAGAGAAATAAATCTAATACTAATTATTTTATGGCAATACTTATCACAGCAAAAAATCTCAAAAAATCTTACGGTAAAGGTAAAAATACTGTACATGCACTCGGACCAATAGACTTTACAGTAGTTGAAGGGAGTTTTACTATCATACTTGGGAAAAGTGGAAGCGGTAAGTCTACCCTACTCAATCTACTCTCTGGCCTAGATAGCCCTACAGATGGTACACTTGTGGTAGCAGGAGAGAGCCTAAATAAACTCAAAAGTGGGAAACTGGCAAAGTACCGAGCAAAAATCGGTCTTATTTTTCAGTTTTATAATCTTTTACCAAACTTGAGCACTTTAGAAAATGTCATGATAAGTAGCTGGCTCAAAGGAATATCGGTTAGCAAACAAGATGCTACAAGTCTACTAAAGCAATTTGGTCTGGAACATAGGATAAATAGTAATATCAAGACACTTTCAGGTGGTGAAAAACAGAGAGTAGCTATTTGCAGAAGTCTTATCAACAAACCAGCTATACTTTTTTGTGACGAACCTACAGGAGCTCTCGATACAGCCAATGGACAAATAGTTAAAGATATTTTAGTAAAACTAAATAAAGAAGGTATGACCATAGTGATGGTTACTCATAACGAAGAATTTATACCGATGGCAGATAAAATCATCACCATGAAAGACGGGATTATAGAAAGTATGAATACACAAATCAGTAAATAATATAATCTTATGTTTATAAAGACTAAAGCACTTTTCCTAATACTTCAAAAACATTTACTCAGCAAATGGGGGCGTGTGCTACTCGCACAAGCAGGAATCATGATTGGTGTATGGGCCATATCACTTACCAGTTCGCTTTCTTTAGGACTGAGCGATAAAATAGTAACCGCTATAAATAGTCAACCATCTAGTAGGGAAATTAGTATATATAAATCAGAAAAAGGAGACACAAATTTTTTCCAAGTTAGTGGACCACCTAAATTTGTATTTATCAGCAAACAAGAAATCCAAAATCTTACAAACACTGTTAGTGGCATCGATAGTGTATCACCAACTGCAACTCTAGGAACCTTTACAAAAAAACCTAGTACTCCGAGCGACTATAATTGTGTGGATAAAAGCATCGCTATAAACCATACCCCAGTTACAAATCCATCAAATCCTACTTCTGTAGATACTCAACAAATACCCGCAAATCCTGAAGATAAAAAAATATTTAGTGAAAACTGTTATGAGTTTAGATTTTCGAGTAGTTCTTACCAGGCTTATTTTGACAATCATCGAACCAAACTGATAGGTAGTCAAAATCGACCTCAAATAGGTGAAATTTCTATTTGCTACAAATGTGGTGATCTCAACCTCAATCAAAAAATCGGTGTAAATAGCCCTTCTGAAATGATAGGGAAAAATATCACAATAGATGTAAACCAAACACCAGGTTACCTCCCTACTGGATCTGTATATGACACAGCTTCAAGACAAGGAACAACAAAAACAATCACAAAAAGTAATCCCATAACACTAAAAATAGTCAGCGTGGTAGATGATAGTCAAGCTAATAATAATCCATTTGCCACAGGAGGTCAATTCATAGCATATCTAGATTTTAGTTATTACGAAAACGCTATAAAGCAGTTTGATCCATCTGTCGATTTGAATAAAATAGGATATATATCAGCAGATATAGCTGTAACTAGTTATGATAAACTTGATAACGCCATCAATCAGCTTCAAGGGCAAAAATATCTCACTTTATCCGCTACACAATTTCTCATCAGTGGTGTTAAAACGCTTTTCACAGTACTAACATACTTTTTAGCAGGATTTGGTTTAATAGTTCTTATATCATCGATTTTTGGTATTATTAATGTCATGACCATTTCGGTGCTGGAAAGGCGGAAAGAAATCGGTATCATAAAATCTCTGGGTGGTAACGATAACGATATTTTTATTATATTTCTTTTAGAAAGTATATTTCTTGGTATAGTTGGGTGGCTATTTGGAATACTCCTTGCACTTGGAACTGGTAAAATCATAAGCGCTGTAGTCATTTCACTCATTAACTCAAATCCTGAATGGAAAGGAAATCTTGCGACATTTAATATAAATGAGTTTACTCCTGTGTTTCCTTGGCAGTTACTTGCAATCACATTTGGACTTGCAGTATTTTTCACTTCTATATCAGGTTTGATTCCATCCATACGCGCTTCAAAGCAAAATATTGTGGAAGTTTTGAGAAGCGAGTAATTAGAAAATTAAGCTAAAAAAAACGTCTAATTACTCAATTGTAAATAGACGATATCTTATAAGTTAGTTTATTTATAGAGCCGTTAATGGATTTTTCTTGCCATTTTGCGAATTTGAATCCAGTAATCGAGTCGTGAAATTTGCTCATAATAAGAGTCACAATTTACCTTATTTTTTAATTCATAAATTTTTTTTTCAGTATTTAGAACTAAGGGTAAATGCAAGTCTCCTGGCAGTCTACGAATCATTATTCCTTTATAAAAAAAGGGGTATTCTAAAGTCCTGACTAAACCTTCAATATGATCTAATTGGAGATAACCTCTTATTACAAAAAAGTACTCAACAGTTTGCTTTTTATCTATAGGAATCTCTGTTAAAATAGCAATTCGAAATGAGTTGCCAAAGCTATAAATTACTAAATCTTCTGCATCGCATTCCAGTGGGAGTATATTAAATACAGGGTCTTCAAAACAAGATACTACATCAAGACTATATGAAAGTATGGATGCAAGATCGTTATCAAAATGAAATTTATTTGAATTTTTGCTTACAGATAGTTTTAGTAAACTAGACAATATTTTACCAATCATTTTACTTGAAATACAATCAGTACTATGAATACGGCTAATAATATATTATATTTTTGAGCTCTTGTCAATAACTATTTTGAGCTATCTATCATAGGCTTATACATGAATAAAATTAGTAAACTGTAATATATAACTATAGTTTGATTTTCCCATAAATGTAAAAATAGATTGCCAATTAGTATCGAAAACATCCCTAGTAAAATATAAACTTCAAATGCGTTTATATTAACTCGATTGTCAAATAAATTTTTTAATAATTTATATAAAGGTAAAAGTACGATAATAGAATACAAAAAAGCATAAATCAGACCTCCATTTAAAACGAGTTGTATAAACCAATTTTCAGGTATTACAATTTCTTCTGGTTTGAGATAATATTTTAAGGCTGTATCGATGTTATTTTTGTATAGTGGATTTTGTGTTATCAGAGTATACTGGTCTTTAGCAGCAGGACCACTAGCTCCTAAACCATAGCCCGTCAAAAGTTTATTTGGCTGAGTAGAAAGTACTTCGAGAGTAGCAAAAGTTCTACGAGCATGAAAAGCAGTAGAAGAAGGCTTTGCAATGAATGAGGGAATTGATTTTTGAAGAAACTCTTCAGGAAGATTTATTGCGACGATACCTATAAATAGTGGTAATAATAAACCAGTAATAAAACATAATTTTTGTAAACGCTTATTTTTTACTAAATAATAAGCACTTAGGATAATTACCCAACCTACAATTGCCAACCATGCAAATCGCGCAAAACTCAAAAATATAAATAATACGATACTGAAGGTACTAAAACCAAATGTTAACTTTTTTATATTAGATCTTTCTATAAAAGTATGATATAAGAAAAATACTAATATTAGTAACAAATAGCCTGCAAAATGATTTGGTGTAGTAAAAGTACCGCTAAGACGCAAAAAATTATTCCAGCCGCCGCCATCTACCACATGAGAAATTGGTATATCCGCAAGAAATTTAGAATTACTAATTCCAAAACCAAAAAAACCAAGTACTTTCTCTTGACCTAAAATAATCGTAAGGTATGAGACGAGGAGCACGGGTAAAAATCCCAAATATATCCAGCGAACTACTTTTTGCTTTACATATTCTAGAGTTTCTAGATCTGCAAGTTTAAACCACGAATAGAAAATGCTTAGAAAAAAAACCCAGAAAAGTTCAAAACGAAATCCATAGAAAATATTTGAAAATGGTATTTTTTTTAAAGAAGTTGTGATAATAATAAAAGTGATGAATATAGTCAGTAAAAATAGCCAGGTACTACTAATGAGTTCTTTAAAACTAGCTAATCTCAATCTTTTTGCTATATCAAATAATAAGATTCCCATGATTATGATCTCGATCATTTCTTTCCAAAGTAAAATGTTTACTGGAAGTCCAAGCCTATTAACAGCAAAAACACCGAGTAGCGACTGAATTGGTAAAAAGAAAACTAAAGTGCACAGCAAAATAGATATTACATGCTTCATATATTAGTAAAAAAGTTTATATTTACAGATCTGTCAACAAACTCCACAATAAATATTTAGTGAAGAATAACTGAATGCTTCAACGACTATTTTAAGTACTTTTGAGGATGTAATTAATGAAATAAAAAACAAATTGAAATCAACTTGTTTAGCAGACTCTAAAGATCTAAATTAATTATTTTTACTTTTGACATTTCTTACAATAAACTGTTGTTCTACCTCCGCTTACTGTTTTTGTAAGTATAGTGCCACACACCAAGCACTCTTTTCCTGCTCTGCCATATACCTTGTGTTCTCTAGCATAATTTCCCCTACTTCCATCTGCAAGCAGATAATCAGCAATTGACGACCCACCAAGTTCAATAGCTCGTGGTATAATCTTATTTATAGCTTCATACAGAGATTTTATTTCTTTTTTTGAAAGTGTTTTAACTAATCTATTAGGGCGAACTTTTGCCATGAAGCATACCTCATCAGCATAAATATTGCCAAGACCCACTACTATCTCTTGATCTAATAAAACTTTTTTAAGATTTCCTGTTTTACGCTTCAGACCTACTTCAAAATTTTTCAAAATAAAACTATCATCTAATGGCTCGAAACCAAGCTTAGCAAAATGTCCGTCATTTATTGCCTCTTCTAGTGAAGAAAAATGTAGCAAATACCCAAATTGTCTTACATCATTATAAAATAAAGTTCCATTTTCAAAGTAAAAAATAATGTAACTATGTTTATTTGGTAGCTCTGAAGTAGACAATTCTATAGGATGACCTCCAGAGATCAGCGTAACTTTACCTACTGCCTGAAATGGCTTGAATACAAGCTGTCCGGTCATCTTGAGATGTACAACCATCACACTATTATCGTCGAATGTAAAAATAATATTTTTGGCACGCCTAGTAAGTCCTGTGACTATTTTTCTACTAATATTATTTACAAAACTATCTGCCATGGCTTGATTCACAACTCGCTTGGTACCTCTACCCGAGACAAGTTTTGGCAGTATCACCTCAACACTATTAATCTTTTTTCCCTGAATATAGGGTACTAAACTTCTTCGTAAGCTTTCAACTTCTGGTAGTTCTGGCATATTATGATATAAATAATATACTAAACACTGATTTTGTCAAGTTTTTAGACTTTAATGTTAACGAAACTAGCACGCGATTTTTTCAGCAAATATATCATTACATCGTAGCCTAAATATAGCATAGTTGTAATTACAGAAATAATACTCCATTCTATTTTACTATTTGAAGATGTATTATTTTTATTTAATACAGCAGTACTACCCTGATTTTCTACAGATTGTATACCATCTTCTATTTTATCTCTACTTACCCTATCAATAGTTAATTTATCATACTTAATGAGTTCTGGAAGTTTTTCAGATTGTAGTAACGGGGCCAATATTATTTCGTCTATTTTTTGGTCTTTTATTTGCTCTTTATTAGTTAGAGGAATAATCTCTTTAACAGGAGATTTTTCTTGTGGGCTTGGAATAGGAATATCTAAAGACGCTTGGATAGTAGATTTATTTTGTTGCTGAGGTTGGAGCTTAGCTTTAAAATCTGCCACTCCTTGATATATCATTTGGTTTGTTACCGTGTTATTTATAGCCTTTGTGTATTTGTATGTATTGTCAGCTAAAACTGTAAGATCGATTGCAGAGACTGGGTCTGCACAGCCTAATGTTAGTGTGGAAACAAGTGATAGTTTATGTTTTCCAGGAGCTATATTAACGACATTAAGCATACTTGGAGGGCTTGTAACTGAATCTACACAAAGTTGATTGTTTGAAAACCCTGAAGTTGCGGGTATTGCTGAAAGATCAATAGCTGTAATATTTAGTGAGGCAATAGGGGATGCAATTTGATAAGTTATATTAGAAATAGTAGTAGATTTTAAAGATTGATTTAGTGTGTAAAAATAGTTTTCATAATCATAAAAATTATCTGAATAGTAACCATGCGCAGGCAACCCATTTTGATCTGTTACTGTATAGTTATAATTACAAGATATGCTAGTTGGTACAGCATCTAAAGCTATTAAATCAATCTTTTGATTTCCAGTTGGTATCAAAACACTGACTTGTGATTTGGGTGAAATAGTATTTTTATATATATCGTTTATACAAAATAGTGCTATAAAATCTGTATTATTTTTTAAAATAAGAGACGTCTGATTTTGTGCATAAATTTGGACGCTTAAAATATTAATCAACAAAATAATTACAAGGCCAAGAGCCTTTGAGAAAGGATATTGTGACATAAAGAAATTATTTCTATACTTATACAGGGTTTAACATATTTTTGTCAAAGTATTTGGCAGTACTTGACAAAACTTCTGTTCTCCCATATTGTATAGATACAATTTAAAAATAAAAACTTAATATATTATATGTCACACATTTTAGCTGGAACTAAAGTTCCTAAAGTAATTTTCAAAACTCGTGTTAGAGATGAGTCAGTCGAAGGAGAAAATCCTTTTAAATGGCAAGATGTTTCTACTTCAGAGATTTTTGATAACAAAAAAGTTGTTATTATAGGTCTTCCTGGAGCTTTTACTCCTACTTGCTCCTCTACACATCTTCCAGGTTTTGATGCAAAATACGATGATTTCAAAGCTCTCGGAGTTGATGAAATATACTGCGTATCAGTAAATGACGCTTTCGTAATGTACCAATGGGGCAAAAATCTTGGAGTAAAAAATATAAAAATGCTTCCAGATGGTAATGCTGAATTTACAAAACAAATTGGAATGCTTGTAAAAAAAGAAAATATAGGATTTGGAGAAAGATCTTGGAGATATAGCATGTTTGTAGATAACGGTACTATCAAAGAAATATTTGCAGAAGCTGACCAAAAAGATAATCACGAAGATGATCCATTTGAAGTGAGTGATGCAGACACAATATATAAATATATCAAAGGTCTATAAATCATAAATCTTACTAATAAGAAAAAGACTCTGTTAAATAACAACAGAGTCTTTTTTTCGAATCAATACAACAAATTTTATTGTAAAATACCTATTTTTATTTATGCAAACTATACACAGTCAATTAGAAATTAAAAATCTAGCAAAAAAAATTCACAATGGTTTTTTAATGGTCAAGTTTTATGCGGACTGGTGCACTCCTTATAAATCTATGAATCCAATATATGATGAGCTAGCAAATGATCCACAAATGTCAAAAGTATCAAATTTTATCCAAATCAATCGCGATGATAATATGGATCTAATAATTGATATGAACTTTGATTTCATGTCTATTCCACGTTTTTTTATTATTAAAGTAACGGATGGAAACATAGTTGATAAGAAAGACCTCGGCGGTAGCCAAACTAAATCAAATCTAACTGAACAAATTAAAGTAATCGCAAATTAAATAAATGTAACGATTTATATATTCCTCAATAATTTTTTTCTTACTACTAATATACTCTATTAAACTACTTTGGGCTTAATCTTTGTTTTAAATATTTACTATAAATAATTTTAGTCGCTAAAGCTATCAACACTAATGTTGCTATATAAAAAAGGGGTTTACCTACTTTACTTATTATATCACCAATCTGTGACCAATTTTCACCTAGATTGTAAGCGAGTATCATTAAAATTGCGTTCCAAATACTCGCTCCAAGTGCAGTTGCGAACATAAATTTTCTAAAATTAAGTTCTAAAATACCAGATGGAATAGATATAAGTGATCTAAAAAGTGGAATAAATTGGCAAACAAAAACTGACCAATAGCCCCATTTCTCAAATATTTTTTCTGATTTTGCCATATCTTTTGAATTGAAACCCAAATATTTACCCCATATAATAAGATAATTATGGCCATATTTTTTACCTAAATACCAAAATAAAGCACTTGCAATAAGGTTGCCTAGCACCGCTATTATTACAGCAACTACAAGGTTAATATATCCTTTATAAGCCCAAAATCCAGCTGAACCAAAAACAATTTCAGAAGGAACAATCGGAATCAAAGAATCTGCTAAAGCACCTATAAATATAGCCAAATACCCATAATGCTCTCCAAGAGTTAGGAATAAAGCTACAATACCTTCAAATAATTTTTCATACATGTTTATAACAATATGTGATTTTTCTTTTTTTGTAAATAACGTTTTAATACTGGCAGAACAAAATAAATACTAGTAATAAAATAACTGGTTAAATTTTTATTTTAATCAAAGATTTTTTGTCCACCAGCATCACTTATTAAACAAGTATCTTATATAAACGCGTGACAAATGATAGGACCAATAAAGCCAAATTCATATTGTTTGAGAGCTTCAGACATTTTTTTTAACTATCTAAAATATTAGAAATTGGCTTTTGATCGATAAATAACCATATAAAGCTCTATAACGATTCACATTCTGTAACGATCTTGAAATAAGCTATTACATTTTTCTTAACGTCTAAAGTCTTTAGTCGGTTTCTAATGACTCTAAAATGCTGAATTCTTTCCAGTAACTCTTCATCGGTTTTTGTTATCAAGATTTTCGAGTAAAAGTAAAAAACATTTGCGATATTCCTCTCGTCTATCCAAAATAGTCTCACAAAATAAGACTACCTGAGCACCTTCAAAACATAGTAACTCAAATAATTTACGATCATCATGAAGAGGCACACCCCATTCTTAATCATAGTACTTGATATATAATAAAAAATTAAATTGACAACTGTTACTTTTTTACCCAAATATTGAGTCCTATATTTTCTATATACCCTTCAAGTTCCATAATACTGAGTATGCCTAGGAGCTTTTGTGTTGGTATTTTAGTCAATTCTGATATTTCGTCGATTGGCTTACCAATGATATCAAGATACTGAAAAATAAGATTTTGTGATGGGTCTTTTGGATTTTGCGATTGAGATTTTCTTAGATCTGTACTATAAATATCATAAAGTTTTAGTAGGTCTTGGCTTCTTGTTATGAGTATAGATCCATCTTGAAGTAGACTTACATTTCCAGAAAACTGTTTTTCAAAAAGTGAGATTAAGTTAGTAACTAATTTTCTATCAAGGAGTTTGGCCTGATTGGCAGTGATGAGACTTCCAGATTTGTCACTTGCTTCTACTACCCATGTTACTGGTGATAATGCTGCAAGTATTCGATTTCGTCTTGGAAAACTATATTTTGAAGCTGCAAAACCCGTAGGATATTCAGAAAGTATCAAGCCACCTTTTTCAACTATTTGATTTTTAAGAACTAAGTTACTAGACGGATAAAAACTATCGTCGTCTAATCCTGAACCGATCACGCCAATTGTCGGCTGCTGATTATTTACTGCAATTTCATGAGCGAGCATATCTATTCCCAGTGCTAAACCTGATACAACAACCAGTCCTGACTGCACAACAGGAATCAATATTTCATCTAAAATAAGCTGTGAATAACGCGTATAATTTCGTGATCCCACAACCGTAAGCAAGTTTGGATTTGATAACAATTTAATGTCTCCTTGGTAAAATAACACAACTGGTGGATCTTTGAGATCTTTTAAAGTATTTGGATAAGCAGGAGAAATATAGCTAATTAAACTTATACTATAACTTTTTAGTGATAACTCAAACACAGATATTTCAGTTTTCCAGTTTGATATAGATTGCAATTTTTTTGACCACTCGGACAGTTTTAATCGATCAAAATTATTATGCACTGCAATCTCTAATGAAGTATAAGTTTCGCCAAGTTGTTTATACCTAAGTGGAGTTAGACCATATTTGCTTGCTAATAGTCCTAAAATAATATCTTCTTGAGTCATAAAATTAGCCTTTCGTAATCAAAATCGAAATACCACCAATAATAAGAACTACCGTCAAGATAATGATAATAATTCTCCAATTACTATTTTTAATTCCACTTTCACCATCATCTTGGTTTGTTTTAATCGATGATTTTTTATCTGGAACATAAATTATGTTTCGTGAATCAGTTGCTTCGATATCAAGTTTGCTAAAATCTTTATTTACAAGTTGTACTTTGACAGTTTTACGACCTTCAATTTGATCTATGTATCCTATGTCATTTAAAGAAAAACTTTTTTCAGGCCACAATATTTTATAAGGGGCGTCATCAATCAATATTTGCAAATATCCACTTTTACCATCATTAGCACTTTTCGTTCGCTCTTTAAGTAGCTCAAAATTATCAATTCCTATCAAAAAAACTTGGTTACCAGTAACAGATAAATCGGTTCGGTCGTTTTTAGGTTCAAGAATAGTTACTTTTGGAATACCTACATTAATTTGATTCTGATAGTTAGTTTTTACCTGTACTTCCCCGCGTGTATCTAGCAAATCTCCGTTAGTTTTAGTCAGCAAAAAAATGAGCTTAGAAGTAAGACTATCAGGAATTTTATCTAATTGGTAGTCTTTAGTGGAAAATTTTAGCTGCGCTTTATTGTCATCCATTTGAGAACTAGAACTAAAACTTGCAATAAAATTAGCAGTATTAACTTCGTTGTAATAAAGATTAAGCTTGCCTTTTATAGGATTACCTGTATCGACATTTTCTAATGAAAAATTTTGAATATCTAATACGAAATCTTTGACCACTCCTTTCGCTAGCAAAGTGTCAGGTAAAGGTGAGATAATAGTAATTTTAGGTTTTATAGAAATATTTTTAAAATTAAAGTTAAAAGATACCTTTGTTTGGGGATTTGCAGGTTGCCCAGTCTTATCAATGTATACAAACAATAACTTATTTGGACCTTCCTTTAATTTAGGTGAAATAGTAGATATAGAAAGTGGACTCGAGCCAAATTCACCGATTAGATTAGCTTGATTCAAATCGTCGTTAGCATAGATTCTTAAATAGCCACCGCTTGTATCAGGTTTATCTTTATACTTTAGATCTAGTGCTACTGTATTCCATCGATATCGAATGAGATCATCTAGGTTCAAATCTTCACTAAATGACCAACTAACTAGAGAATCTTTTTTAGTTTCTCTAACTTGCCCATCTTTAGTTACTCTAGTGATTTCAAGACCTATAGCATTTCCCTCTGATGAAGTTTGAGCAAGTATATTTATATTATATATACCTGAAGAAAAAGAAATGCAAAAAAGAGAAAAGCTTATAATCCATGTATTCACTATCTTTAGTATCATAGTCGTTTAGGCAGTTTATTCTTGAGACATCATTGCTGATGGTACAAGGCTCGGTGTAATTTTGAAAATTGTATAAGCAATTTCTTTATCAATTTCCTGTAATAATTTAAGGAAAATAGACATTCCATCTTGCTTGAACTCTACCAAAGGATCTTTTTGAGAGTAACCTCTTAATTTTACAGAATCGTTAAGATGGTCGATGGTGACAAGATGTTCTGTCCAAAGCACATCGATAGCTCTCAAAAAGATGAAACGTGTAAGTGCATTTTTTTCCTTAGAAGAATACCCGCTCCACTTTTCGTCTAAATGGTCAATTATTTCTTTAGTAATTATTGGTGAAATAAGTTTAGGCTGATTTTTTGTATCATTATAAATCTTTGCCACTCCTACGATATCTAAGTCTTTTATAGTATCTATTTTTTTAATTTCTTTAGAAATTGAATCGATGAAATTAGAATACTCAGTAGAATTAGTTTTAAACTTTCTTGGTATAGGCTGAATTAACTCGGAAACTTCACGTGCAATAGATACTTGCATTTCCTTATCTGCATCAAATCCTTCATTCAACAAAACTTTTTTTCGTCTAGAATATATTACTGTTCTTTGACGATTTATCACATCATCATACTCTGTTATGCTTTTTCGAGAATCATAGTTTTGTCCTTCAATCCTCTTTTGCGCTTCTTCTATGAGTCGAGAAAGTAGTTTATTTTGAATAGCTTCATCATCAGCAATTGGCAAGATATTATAATAAGAAACTCGGTCTCCTCCAAATACTCTTAATATATAATCTTCAAGTGAGATATAAAACTGTGATTTTCCTGGATCACCTTGTCGCCCTGCACGTCCACGTAGCTGATTATCGATACGCCTAGACTCATGTCTTTCTGTTCCTATAACAAATAAACCACCTAAACTTTTTACTTCTTCGTGAGCTACTAGCCACTGTTCATACTTGTCTTTATTTTCAGGGATTTCTCCACCCAATTTTATATCAACACCACGACCTGCTATATTTGTAGCTAAAGTTACAGCACCTTTGATACCTGCTTGAGATACGATTCGGGCTTCTTGTTCGTGGTTTTTTGCGTTAAGTAGCTCGTGCGGTATACCCAAATCCTTCAAGTAACGACTAAGAAGTAAGTTTTTTTCAATAGAAGTTGTACCAATTAAAACTGGTTGCCCTTTCTCGTAAATAGCTTTTATATCCCTTGCAATAGCTCTAAACTTACCATCTTCAGTTTTAAATATTTTATCAACTAAATCTATTCTGACCGACGGTTTGTTTGTAGGAATACTAACTACCAAAAGTTTATAGGTTTTAAATAGTTCTTCAGCTTCTGTAGAGGCAGTACCTGTCATTCCTGAAAGTTTTTTATAAAGTCTAAAATAGTTTTGAAATGTAATGGTTGCTACAGTACGACTCTCTGACTGAACTTGCACACCTTCTTTTGCTTCGATAGCTTGGTGAAGACCTTGATTATATCTACGACCAAACATCATACGCCCTGTATTTTCGTCAACGATAACGATCTCACCTTCACGAACCACATAGTCTTTTTCTCGTTTAAATACTGCTCGTGCCTTAAGAGCCTGATCTAGGTGATGTACTAAAACTACATTTTCAGGATCTGAATAAAGATTGTCTATACTGAGTAATCTTTCTACTTTATCCATTCCTAGATTACTTAGAGTCACTGTTCGGCGTTTTTCATCTACTTCATAGTCAACTTCTGGATTGAGTTTTTTAACGAGCGAAGAGAATTGATTATAACGAGCAGAAGAATCCTTATCCTGAGAAGAAATAATAAGTGGAGTACGCGCTTCATCAATCAAAATCGAATCGACCTCATCAATAACAGCTACTGTATGTCCCGCTTTTTGCACTATTTCATCAGGAGTGTTGGCCATATTATCACGCAAATAATCGAATCCAAATTCAGAGTTTACTCCGTATACGACATCAACTGGAGTAAGCGTAGACTCGTCCCAATAAGCTCGAGCTCTAGAACACGAAACTAAATTTTCTACATCAAGAACAGACCGAGTATCGATTTCGCCATCTTCAAAAGACTCTACTTTTCCTATTTGCCTTTTAACTTCTGATCCTTTATCTGCTTGAGCACCTAGCTGAAAATAAAAAGAAGCTTGATTTTGAATAATACCAATAGAAAGACCCAAAAAGTTGAATACTTGACCCATCCAGCTCGCGTCACGTCTAGCAAGATAATCATTAACTGTGACTACGTGAACCTGACTTTTTTCAGGAAGTGCATTTAAATAAACAGAAAGTGTAGATACGAGGGTTTTACCTTCACCAGTTCTCATCTCGGCAATACGACCATCATTGAGTACCATACCACCAATTAACTGAACACCATAGTGTCGCTGACCCAGAGTTCTAATAGCAGCTTCACGCACTACTGCAAACACTTCTGGTATTAAAGCTTCAAGCTTTTTTTGTATAGTCTTTCCTTCCAAACCTCTAAATTGTTCCCTGAAATAAACGGTTTTTTGCCTTAGTTCTTCATCCGATAAGCCTTGGATTTCTGGTTCTAAAGCCTCAATCTTTTTGACAACAGCCCAATACTTTGAGAGTTCTTTTCGTTCACCCATTATGGCATCAAGAGTCTTTGTTATAATGCTTTTTGACTTTTTGACAGCGGATGATTCAGAAGATATTTTTTTGGATTTTACAGAAAGGTTTGTACTCATACAGTATTTATTATATTAACAAATTCTATTTTACGTAAATTACTCATCTTTTGTCAAGATTGTGTGTAAGTCTGTTTTTTTATTAATCAGAACTAAATTATTGGATTTCTAAATTTGCTTAAATTAAGTTATTACAGTATACTAATTTTTAACGTAAAACAAAAACTACAAATACAAAACTTCTTCTTAACTTCTTAAACAAAAAATATGTATAAAAAATTAGTTCCTGTCCTTATACTAGCTTTAATAGTAGTACCCTGTTTATCGCTTAATTCTATCAACCTTTTTGCAACTAACGATATTAAAATCAACAGCGAGATAATAAAAAAATCTGAAGTAAAAGATATACAAAAAAATGTGGAAGTAAGTAAAACACCTATCACTCCTATTCCTAAAGTTGAAGAAAAAACAAAAGATGTAACACCAGTTGAGCAAAAAGTATCAAATATTGCACAGCCTGAAACTAAAACAGACAATTCGATTCTTAAAGTTGCAAATAATAGAGACATTCAAGTTGCAACAAATGTTGAAGCCTTCAAAAATATACATATAAATTTACCCAAAGACCTAGAGATTAGTAAGAAAAAAAATGGCAACGATAAGGATGATAAAAGAGCTGTAGATATAAACAATATTGACACCAAGGTTATTACAGAAGCTGATAAAAAAGTAACTTTTGAGTTTGGAATAGCCACCGAGCATCTAATTTTTGGTAGTCCTGTTAAAGTAGAGATTCCTACCACATTACCAAACGAGTCTAAAGTCAATATCCAAGTCAAGCATCTAGGAGATCAAGACTTTAATTACTCAGGCCTGACTAACTCTTCTCAAAACCAATGTAACAAAGATGGGTCAGTTGAAGCAGGATCAAATGAAATTGATTTCAAAGTTACTAACTCCACTATCACCTTTTACACCTGTGGAGCCTCAATATTTTCAGTATCATCTTCTGCAGGAAGTGCTGTCATCACTTTTCCAGTCTCAGGCACTAATGTTAGTACTAAATATCCAGTCATCTCAGGTACAGGCACTTCTGAGGGAGCAACAATCAACTTGACTCTCAATCCTACTTTGACCAATCCTACACCTAGCAGTTTAGGTACAGCTACTGTAACTAATGGTCTCTGGTCTATTGTACCAATTACTCCACTACCTATTGGTTCTAATACCATTTGTATCAATGGAGCTTATCCTTGTACCAGTTTTAACGTTCTCAATTGTACAATCTCTGCCACTCTCAACCAAGCTTCTGGTCAAGCTGACCCATCTAACTCACCAAGCAATAATACTTCCGTTAAGTTTGTAGCTACTTTTTCTTCTCCTATAAATCCAGCTTCTTTTACTACAGACGATATTATTTTTTCAGGAACAGCCAATGGACAAAAAACCACCTCTATCACTCAGCTCACACCTAACAACAATACTACTTTTGAGATTACTACTACAGTTACAGGAAACGGAACTATAATCGCTCAGATTGGAGGCGAAACCGATAGTTTTAGCTCTTCCACTCTTGGCACAACTGGAGTTTATCCAAATGATTTGGTAGTGGATCCAATGGGTAACGTATACACATCCAACTGGGGTGACAACAATGTAACTAAAACCACACCAGATGGTATTTCTAGCATATTTGGAACTACTGGAAATAACCCCCGTGAGATAATTATTGATCCATTTGGAAATATATATACTGCAAATTATTATAGCCATAATATTTCAAAAATTACTTCAGATGGTGTATCAAGCATCTTTGGAACAACAGGACAATATCCTCGAGGATTAGTTATTGATTCTCAAGGTAATATATATGCTGCGAGTTACGATAACAATGTCACTAAAATTACGCCAGCAGGTATATCTAGTATAATTGGTACCACAGGTTTGTATCCCTCTGATTTAGCCCTAGATTCTCAAGGTAATATTTATACAGCCAATAACGGAGATGATACAATCACCAAAATTACTCCCGCAGGTGTATCTAGTGTATTTGCAAATATTGGTCAAAGAGGGCCAAATGCAATTGTCATAGACAGCAATGATAATCTTTACGTGTCCAGTGACTATACCACCACCTTAGCCAAAATAACTCCTCAAGGTGTTGTAAACATTTTTGGTAGCACTGGAATCCATGCATATACGATGACTATAGACATGCATGGTAATATTTATACAGCCAACTACGGTAGTAATAATATTACAAAAACTACTCCTGAGGGCGTATCAACTATTTTAGAAAAAACTATTAACCAACCATTTGGGATAGCACTTGATAAAGCTCAAAACCTTTATGTAAACAGTGAAACTGACAAAACAGTTATCAAGCTAACTAGAACTAGTAATTATCCAGTAGTTACTACAGCAGGCTGCAATAATCTAGCTTCTACTAGTAGCGATAATAGTGTGACTAACACTGTAGCTCAGAGCCTTGGTACATCAGTGGCAACGATTGATAAGCCGATCACTGGCGTGCGAGGTCAAGTAGCTCCTACGATAAAACTTACTGGTAATACAGTTACTAGTGGTACTACAGCCACTTTTACTCCAGCTGGTTCCTCTACCCCTATTGTAGGTACTATCAGATTAGGCGATTTTGTACCAAACTCTGGACAAATTATTCCATTTGATGCTACCTTAGATCCACAGATAGGTGTTCTTTCGAGTCCCGGAATTACCAGTATCAATGTACCTACCGATTTTGCTCGCCCTGGAAGTATCGTGGGAGCTTGTAATTTTGGAGTGACGATCAACCAATCAAGCAATCAAGCCGACCCTACAATCAATAATGTTATAAAATATACAGCCACATTTGCATCTCCGATTCGAGCGAACTCTTTTACTGCCAGTGATATGACTATTGGAGGTAGTGCTACAGGAGTTTCTATCACAAATATCACTGAGCTGGCACCAAATAACGGTACGACCTTTGAGATTACCTTGACTACTACAACCAGCGGGACTATTATTTTGACTATACCTGACGGTAGTTATAGCTACTCATCGAATGTCATTGCTAACAATGGAATATATCCATACGGTATAGCTTTTGATAGTCATGATAACGTTTATATTGCCAACTATAGTAGTCATAATGTAACGAAAGTGACCCCAGAAGGAGTTCAAAGTATTTTTGGAGGATATATTTTTAAAGCTGATGGTATCGCTATAGATGCTCAAGATAACGTATTTGTTTCAGACTATCAGTTTTCCATCTTCAAAATCACTCCAGATGGCACAACTACTTTTTTTGCTACTACGCAAAACCGACCTAATTTTATAAAATTTGATAGTCAAGGTAATTTGTACTCTGCAAATGCTGGCGGTAACAGTGTCAGCAAAATTAGCCCAGCAGGTGTTGTTACCAATATTCCTACAACTGGTAATTATCCGTATGACCTAGTAATTGATAGTCAAGATAATGTTTATACTGCTAATGGTAATAGTAATAATGTAACTAAAATCACTCCAGATGAAGTGGCCACAACTTTTGGAACTACTGGAATCACACCACTTTACATAGCTATCGATAAGTTAAATAATATTTACACAGCTAATGCCAACAGTAATGACGTGACTAAAATCACTCCAGATGGAGTATCGACAATCATTGGGGATAATATTAATAGCCCTTATGGTATTACAACCGACAGTGCTAATAATGTCTATGTACTTTCCAGTAACAGCAATACTGTCACCAAAATAACTCCAGACGGTATCAATTCAATAATTGCTGATAATGTAGGTAACTATGGTTCATATCTCATTGCTGACAAATACGACAACCTTTATGTCTCTAACTATGATCACCAAGTAGTCAAAATCACCACCAATTTTGTAGCTGGTATCACTACTGCCTCTGGTTGCCGTAACAAGGCATCCACTTCAGCTGACAATACTGTCACATATAACCTCCCATCCCTAGGTACCCCTGCTTTTACTACAGCTAATGCAATCTCTGGTATAACTGGTACTCTCTTTCCTCTGATTGCCCTTACTAATAACAGCTTACCTAATGGTGCTATTACCACATTTATCCCAGCTGGTTCCACTTCTATTGTCACAGGCACTATAGAAGCAGGCAACTTCTATCCTAGTGCAGGTCAATTGATTCCTAGCGATGCTTTGACTGATATGCAAAATGGTGTACTTAGATCTTTTGGTGCGCCAGATGTCAATATCCCTACCAACTTTACTTCTCCTTTTCAACAGCTCACAGTTACTATCAACCAACAAGCTGGACAAGCTGACCCAGTTACAGTAGGTTCTAATGTTAAATTTACTGCTGTCTTTAATCAACCTATCGATGTTTCTTCTTTTGACATAAGTGACATACTAACAACTGGTTCTAGTGCTACTGATATATCTATAATCTCAGTCAATCAAATTACTCCTAATAACGGTACTACTTTTGAGATTGTAGCTACTGCTACCAGTGCTGGTGCTATTGTCTTATCTGTTGTTGAAGGTGGTTTTGAGTATGTAAAGAGTGTACTTGCAAATACCAGTTCTTATCCTTGGAGAATAAAAGTTGATAAAAATGGAAATGTGTATTCACTGGAATATTCAGGCACTTTGTCTACTCTTACCAAAACTACACAGGCTGGAATAAAAATAACCTACAATTTAACAGGTACTTATGCTTGGGACTTTGACTTTGATAGTCAGGGAAATATATTTGTACTAAATGTTTATGATTCTGCATTAAACAATATACCAAATATTACCAAGATTGAACCAAGTGGACTTATTAGCAGCTTTGTCACTTTAACCCCTGGAGCTTTTACACCTGGAATGGTAATTGATACTTTTGATAATATGTATATTACAAGCTACTACGAAAACAAAGTTATCAAAGTAACTCCAGGAAGAGTGGTAACTAATTTTTCAACTACCGATGCAGGTCCATACGATATTATAATCGACCCGAGTAATAATCTATATACAAATAATGAACTTTCAGTAAGTAAAATCACGCCTACTGGAGTTTCTACCTTATTAGCTAGTAAAAATAGTGGATCTACAGGAATAACCATAGACAGCAAAGGTAATATTTTTGCCGCTGCTTATCGTACTGATTCGGTCACAAAAATCACCGCTTCTGGATTATCTAGTAATTTTGCAACTTTTAACTCTGGTGACTTTCCATTTTATTTAAATGCTGATGATGAAGATAATATTTTTGTTGCAAACTCTTATGCGAGTGGAAACATTGTCAAAATCTCTCCATCTGGTATTAAAACTATAATTGCAGATAATTTAGGTGATCCATATGATGTTGCAATAGATTTACTTGGCAATCTATATACTAATAATACTGATTATTACAATATAAATGAAGTTATCAAACTAACTAAAACTCTAACCACAGGTGTCAAGACAGCTTTGAACAAAAGTAATAAAGCAAGTACAAGTATAGATAATAGTGTAACACTAAATATTGCTCCGCCTATAAACCTTTCTTCCCTTGATACAGATAGTGATGGGGCTATTGATATGGTAGAAAATGCCGGACCAAATGCTGGTGATGGAAATGGCGATGGTATCAAAGATGTTACTCAAGCTAGCGTAATCTCTATAAAAGATGCAGTGACTGGAAAATACATTATTATTGCTATTGATCCTTCATCTCCTTGCCAGTCTATACAAAATATAAGCACAAGCACGGAAGAACAAAATAGTAAATTAGATAGTGAATATGATTATCCAGCAGGTTTATTAAGTTTTATTTCCGCTTGCCCTACTTCCCTCAAACTTAAAACGTATTGGTATGGATTAGATATTACAAAAAATTACATTAATCGTAAATTTACCACATCAAATCAGATTTATGATATAACAAATGGCATCATTCAAAATACCGAAACTATAAATGGCCAATCTATTGTTTCATTTGCATACAGCATCACTGACAATGATTCATTGGATGAAGATAAAACTATAGGTAATATCAAAGACCTTATTGGACCAGCACTAATTTCAAGCCTTTACACGATACAGCCAAATAAAACTATCAATTCATTAATTAGAACTGGAGGAATCGAATCGAATCGCTCAGCACTACTTGTTTTAATCAAATTAAGTGTTAGCCTAGTTTTGGCTTTGGCAATCGTACCTAAAAGAGAAAAATCAGTAAACAAACTAGTTTAGCCCACTCTTTGTGTTGCTGCTTCGACTAAACCCTTAAATAATGGATGCGCTTTACTCGGTCTCGATAAAAACTCTGGGTGACTTTGAATAGCTATAAAATATGGATGGACACTTGTATCAAGCTCTACAATCTCCACCAAATATTTATCATTTCCAACTGGAGATTCAAAATAGTATTTTCCAGTAATTTTCATACCATTTAGTTCAAGTATAGGTACAAAAGCGTTTTGAACTTCTAGTCGATGTCGATGTCTTTCTAGAGTTTCATTGACTTCGTATAATCTATAAGCTAGGGTAGACTGCGTATTATTGCCTTGAATATAGCATTTGTAGCTTCCAAGCCTCATAGTTCCACCTTTTTTCTTGATATTTTCCTGACCAGGTATAAAATCTACAATACACTGCTTACCTGCTTTCTCTTCTTCATTATCAAACATTTCGCTACTATACACATCTAATCCGCAAACGTTTCGAGCGTATTCTACGACAGCCATTTGAAGTCCAAGACAAATACCAAGAAACGGTATATTATTTTCGCGAATATATTTGATTGCTTTTATTTTACCTTCCATTCCACGCTTTCCAAACCCTCCAGGAACAATAATACCCTGTACCGAATCTATATCTTTCTCAAGTGTCTCGCTATCACTATCTATCATCACTACTTTTACTCTCAACCCCTGCTCAACCCCTGCTATTTTGCAAGACTCAAATACACTTAAATAGGCATCGGCGAGCTTAGTATATTTAGTGACTAGTCCAATGATAATTTCATCTTTCAAAACACTAACTGGCTTATATTTATCGTAAAAATCAGGTAATTTAGAAACAAATGATCTACCAAAAAATACTTCAAGATTACCTAAAAGTGTTGTTTTTAAGACATACATCGGTACTTCATAAATAGATCCCATATCAGGCAAGCTAATCACCGAATCAGGTGTCAAATTGCTAAATAATGCTATTTTATCTATAATAGATTGATCTAGCGGTCGCGTATTTGTAGCTTCAGACCTAAGGATAACCATATCAGGCTGCAATCCACTTCTTAGTAGTTCCCGTAGCGAAGACTGCATTGGCTTACTTTTATACTCTCCACTACAAGCCAAATATGGTATATAACCGAGGTGAATATGAAATACATTTGCTGGATTTTCAAGTCGAAATTGACGAAAACTTTCCAAAAATATATCACCTTCCATGTCTCCCGTAGAACCACCAATCTCGATCAAACGAATATCACTTTCAAAATCTTTAGAAAAACAAGTCTTGATATAATTAGTTACGTTTGGTATGAGTTGAACATTTTTACCTAAAAACATTCCTTCTCGCTCTTGTTCTAAAATTGTATTATAGACCTTACCTGCAGTTACCGAGCTAATTCCAGTAAGATTCGTTTCCAAAAACCGTTCGTAATGGCCAAGATCTAAATCAGTTTCACTTCCATCATCTAGAACATACACTTCTCCATGCTCAAAAGGCGACATTGTACCAGGATCTATATTCAAATACGGGTCAAATTTGATTACATCAATACTCAGTCCGCTTGACTTCAATATCAATCCAACAGTTGCAGCAGTAATTCCTTTGCCTATCCCCGAAACTACACCACCGGTAACCACAATATATTTTTTTTCTGACATACATTTATCTTAAGATACCATATTATCCTTTTGTCAAGAAACGAATAGACTATTTGAGTATTTTATTTGACTAAAATCACGTCAGATATTATCGTAGATAAGCTTACAAGTCTGATAACTTAATTTATTAAAAAGTTATTATTGATTTTATTATAAATATTGATAAGATAGTAATATATGTATTTCTAAGATTTACTGTTTTATTTTTAACAATTCTTCTAGATAGTGCTCACTGATTCCAAAATGGTTTTTTATACTTATTAAATCTGCCATCAATTTTTCTGTATCTTTTTTACTAACTTTATTCAATCGAAGTTTGGTAGCTATAATTAAAATATTTTTTGGTGTATTTTCAAGATTTATAAATTCCATTACTTTGACTTTATAGCCTTGTATTTCTAATAAAAGAGCACGAATCGTATCAGTGATATATTCAGCCTCTCTCTCTAAAAGAATCCCATGCTTATTTATATGCTTTAAAAAAGAATGGTTAGTTTTATCCATATTTTCCAGTATATTTTTTCTAATTTGGCGATGGCAACACGGCGCAACTACGATCAAACTAGCATCATTTTTTATACCCATATATATCGCCTCGTCTGTCGCTGTATCACAAGCATGGAGAGCCACGATACCATCAAGAAAAATTTGTTTTTTAAAATAATCAGAAATACTTCCTGTCTCAAAAGTTAAATTAGAAATTTTGGATAGCAGTGCTATATTGTTACTTTGATCGACCAAATTTTGTCTTATCTCTACTCCCTTTACATCTATTTTTTTAAGGTTATTTTGCAAGCAATAGTCAGCAAGCACGAAACTTAAATAGCCCTTTCCAGACCCCATATCATAAATTAGCGCTTCCTGCGATTTGGGACGTAACTTATCAATATACGGCTTTAATATTTCTAAATATTTATTAATCTGCTTATATTTGTGTTGCATTGATGGTATTATTTGTTCCACATTATCAATCAATCCTAGCTCTTTGAGATAAACTCTTGAAGTTACATTTGAAGGATCTATAAGTCGATTTTTTGTTATGTTATGTCCTAAGCTAACAGTAATCTGATTTATGCTTTTATTTTGGTGTGTTATTGCTGTTACAGCATTACCGTCTTTATTCATTATAGCTTGAATGTGATTCGAAGTCGTGAATATATCACAGTGTCTAAGAATCATTTTCTCACTTAAAGTATTTTTTATAAGGCTTAAAATATCATCAGCGGTGAGATTTTTAGTTATATCTTTTGTTTGGAATCGTAGAACAGTACTAAACGATTCTATTCCTTTAATCAAAATAGGTTTAATAAATATATTTTGTAGACCACTATTCTTATGTCGTTTCTTACTCAATGTAATTTTGATAAGCTGTCTATCCCTCATAAAATTTTGGAGAGTATCTAACAGGTGTAAAAATGATAAAGTTTGGGCCATATTTATAGTGTTTAATATAAACAATGAAATCAAACAAAATTACCTTTGTCAACTTATATATAAAACAAAAAACCCACCATTACGGTGAGAAAATAATTTTTTTAAATGTTACTTATGCTTCTTTATTGAAGAAGCTTATCAAGTATAATAATACAACTGCTCCGATTGTGGAAACAACAATACTCCCAACTAAGTTAGTATCTTGAACTCCAAATAAGCCAAATATAATGTTACCAATGAATCCGCCGACTAGACCGACTACGATATTACCAAAAAAACCAAATCCATGACCTTTGCGGATCATACCAGCCAATAAACCTGCTAAACCACCTATAATAAGGGAAACTATTAATCCTGACATAATAAAACAACACATTAATTGTGTCACATTAAGTTAAAACTTGCGAGTAGATTTGTCAAGTGAAAATGTGACTTCTTAAAAGAAGATGACAAAATAGACATTTTAATTCATAATTAGATTACAAAAACTATTTAAATTTATTAAATATATGAAATTTATTCCCAATGAAAAATTGTATACACTTGATCTAGTATTTTTTCCATTTTTTTGGACTTGTGTTGCTTTATTCACAATAAGCACAAAATATGTCGAACCTTCAGCAAGCTTTGCACTTTTACCTATTGTAGTAGCGATAATTTTTTTGCTCTTTGCGTACGGATTTATTACTAGTTTTTCAAGTATTATAATGGCGGTTGTCAAAAAAAGATTTGATACTTACTCTATACTTAGACTTTTTAATTGTATATTAGCATTCTTTGCAGCTCCTTTCACGCTCCTTGGACAAAGTTCAGATACCAATTTTGAATCAAATTTAAGATCAGCCATTGCTCTTTTTGTATTCATGATTGTTCCTATAGCTATTATGATTACAAATGCAATCTTCCTCAAGAAATCAAAAAATTAAAACCCCTTTCGGGGCAAATATACACAGCAAATCTAACTGCTTCCAAAATATTGGTTATTTGATAATTTTTGATACCAAACCAGCACCGATAGTACGTCCGCCTTCACGTACCGCAAATCTCATACCTTCCTCGATAGCAACAGTCTTTTCAAGAATTACTGAAATAGATACATCAGTATCACCTGGAAGAGCCATTTGTTTAGCACTATCAGCAAAATTGATTGTACCAGTTACATCTGTAGTTCGAATATAAAACTGTGGCTTATATCCTGGAAGAAATGGAGTGTGTCGTCCACCTTCATCTTTAGTCAAAATATAAATAGAAGCTTCAAATTCAGTATGTGGTGTGATAGATCCTGGTTTACACAGTACTTGTCCTCTTTGAACTTGTTCTTTTGAAACACCACGAAGTAATACTCCAGCATTGTCTCCAGCCATACCTTTATCTAGCTGTTTATTGAACATTTCAATTCCAGTAACTACTGTATTTTGTGTGTCACGAAGACCGACAAGTTCTACAGCATCATTTAGATTGATTGTACCACGTTCAATACGACCTGTTACTACAGTTCCGCGTCCTGTAATAGTAAATACGTCTTCGATAGACATTAAAGCTGGTTTGTCAGTTTCACGAATTGGATCTTCTATATATGTATCTAGAGTATCAAGTAGTTCTTGGATTTTAGCTTCGTAAGTTGCATCTCCTTCAAGAGCTTTCAAAGCTGAACCTCGAATGATAGGAGTAGTTGCCCCGTCAAAACCAAACTTAGTAAGCAAATCTCTGATTTCTTCTTCTACAAGTTCAATCATTTCCTCGTCATCAACCATATCACACTTATTCAAAAATACAACCATCTTAGGTACGCCAACTTGGCGAGCCAAAAGAATATGTTCTCGAGTTTGAGGCATTGGACCATCAGTTGCTGCAACTACCAAAATAGCTGAATCCATCTGAGCAGCACCAGTGATCATGTTTTTAACATAGTCAGCGTGTCCTGGACAATCAACGTGTGCATAGTGACGTACTTTAGTTTCGTATTCTACGTGAGCTGTATTGATAGTGATTCCACGAGCTTTTTCTTCTGGAGCTGAATCGATAGATGCAAAATCTCTATGTTTGGCATTACCGTTTTTTGCACAATATGCACAAATAGCTGCTGTTAATGTTGTCTTTCCGTGGTCTACATGTCCTACGGTTCCCACGTTTACGTGTACTTTATCTCTTTTGAAAGCCTCTGCTGCCATAATAATATTTTAACTAATTTAATGTTATTTTTCTAACTACATCATCATAAAAAAAATACAAGAAATTGTCAAGCTTATTCGCTGATTTATGGGTAATATTCGCTAAATAGTTTGATAATGCGATTAACTAATGCTCTTGTATATTACTGCAAAAAACTAAAAAATCGATAGTTATACTTTTTGTACATAAATGTTTTATGTACTACAAATAGTGTCACTACACTATTTTAGTATTCATGTTTGACATAATTGTAAATAAACTACTATTATAAATTTAAATGAACAACCTATTTAGCTCGCGTTCGTCCAAAAAAAATCTATTTACTAAAGCTTTCGTCACAGCTTCTAGTAAAGATCTTATTGACAATACTATTGCCAACCTTTATCCAGAGCTAGCCAAATTAAATACTGAGAATTCATATAATGTATTTATAAATTCTAAGCCTGATATGTTTGAAGTATCTCTTTATTCACAAAATACACATATTTTAACTTTGTTTAAAATAAATATGATAGAGTTACAAAAAGAGATTGCAGATGTGCTAATTGACAAAAAATTGTTGTTAAGCTACGATTTATTAAAACTTAAAGTGTACTTTAAATGAGACCCAGTCTAACAAAATATCAAATAAATCAGCTTGTTTTTATGGCGAACGTGTTTGTTGTAACTTGTCTATTTTATATACTGCTCAATACTAATTTAAACATATTCGGGTCAATTTTAATATTTTTAATTATTGCGCTTTGTCAGCATTACTTTCTTAACCTTGTACATATTGGATCGCACCATCTTTTGAGTAAAAACAAACATATTAATTCTGTTCTAGGCAATGTTGCATCTATTATAGGTGGAGTGACTTTTGCAGACTTTAAAACTACTCATTTTCTCCATCATCGTAACGTTTCAGATGACAAAAATGATCCCGATCACTGGATCACTACAAGTGGTAATGTACTCACTATACCATTTAAAATTTTTTATCATGATTACTATTTCTGGACTCGCGGTTTATGGAAACAAAATAACGCATGGAAAGGGTACTTGATAGATCGACTGATGCAAGGCTTGCTAGTACTAGGATTTTATTTTACTGGAAATATTGTTGTATGGGAGTATTTTTGGTTATTACCCCTATTACTAGTTGGGTTTTTAAACGGCCTATTTTTATTTTATTTTCCTCACCATACAACTCGATTAGAAAGAAATTGGCGTGAAGTGCAAAACAAATTACCACACCAGTCTTTGACTTTGCTTGCTATCGATATATCAAGAATTTATCATGAAAAACACCATAATCGTATAGCCGAAAATCGCAATTATTTTCCTATTTTGGCTTTTATGCAAGATAAGCTATCGAGTACTTGGAATAATTTAACTATCGGACCAATTTCAAAATACACTGACATCAAAGTTAAAAGTGCATAAAAAAACCTCATATTTTAAAAAAATATAAGGCAAAATTGAACAACTGAGTTACTTAGTTACTGCAGAGCAGTCAATTTTGTAAACTCGAAACCCACGATCTGTCAGTAGTCTCGTGCAAAAATCTTGATCCCATGGATGAGCTATAACAGCTATTTTAGACCAATTACGGTCATCACTGATCCAAACGAGTTCGTGGATAATATCTATTTTTTGAGTTTGTTCTACTTCAGCGCTTCGAGGTAAAATAGGAATGCATCGATTAGAAACTTGAAATTGTGGCTCTTGCAAAAAATACCATATTTGTGCAGGACAAACAATAGGTGCATCAGCACTAACATCTTTAGCAATTTCAGCAAGATGAAGATTTATTTTTTCTTTCGGAGAAACAAGTCCATGCGAAAAAACTGCGATACAATCGTAGGAATCAATTTGAGACATTTTATCTTTCAGGAAGTTAACTAATTTGATTATAAAACCAAAATTATATTCAATATCATAGCTACTATTTCGCATTTTGTCAAGGCATATTTATAGCTTATCATTGATAGATTTAAACTATCTACGTAATCATTAATGATAAGTCACGCCATGGTCACTTACAAATGGTATACTTCTGTAGAAGCTTCTGAAAAGGAACCATCAGTTCTTCAAATATTTATAAACTTATACTTTACTTATTATACTATGCCAATATTTAATCAACTTATCGCAGGAAGTATGGCTGTTGTAGGTCTTGGAGGAGCTGGGATGATGGCTTCAAACAATCCTACCATCAAAGCTGATTTTACAAACGTACAAACTGCTATTACGAATAAAAATCTTTCGGCCTATAAAACTGCTGAAAAACAACTAATTAGTGATCGAACTAGTTCAGAAATCACTCGGATTGACGCGTCTACTCAAGATCAGCTAAATACTATGTCTGATAGACAAGCCAAAAGAAAAGCTGTCCAAGATGCGATCACAAATAATGATTACAATGCTTTCAAAGCAAACGCAGGTCATAGCATATTTAAAAGAGTAACAGATCAAGCTAGTTTTGACAAACTTGTTGCAGGAAACAAAACTCAAATTGAATCAAAAGCCAAAGAGTCAGATGCCATCAAAAATAATGACTTTGCAGCATTTAAAGTAGTCAAACATTCTGAGCAAGCAAACGAAATGAATAATAAAAATAGCAGAACTCGCGAAACCCTAACGGACGCAGAACTTCAAATTCGATTTGATCAACTGGTAGCAAACTACAAAGCAGACGGATCACTACCAAGCGACCAAAAAGAAAAAGAATTTAGAGATTTTGAAATGGGTGGACGAGGTCATGGTGGCGGACATGGACAAAATTTAGGAAACGACAAATAATAAACAAGTTAAGATCATATAGTACCAGTAGACAGGAAATATTATGAAAAGTGTGCGATTTACCCCTGAAATATGGGGTGGTTTTCTTTTATTTTTTGATAATCTAAATAGCTCATTGATGATTTCGAGAGTATTATCAATTGAGACAAAAACTGTTTGAGTTTGTTAAGTTTTTTTGTCTCTTGAGTTTTGTGTTACTTTTAATCAAGCAAAAATAATAAAAAGACACTAGTATTCACTATAAATATTAAAACTAGCTGAAACAAAAGGCTTTATCATTCATTTTGCCTTGATACAAACGAACCCCTTTATATATATTGCCGTCGCTTGAAGCAGGCTCAAAAGCTGCACTAGCACATAAAAAATCAAGACTAAACACAACTCGATAGGTTCAAACAGTTACTAGCTCAAGTTGTTGGTAATCTCAAAATTACAGTAAAAAAATAATTTAAAAAATTGAAATAAGTCACATTGACGTCACTTGAAAATGGTATGATAGTAAAATATTACAAAAAGTATTATGTACAGAATCCTAGTAGTAGAAGATGAGCAAAAAATGGCAGCAACTCTTGAAAAAGGCTTGACTGCAAACGGCTATAAAGTAGATGTTATCATAAACGGATTAAATGCTAGAATGGCTGATATATCCGAGTATGATGCGGTAATACTGGACTGGATGTTACCACAAATTGAAGGAATTGAGGTACTCAGATTTTGGAGGAGCAAAAAATACACTACTCCAGTGATGATGCTAACTGCCAATGATACAGTAAAAGATAGGGTGTTTGGTTTAGACACAGGTGCAGACGACTATCTTGGGAAATACTTTGAGTGGGATGAGCTTTTGGCGAGAGTTCATGCGCTAACTAGACGCAATGCAAATATAGAAATTATCAATAAAGCAGAAAAAATAATCTACGATAGAAAAGCCAACACATTTACAGAAAATGATAATGATATTTCACTTACCTCTACTGAAACCAAAATTTTGGGCTATTTTTTTGATCACCCTCACAGTATTGTCTCCCCTACCCAGCTAGTTCGAGCGTTATGGGATCACGGAGAAAACCCCTATTCAAACGTTATAGCAAGACATATAAAATCTATAAGAAGTAAAACACAATATGACCCTATTAAAACAATTCGAGGCCTCGGTTACCGGCTCAGACTTAAGTAACCATTTTCGCACCACTCGTATACGACTGACTATATTTTGTTTCATTATTTTGTCTATTTTGTTGTTGTTTGTTGGATATTCTACATTTGAAACGTCAAGAAGAGGATTTGATAAAATTCCCTCACCAATCGAAATAGAATCAGGTCGGGGCATCCGGGAGAAAATTACGAACTATAATATGCAAGTTCGTATCCAAAACTTGGAACATCTCCAGAGATCAATAATCATAAATCACTTTTTTTTGATCGTTTTACTTACTGCTATTGCCTGGATTAGCCTATACTATCTACTAAAACCTTTGTCTGACACATACAAAGAAAAGGAAAAATTTCTGAAATATATTACTCACGAATTACGTACGCCACTAGCTATCCTAAAATCGGATTTACAACTATCTCTCCAAGAAAATGACATAAGTGAAATTAAAAAAACTAATAAAAGTTCGCTGGAAGAAATTGATAGACTCCATCTGCTAGCGAGTGGATTTTTATCACAATTATCTGGTGAAAAAGCTAGTAAACCCATTTCTAATATTGATATTGCTGTACTGGTAAGTGACATTTGGAGTTCACTTGAATCAATAAATGAAAATCGTTTAAAATTGGAAATAAAAGGTAGTCCATACATTACAAAAGTTAATAAAAATGATATTTTCCACTTGCTGTTTAACATACTAGATAATTGCATAAAATATAGTAAATCTGAAACAGTTGTTGAGATTATCTTTGAACAAGTAAATAATAAAATCATCGTAAAAAATCAAACTGAAGCAAGCCAATATACCGAAGGTGTTGGATTGGAAATCATCCAGAAAAGCGCAAATGATTTGGGTGCCGAAATGTCAGTTAATTTAGATAAGGATATTTTTAAATTAATAATAAAAGGAATCGTATAACAATTTTTACCTAGACAAGGGAATCTGTGCGTTTGGATTTCTAGGTTGAAACATGCCTTTTTTTGGTTGATAAGTTTTATCACTGGATATATCTGCATTTAATTTGGTATCAATACCTGTTGGGCCTGTTGAGATATTTGCGGACTCAGCACCATTTATATTGACTTGTGA
>JACMQI010000009.1 GCA_014377045.1 candidate division SR1 bacterium
CAAATTTCTACTTTCGTAGATAATATCTCAGGAGATGTTTTTTTGGCAGTTTAAAATAGGTAACAAATTTCTACTTTCGTAGATATTGTCTGCTTCTACTTTAGCTATTTTGCGTTTAAAATAGGTAACAAATTTCTACTTTTGTGAATTAGTATATTCACTAACTATGCTTTTATCATCAAATCCAAACTTTGGCTTGCCAAGTTCGCTTAAAATAAAGATCATTTAGCTATGAATAAAATAACTCTTAAACAAATCATAATAGCTATCATCTGCTACATCATAGTCAATCTGATTGCAGGCTATGGTGTGATCCTTTTAGGTGCTGATATATCACAGATCTATGGCCAACTAAATAAGCCATATTTTGCGCCACCTACATGGGTTTTTAGTATTGCTTGGACGCTCAACACTATACTTTTTGTATATGGGTTTTTGATTACTTTCAACTCTAAAAAATCCACAATAAGATCTTCCCTGCTCAATCTAGATTATATCATCATTTTTAATTATTTGATTTTTCAATATATTTCATTTGGTTCTGGAATTTTATTTGGTAATATCATTCCTTCGATGTTTTTTATTCCAACAGCGACAATGCTTATACTCGTCATTATTGCGATGAGATTTGCTTATATAATGGATAAAAGTGAGATGTCGTTATTGTCTAGGATAAAATCTGGTGATTCAGTATTAGCAAGTTTTGTGCCTTTGTTTAGCTGGTTGGTGATTGCATCCGCCTTAGGTTTTGGTATCTGGATAATGAACTAAGTGCCGTATATATGCAGTTTACATAAAAAAATAGGCTAGAGTTGTCTCTGCCTAAAGGTAGTTTGAGAGTATTTATGTAGCGTGTGTGGAAATAATACTATCCATAAAATCGAAATAAATTCGATCAATTTCTAGCCTCATTTTGAACACATTTTGAAATGCTAATTCGTTAAACACAAATAAAAAATCTGATTTTTCGAGCTTGTAAATATCGTATTTGCTCTTGATTTTATATATAATTTGATTAATAAAATCATCATCCAGTCCCTGTATAGTTTCCAATGCCTCAAATATGTTAGTAGAGGATTGGATCACTTTGAAACACCAAATACAATCATCGATGCTATCTCTTAGTTTTGCTTGTTTTGTGGAAACAATTTGTTGAGCGTAGCTAGGTAACTCTGCTGTATTCAAGGCTTTTACTAACTCGGGTGTCAAAGCAATAAGTTTGTGCATGATACTATATTTTATACAAGAATAGGGTGAATGTAAATCTATAATTATCAAATTGTCAAGTCTATGTATTTACCAGGTAGCTTATAGTTTTAGTTGACAAAATAATTGAAAATTTGTTTTACTTTATATTATGAAAAAATTATATCGTTCCAATAAAAATAAAGTTATTGCTGGTGTGTGTTCAGGGCTAGGTGACTATTTTGAAATTTCTGCAAAAATTTTTCGTGTACTATTTATCATTGGGTTATTACTTGGGTTTTTCCCTTCGATAGTGATATATCTTATCATGTGGGTACTTATAGAAGAAAGCCCTATAAAGCAAGGAGACTCTAAAACAGACTCTGGTACTGTAGTGGATGTAGATTCTACAGAAAAAGTTGATTAATTAAGTCATAAAATGTGTAAAATACAAATAAGTTTGACAAAAATTTATACGAAGTCAATAATTTTACAACTATGTTTCGCCAAGATATAGAGGACTTCTTGTTATATTGTCAGCTTACCAAGCAGTACTCTGAAAACACTATTCGCAACTACCGGAATACACTTGAGCGCATGGCTCAGTTTTTCCAGTTAAATCACATTACTCGTACCAACCAGATTGATCTTGATGCTATAAATAAGTATCGAATATGGTTGAGTGAACACGATACTTTACGTGGTGAAAAGATGAGTCTTAAGGCACAGGCGTATCAAGTCGTGGTCCTTCGAAGTTTACTTAAATTTTTGGTTAAAAATGGCGGATTGGTACTAAATCCTGATCGTTTGGAACTACCCAAAACTCGTAGTCGCCGTATTGAATTTCTTACAGATGTAGAAATAAACAAATTATTGGTGACTATCATGAACGATACTACAGTTCCTGAAATTCAAAAAAAGCGAAATCAAGCTATCGTCCTCACTCTTTTCGGTTCTGGTTTGAGACTATCAGAGCTACTTGGTCTTAAAAAAGTAGAAGTAAATACGGAAGAAACACAGCTCATCATCCAAGGAAAAGGCGGAAAGGTCCGTACGGCATTTTTGGCACCTTCTAGCCATCAAGCGATCATGGAATATCTAGAAGTACGCGGAATAGACGGTAATCCATATCTATTTATATCGCATGGAAAAAATAAAAACCAGCATGTCTATAGGTCGCTTACTCCTCGAATGGTACAGATGTTAATCAAAAAATATGCCACTAGACTTGGTATTTATAAGCGTATCACTCCACATACCTTTCGCCATAGTTTTGCTACAAAACTATTGATGCAGGGTGGTGATTTGCGTTCAGTGCAGACACTGCTCGGTCACTCAAGTATTTCTACTACTCAGATATATACTCATATTTCAGATCAGCGTATCAAAGAGCTTCACTCTAAAGTTTTTGGTAAAGATCAAACTGAACCACAGCGCGGATTTGAGATATAAAAAAAAGCGGTCTTTATAAACCGCCAGTAGTTAATTAATTAACTTTAAATGAAATTGTTTTTAAGGTATTTTGAATATTATCGAATAAAAACAAAGGATCTTCAAAATCAGTTCGTATTTTTATTTCGTCTAAGATTTTTTTGGACTGATTTAAATCTTCCCCAGCATGGGTATATAGTTTATTTGAAAGATAAATCATAGATCGCTCATACAAAGCATGTGCAATAGTGTATACTTTTAGTTCCCCGTAATAATTTATCAGTTTGTTTAGATGAAACAAAGCTTCACTTTCATTTTTTAAATTCAAATAACATATTGCTAAGCATATCCAATTATCTATTTTATCAAAAATAGTAGTCACGTCATCTTCTAGTTCACTTATTTTAGGCTCTACTTTCAACAGCCATTCAAGTGCTTCTTCGTGATTTCCTTCATTAGTAAGAATATAACCCATCAAATTTTGAAATTCGTGATAATCAGGATACATATTTAAACCAAATTGAAGATTACCCATAGCCATTATATTATCACCAGACTCTATACACAGATTTATCATATTCAGTATTAAGTCGCGATTATAATTTTTTTCGTTAAACCCAACTGCTTCAAAATGCATATCTGATGATACCAAAATACTACTAATTTCATGAAAATATATTACTGTCTTTTTGTCAAAGATTCTTTAGCTTTTTACCATTATCAACAATAAAGTTTATTAGTCTATAGGTATTAGAACCTAAAAGTATATCTATTGGTCCCAAAAAGTTTACGATATCACCACGATATCCTTCTTTAAACTTTCCAAAGCCTTTTTGACTGTCATATCCACCTAAATCGTATGATTTTACCTCTTCTTTTGCGGCTATTTGAAGTGCTACCAGATGAGCTAGGTACTGGCCTTGATGGCTAAATGAATAATCATCATTACCTCCGTAAAGATAGTAAAGTGTTTCATTTAGTATGATACCGAACCAGCAACAATGAGGCACGCCTTGTTCGTCTTTAAGTATGATTATTCGTACAAAATCCTTTGTAAACATTGTCTCAAAGTATGATTTAGTATGTGTTGCAAAAGCTTGTCTTTTAGATGTGTATTGATAGACATGCCAAAAATCTTCGAAATTTTCTGTAGTCTTTGATATATTAATTTTCCAACTTTGCTTGAGAGACTTGCGTGTATATCTGCGGATATTTTCATTGGTTTGATTCCAAAAGCTTTTGTTTGATTCCAAAAATTCAGCTAGATCATCATTTTTTTGTAAGTTAGTACAACCTATTATCATCGTAGATAAATACTGTAAGGATTTTGTAGATAATAATACCTCAAATTTTGTGGCTTTTTTATGAAGTTCTAGTATGTTACTGGTGTCTTTTATATCGAGCAAGTTGGTAAAAATATATTCAAAGTCTAATTTGATAAAAATACACTTGTTTTGAGCAGCAAAGTCTGTAATTTTAGATAAAAAGTTTTTGTACTCACATAAAATTTGAGGTTTTTCAAGATCGTTTATTATTTTAAGTATCGGCCCTTTTGGAACATACAAAAAAGATTTACCAAAATGCCAAGGGTATTTATATACAAATGCAGATAACTCAATATCTTTACTTTTGTGAGAGATAAAATATACTTGATGATTTTTTTCTGCACTTTCCTGCCAAAATTGACTCCACTGGCTTGTTTGCAAAAAATATGGTTGGCTTTTTTCGGATTTCATGAAACTAATAAGTTAAATATTTTTCCCAGTATGCTTGTGTATCTACTCCAAATTTGTTGTAAAATAAATATACTAAATAAATATTGGTAACAAATAATACAAGTCCAAAAAAGCTTTCAAAACCACCACCAGTTCTAAACAGTCTCAATCCTGGTCTAAATGAGAGCGGCCAAAATAGGGGAATACCATCTTTTGTAATGTAATCACCAATTATATGTCCTATATAACCAATAGTGAGAAGGCTAGCTATTTCTAATCTAAATCGCTCTTTCCAAATTAAAAATATAAGCATTGCTAAAAAAACATAGAGAGTACCAGTAAAAGATTTGATAACCAATTTCATTTGTTTTGGACTAAAAAAACCTTTTGTTACACTATTGATTTCATAAACTTTTTTGGTCATAATTTTCGATAATATATACACACCAATAAATGATCCAAGTATCAGTAATACACTAAATGTAGCATCTTTTTGAAGCAAAAAATAAAGAGCAACAGCAAAAAATCCAACTCCAGCAATAGAGTGTGTGACACCTCTATGCGGTAAAGCTTTATTTATTCCAGGGAAAAAATTGCTAATTTCACTATTGGGATGGTCCACATCTGGCAAAAGACTAGCAAAGGCTACAAATATTATAAATGGGAGAAAAAAAGGTTGATCTAGGTATAGGCTAAGCCCAAAGGTAGCAGCAATAGAAAGGGTAACATGGTTAAGCGCTAGCATTGTGAAATTATAAAAAAAATATGAGTTCTTGGCAAATAATTTGTCATAAAGCCAGAATTCTACTACTGCACGATAAATTTTTATTTAAGTGGAGGGTAGACAAAATTAATGATTTCATCAAATGGCATTGCTCGTCCAAAATAATAGCCTTGTCCAAAATTTGCTCCCATTTCTTTTACTATAGTTAATTGTTCTTGGGTCTCGATACCTTCTACTATCGTCCAAGCGCCTATATTTGCAGCTAAGTTTATCATGGCTTGTGTTATCTCTAGACTCTTTGGGTTGAGTGTACGAATGAATGATTTATCGATTTTTAGTGCTGAAATTGGTAGTGTATTGAGGTAACCTAGACTAGAATATCCTGTACCAAAATCATCTAAATTAAGTTTAATATCGTTATCAAGCATTTCATTCATGACGTACTTGAGGTCTTCACTATCTTGTAACATAGATTCAGTAATTTCTATTTTGATACAGCTTACAGCTATTTCAGATTTATTAGCTATTTCTATAATTCTTTTTACTAAATCAGGCTCAAAAAACTGTTTAAGTGAAAAGTTTACGTTTACCCTCAAATAGTCGCTTTTAAATTTTTTTTGTAGTTGTCTGACATCAAAACAAGCTTTTTCTAAAATTTGCCAAGTTAGCGGAACTACTAAGTCTGTTTCTTCTGCCATAGGGATAAAACTTGCAGGCAGCAGCAGCGATCCGTCTTTAGCCCATCTCACTAGGGTTTCATATCCAGCTATTTTGTTGGATTTAAGATTTATAATTGGCTGATAAAATAATTCAAATTCTTTATTTTTAATTGCTTCGGGGAGCTTAGTTTCTAGATTTAATAATGATAACACACGATCATATTTTTCTTTATCAAACAGTGAATACTTATTTTTTCCGATTTTTTTTGCTTCTAGTAGTGCGATATTAGTTTCGGATAATACATTGTCAACAGTATGAAGTGAATTACTAATATTATTGACTCCCAGTGAAGCAGTAACAAATAACTGTTTGCCTCGAACATGAAAAGGAAACGCGAAAGATGAAAGTATATCTTGGGCGGCAGTTATCATCTCTACTTTCTCTAAAATTTTAGGTATGATAATTGCAAATTCGTCTCCGCCTAGACGATATACGGTATGGTGTTTAGGAGCTGTCAAAACTAACCTATTCGCCACGGCCTTGAGCAATTCATCGCCAATTTTATTACCTAAGCTGTCATTAATTGATTTAAACCTATTTATATTTACGATGATAATTCCAAATTCAGAAACATACTTTGACTTAACTTTCCTTAATAGTTTTTGAATTACTTTTCTTACCAGATTTCTGTTTCCAAGATTAGTAAGGTTGTCTTGAGTAGAAAGTACAAATAAGGCTTGTTCGGCTATATCTCGTCTTTGAATATCAGTTTCTAAAGTTAAGTTTAATTCTGCAAGTTGTCTAGTAGTATCTTCAAGGTTTTGGATTTGAGAAAATACAGTAAGAGACGCTAAGGAAATCGTTGCAAAGCAGGAAACCACTAGTATAAGCGCAAGAAGATCAAGTCGATACGTAAATGATTCATTTTTCAAATACAATACCATAAACCATGTAGACAAAATAGTAACAATATTGATAACGAATAGTAGCAGTATTTGAGTAAAAATAATCGCTGTGTTATCAACACTTTGAAAAACTCGAATATTATTTGATAACAATTTTACCTTTGGTCTTATTAAATTGGCAAAATATGGCATGATTTTATCAAGTATGATTATTCCAAATGGTAACAGAATTCCTAACCCTACAAGTCCTAAGTTGAGGTTTAAGCCCCCAATAATAAAACAGACTATCTCGAACGGAACGAGTATGCAAGAAGCTAACCTTAAGTATAGTGGTTTTTTATCTTTACTAAGCAATATCCCAGCATGAAATATGATATAAGATAAAAAGTAAGGTGTAGATGAAACAATTAGTAGTGAATCAATGTCTGGAAGGAAAAGAAATGCTATAGATACTATAATTGTAAATAATGTTGCTATTTTTAGTGAACCTCTACTGGAAACTTTACTAAACAACCAGTTTAGTTTTCTATCGATCGATAATTGATATAATATTCTTGGTGCATGAGCAATGACTGTCGTACATAATAAAAAAAGACTAGATATTATCCAAATTGTTGTAAAGAATAATGCTATTTCGCCAAAGTGGTTGCTAGTGATTATAGAAACAGTGTCATATAAATTATTTTTTCTTTGATTTCCTATAAGAACAAGCAAAATTAAAGAAACTAAGATATATACAAATGGAAGGAAAGATATAGACCATTTGATGGTCTTTATAGTTTGAACTGGTTCTTGGCTATCAGCGGTAAAAGATGACGCGATGTCTCCTGTAAACAAAATAATAGTTCCAATAAAAAAATATTTAAAGAAGTCACTAGTAGATATTACACCAACTTGACCTACGGAAAACATAAATTGCTGATAGTTATTTATAAGTAAATATAGAGTTGATCCCAACGTTAAGACTATAGTAGTTATCACCGCTGGAATCGTTAAAATGGTATGAAAGACAGATATTAGTTTGCTAGATGAAAATCCAACACTAGAAATCAGTATTATAAAAAATATTTGCATTATTTTTACAATAAATGGATCTGAGCTAATAGTAAATATATGTGACACGAATATTGATAAAAGCGATGTAGACAGTGCAGGTATAGCTACCCACCCCAAAAAATAAGCAAGAGATGCGTACTTTGCAAAAAAAGAATTTTGGGGATATAATCGTGTGATATAACTAGATACTCCTCCGCTTATATCAGGGTATTTTAAAGCTTCGTGATAAACACTAAATAAATTTAGTATTGCAGCTATTGACCCAATCACCCAAATATACATTGATGAGAAACCTAGATTGTAGACTATAATAGGAGCTCCAATAAGCCAAGTAATATGACTGGCTAAACTAAAACTGAGAGTTTCTACAGGAAGTAATAGCTTGGGCAAAGCATTTACAGATTTGACTGGGGACTTATCAATTACGATGTTATGCATAGTCACAGTATATTAGGTGTTAATTATATTAGGCAAAATAACAAATTGTCAAGCAAGAATAATAGCTTTAGTTGCAAGTTATTTTTCAAGTTTACAAGTTTAATGGGCTTTTTTATAATATTTTAGAAAGATAATCACCAGTATAGCTAGCCTTGTTTTTTACAATTTCTTCTGGTGTTCCAGTAGCCAAAATTGTACCACCTTTATCACCACCATCAGGTCCAAGATCGATTATCCAATCTGCAGTTTTAATGACATCTAAATTATGCTCAATTACTAATACCGTATTTCCTTTATCAACTAGTTTGTGTAGCACACCCAATAAAAGCTTTACATCTAGGGGATGAAGACCTGTAGTAGGTTCATCTAAAATATAAAGTGTATTGCCAGTTCCCACCTTAGACAATTCTGTAGCAAGTTTGATTCTCTGAGCTTCTCCGCCTGATAATGTGGTGGCAGATTGACCAAGATGAATATAGCTAAGTCCAACATCTTTTAGAGTATCTAATTTTCGTTTGATTAGGGTATGATTTGTGAAAAAGTCTGAAGCTTCAAGAACTGACATCGCCAAAATTTCAGCAATATTTTTTTCGTTATATGCTATTTCTAAAGTTTCTCTATTGTATCTTTGGCCTCCACAATCCTCACAAATAACGTAAACATCTGGTAAAAAGTTCATTTCTACTTTGATTACACCATCTCCTTGACATGTCTCACAGCGACCACCAGGAACATTAAAACTAAATCTACCTTGTTGATATCCGCGGGCTTTAGATTCTGGAAGATTAGAAAATAACTCACGAATAGGAGTAAATAGTCCAGTATAAGTAGCTGGATTGCTACGTGGTGTGCGACCGATAGGTGACTGATCGATAATAATAGGTTTATCAATATTATTGAGTCCGACTATATCTTCAAATTCACCTGTAGGTAAGCGACTATCGTAAAAGTAGTTCATCAAGTGATTAGCAAAAATCCCGTTTATTAAAGTAGATTTACCACTACCTGAAACTCCTGTGATAGATACAAATTTTCGTAGTGGAATATCTAAAGTGATATTTTTAAGGTTGTTTTCATTGGCACCGATAATCGTGATTTTATCTTTTTCTGTAAGTTCTTTTTTGACTGGACGGCGTGATTTTGGCGTGGCTATTTTTTCTTTTCCTGCTAAAAACCTACCTGTTGGAGATTCAGGGTTAGCCATTACCTCTGCAGGAGTTCCAAGTGCCACTATGTTACCTCCATATTTACCAGCTTTTGGTCCTATATCAACTAAGAAATCACTTTCCCTCATAGTATCTTCATCATGCTCTACAACTAGCACACTGTTTCCCAAATCACGTAAATTTTTGAGAGTTTTAAGAAGTTTTGTATTATCTTTTTGGTGTAAACCGATAGAAGGCTCATCCAAAATATAGAGTACTCCAGTTAATCCAGAACCAATTTGAGTAGCAAGTCTGATACGCTGAGCTTCACCTCCAGATAGAGTATCACTAGAGCGAGATAAACTCAAATAATCCAGTCCAACATTGGTTAAGAAGCATAATCGTGACACTATTTCTTTAAGAATCATTCTACTAATTTCCTGATCTTTCTTATTTAATGCAGTTTTTTTAATATCTTGCAATTCTTCAAAAAATCCAAGTGCATCACTGATTGGCATCTTTGAAATCACGGCAATATTTTGTTTGCTGATAGTTACAGCTAAGCTTGACGGTTTGAGTCTGCTTCCACTACATGCGCTACAAATTTTTTTGGTCATATAGCTTTCAATATCTTTGCGAGAAGATTCTGAAGTAGTTTCTTTATATCGTCGGTTTAGATTAGGAATTATTCCTTCAAATCCTTTTCCGCCTTCTTCAGTTACATTTCCATATAAAATGATATGTTTTTGCTTATCTGTTAAATCTTTCCAGGGAGCGGTAAGCTTGAAATTATATTTCTTCGCTAATGTTTCAAACATTTGGGTAAGCCATCCACCACTAACACTTAGGCGTGATACTGGTTTTATACAGCCTTCGATAATCGAAAGTGTTTCATTAGAAATTACTAACCTATCGTCGATTTCAGTCATAAGTCCAATACCTGTACAGGTAGGGCAGGCACCGTGAGGGGAATTAAAACTAAACTGTCTAGGTTCGAGTTCACCTGGGCTACCATGACCATTTGGACAAGCACGTTTTTTGTTTAAAAATATTTTTTCTTCTGCTTGGTCTTCCTTGAATACTAAAACGGTTGTTCTTTCACCACCAAATTTAAGCGAAGTTTCAAGTGAATCTAAGGCGCGTTCTTTGTTCTCAGGACTTACTGTAATACGATCTACAACTATCTCTATAGTATGTTTTTGTTGTTTATTAAGATCTTGTTTTTCGACGTCTTCGAGTAACATTATTTGACCGTCAATTCGAAGTCTTCTAAAACCATTTTTCTTTGCGTCGAGTATGTACTGTCTATGCCAACCTTTTTGATCGTCTACAAGAGGAGAAAGCATGATAATCTCGGTTCCTTTTGGTAATGCCATCAATCGATCAAGCATTTTACTGACAGGTTCACCAGTGATGTGTGAGCCACAAACCGCACAGTGCTGAATACCTACTTTAGAATATAAAAGCCTTAGATAATCATAGATTTCTGTAATAGTGCCGACAGTAGAACGTGGATTTTGTGAGGTAGACTTTTGATCAATCGAGATAGCAGGTGATAGTCCATCAATGCTGTCCAAGTCAGGTTTTTCTTTAAGTCCAAGGAATTGGCGTGCGTAGGAGCTCAAACTTTCTACGTACCTTCGTTGTCCTTCAGCGTAAATAGTATCAAAAACAAGGCTTGATTTTCCAGAACCAGAAAGCCCACTAAATACTACTAATTGATCTTTAGGGATAACAAGAGATACATTTTGTAGGTTGTGTTCTCTTGCACCACGTATAGTAATATAGTTGTGCGGATTTGGTAAGTTTGTAGAGTTATTTAGATACTCGGCAGTGTTGAATTGATTTAGTTCGGCTATGACTTTTTTATCCATGAAGAAGGTAATATTTAATGATTAATGTGTCTTTTAATAGCAATCAAATTTGAATATTTTGTCAAGCAGTAATCTGTAGTATAATTGAATACACAGTTTAGATATAAAATTTTAAGTAAATATGTTTATTTTTGATTTTGAATGAAATTTTATATTTAGAAACTTTAAAACATCTTCTTAATTTAGTATTTATTACTTCGGTATAAAGGTGATTCCATCTAGCGATTTAGTTTATTTAAAAAATATCAATTAAATATCTTAGAGATCATTTTATTTGACAAAATCAAAAATGCATGTAAATTTAAATTAATAAAACTTCATTTGTGAGAAATCAACAATGGTACATCAAGTAGATTCTAGATTTTTAGGCGATCTAGTTACTGCAAACAATTGTTCATATAATTGAGTTGCGCAGTATGTTGAAAAATTTCGATATGACGGAACAGATGGTTATACTATTTATTATTCAGAGTATGATTGGAAATACTTTCTTCGCGATGGAAATCACAAGGCTGCAGCTGCTTTCTTTTTAGGTTTATCGATCAATGCTGAAAAGTCAGACTGGAAAGATATGTGGCCTGAAGAAATTATCAAAAATCATATCAAAAATGGTCGTACAATTTCAGAGCTTGTTGACGACCTAACCTCTGAAAGAGGAAATTTTTAAAAACTCTAAATCCAAAACTTTATGTTTAGTTGAATTTAATTTGACTAAGCTTTTTTTTTGAATAATTTTCGTAAATGAAACATTTTAAATTTACTAATATTTACCTAGGTGATCAGTATGAGCTTTCAAAAATACCAAAAAATTGGTACAAAATACATGTTGGCAGTAAATTTTTTCCTAACTCAAAAGAATTAAAAATTTATATTGATGGAAATGAAATGTTTGTAAACTGGGAAGATAGTAGTGATGAAAATGATTTTAAAACAAATGATTTGATTAAGATTCTAGACTTTATATACATGTACAAAAATCAAAATTTATTTATTCATTGTGAATATGCTCAATCTCGTTCACCTGCAGTATTAATGGCTTATTTAGCAAAAAGAACAAAAATTTTGCCAGATAATTTTTTTGACGCACTTGAAGAATTTGTTAAAATGTATCCTAAATTTGTTTATCCAAGTGGAATTACTAAATTTTTAAAAACTAACTGGACACTAATAAAATAGTTTAAATATGTCTAATCAATCACCAACATTTACCTATTACAACAAACTAAATAGCAACACCTTTTTTGTCATTTTACATGGAAGTAGTATTGGCATCGCAGATCCATTTTCAGACAAAATTTATGATCGCATTATTGTAGTAAATCAAAGTTATATTTCTATCCAAATGTCTTTTATTGATCGCGGAGAAAACTCATCGAGCGGAGAAAAACACTAAGAGAAATCCAAGAAGTGCAGACTGTTCTAGACCAAATCGATGTTTCAAATTACGAAAATATTCATTTTATTGGTAAATCACTCCATAGAGCTATTTATGATGCTACTGTAATTGATACTAGTTTATTGAGTAAAAACCAAGTATTAGATAAAATTAAAAACCCTTTAGGCATATAATATTGTAAAACCATCTTGAAACACAGGTGGACTTTTTAGCTCCAAGGTAATAGTCCTTTCAGTTTACTAAAAAATCCTCCTCCTGACTCTCCTGAATTAGATGATCTAGGTTGATTTCCTGCGCGATTCATTTTATTGTTATAGTTGCTTTCCTCAGAATGATAGAGCGTATAAGCGGCAAGCGCAATACTATTGATAAATGAAGGATCATTGTTATAATCAGGTACGAAAGTTATCATTTTTCTGTCAAAAATATATTTGAAGATAGGGAGTTTAAGCACATCTTTAGCAACGTCATCTACACCTTTGAGTGAAGCTCCGCCACCTATCAGCACAGCTCCTCCAGGTAATTGTGAGTTTTTACCAACTTTACGCAATTCCTTATTCAAATACAAAAATATTTCTTCAGCTCTAGCTCTAGCATAGTCGCTAATCTCGTCTAGCTTGAAATTTTCATTGATTTGTAAATCTGGATTAAATACTTCTACTTCTTCATTTTTCTTTGCTTCATTTGATAGATCTAAATGCTGTTTTTTGATTTCTTCAGCCATTTCCATAGTAGTTTGTAAACCAACAGCCAAATCAGCAGTTATATGATCGCTTCCAATAGGTATGATACCTGATGCAAAAATTTCTTCATTTTCCCAGACGATATAGGAAGTAGAAGAATAGCCAATATCTACAAGTACAGTTCCAGCTTTTTTTTGTCTATTTGTAAGAATAAAGTCACTACTTGCAAGAGGAGAAAAAAACTGATTTGAAATATCAATACTAGCTTGATTAAAAACCTTTGTGAAATTACGTAGGTAACTAGTCTCTACACTAACTACAAGTGTTTTGGCTTCTAGTTTAGAACCTACCATACCAACAGGATAGCGTATACCTTGCTGGTTATCTACAGTGAAACTTTTAGGGATTACGTGGATAATCTCGTTGTTATTTATTCCAAAGGCTTTTGTAAGACTGTCTTGAATAACTCTATCCACATCTGTCTCAGATATTTCATTATCTTGTCTAGAAACTATGACAAGACCTTCAGAGTTTGTAAAAGTAACTCCAAGTCCATTTATACCAACTATTGCTCTACGAATAGGTAAACCGATAATACTTTCAGCTTGGTTTATAATATCAATAAGAGCCTCAGTAGCTTCACTCATATTGGTGACTATGCCTCTTCGTACCCCACTAGAGCTTCTCTCGACTAAGGCAAGAATTTGTATCTTGTCTTGTTCATCGAGTGAATCTTTGGCAACTGCTAATTTGATAGAGTTTGAGCCAAAGTCTATAGCTACTAAGTATGGATCTTTGGGCACCTTAAGAACATTTTAATGATTTATAACTAGAATTTGTTTGATTTTCCTATTTTATCAACAAGGGTTTGAGTTATGAGGTACTTAGATTTTCGAAGTGCTTTTCGTTTTTTTTCTAAATGAGAAAGTGGTTTTATTAATATTTGAATTTTTCGTTTTCTTGAAACTAGATTAGATTTTTTTACCCTTTTAAGGAATGTGCTTACAACTTTTTGAGGAGTATCTTCGGTATTTCTTCTTACAGTAATCATATGTATTAAATGGTTAGTTTTATTTATTTGATTTGTTATTTTTCTTTATTTTCTAACTTTACTAAAAATATATTGATTAATAATAAAATTGTAAAGGCGAGACTTGAAAATAGCAATTGTTTGTTGGTGCTAAATTGTAATATATACGGAGAGAATGATACAATGATTGAACCAATGAAAGCTACAAGAACTACATTTTTTTTTGTAGTATCAGTTAAACTTGTTTTCTTAAATAGAGTATACATACTTAACCCAGCTATAATCAAAGGTACAAATACAATCAGTAGTTGCATACTATCAGATTTAAGGAAAAGTGCTAACAATATAAACATTGCTGAAAGTGCTATATTAATATAATTATAGATAGGGAATAGGACTAAATTCATAGCTATTAAATATTAATTGATTTAACTTTTTTTACTCTAAGAGATTTAATTGGATCCTTAATTTGACCGAGATGATAAAGTTTTGATTGTTTAGCTCTTTGTAATGCAGATACAACTACAATTTTATCAACTGAAGGAGAATGCAAAGGAAAAGTACGAAATACTTTAATTCCTGCAGTAGAGTTTTTCAATACAGTAAATGTAGCGTCTAGTCCTTCTCCGTTATGACGAGAAATAACAACACCGCTAAAAATTTGAATTCTTTCTTTTGTGCCTTCCTTAATTTTGTAGTGTACTTCCACTACCGTTCCTGATTTGAATTCAGGGTTGTCAGTTTTCAATTGGTCTTTGACAACTTGACTGTTTCTTAATAACTGATTTGTCATATTATTCTTTAGTTTGCAAATAAATTTGTCTAAATATAGAATAACTTACTTACTTTTGTCAAGAGCTTGTTTCCATTTTGACTTGACACTTTATAATAAAACAATTAGTTCTCTAAATAATAGTTTCAATTTTCAATAAATTAATATTAGTATGAGTTTTCAATCAGATCTTGATCAAAACGACACTAATAATCTATCCGCAGACCTTCAATCAACTTTAGCAATATCACACCAATTCTCATTAAGACATGTTTTCAGGGGAGGTGCTATAATTTGGTGTAAACATAAAGGAAAAGATTATTATATGGTGTTTCGGTCTATAACAAGACCAAGTAGAGGTACACAATTACCGGGAGGGCGTATAGAACGTAACGAAAATGCTGCAGAAGCGATTGTTCGTGAAGTACGAGAAGAAACAGGGGTAGAGACAAGAATAATTTGTCCACTGGGATTTGTATATTTTGAAAATCCAGCAGATAATTATTCAAATCTTCAAATATATTATATAGTTCGCCCTGTCTTTCCTATGGATGTCTTTAAAAAATGGATTCATATTGATGGGGATCTGTCTAAGCAGCAATTAGAATGTTGGTGTGCTCCAGTAGACAAATCAGCGGATTTTCTTGCTATCGGTCAAGATAAAGTGGTTGATATGTTTAAGAAGTGGCTTGCAGATCACAAAAAAGCTGCGTAATCTAAAAATAGATTGATATCTGAATATAAACCCATTGCATAATAATTTGATATTTAGTCTATATTTTGTACTAATATACAATAAGTTTTTGGACGAAGAATTATTATGAAGTTCAAGGTTTTGGTAGTTAGACTAATAGTGAGTATTATAACCCGCTAGTCATTCTTTTGAGTATGACTTAGTTCTATTAGGATACAGATTCCGTATTCCACTACTTTGTAAATTCAATCCATTTCTATAAGCATCTTACAAAATTAAGGTCTGATTCCTTGTTTTATTTGGCTGATTAAAACGATCTTTTACAATTCTGTGTATACATAGTTATGATTTACACAGGATTTTTGCACGATAAAAAATTGACACAATTAGTATACATTTAGTTTAATAAAATAGTAATGTCTAACACAAGTAACTTATTTCAAGAAGAACACTCAATAGACCTAGCAGATCAAAAAGTTGCTGATATAAATGATAAATTAAATTGGATTATCACTCATAAAGATAAAAGTGAATTATTAGGTATATTGGATCTCAATAAGCATAAAAGTGTAAGTGTAAGACGAAAGCTAGCAGAGCTAATAGCCAATCTTGGAGATGAAAAAGAAATAGAATATTTGATAAATTGGCAAAATCAAGAATCTGATCGCAAAACTTGGTTATCTATAGAATCTGCAATTGATAGAATACAGAGGCGTAAAAATGGAGATGATTCAGATGTAAAAGCTTTGACTGTAACTGAAGCCCTCGGGCTTATTAAAAGCCTTGTTTCTGAAAAAATATATATTGTAGAAGGTGAGGTGACCGAAGTTAATACAAGTGGACAAATGTATTACTTTAATATCAAAGATAGTGAACAATCAGTACTTAGTTGTTGGTGTTTTGCTGGTATCATCTATCGATCTGATTTCACTCTTAATGAAGGTCTTTCCATACGAATAGCAGGAAAATTTAAGATTAGTAGCAAATCTTCAAAGCTTTATTTTGACGTGCAAAAACTAGAACTAACAGGTGAGGGTGAATTTTTGAGAAATCTACAATTGCTAGAAGAAAAACTACGTAATGAAGGAATGATGGATGTAGATAGAAAAAGAAAAATACCGATATTACCACAAAATATTTTACTTATTGCAAGTTCAAACAGTGCTGCACTTACCGATTATATTAAAGTAATTAAACAAAGAAGGCAGGGACTTACGATCTATCACCTCCCTATCAAAACTCAGGGAGTAGGGGTAGAAGGGGAGATACTTGAAAAATTTGCAATGGTAAATGATATTTGCGATAATTATGACATAGATACTGTAGTTATTACACGTGGTGGAGGAAGTAAAGAAGACCTGATTGTATTTAATTCTGAAAGAGTTACGAGAGCTATTCATACGATTAAAAAGCCAACAATTGTGGCTATAGGTCATGAGCGAGATACCTCTTTATCCGAACTTGTGGCCGATAAGCGTGCCAGTACACCTTCCCAGGCAGCAGAAATATCTAGTCTATCCAGTAGCGAAGTAAGTTATCAAATAAATAATATAACTCATATTCTCACAGCGTACTTTAGAGAAAAAAAATATGCATATCAGCGTTTTACTGATCAAATTTGTATCCTACTTGTAGTTATTTTACGTCAAGAAATCACAAAAAAAACTAGGCTTGCAAAAGAGATAGATCAGTCTGTTACTTCACTCATGTATACCATTCGTATAGAAAATAATAAGTTAGCGGATAATATAAAATCACTCATTAAGAATCGGATTTTTCAAGCTAAGTATTTTGTAGGTGGAATCACAAATTTAGAGTCGTTTTCGCTTCAGAAAATTGTACAATACAAATATTTATCGCAATCGTTATATATAAATGCAACAGGAATAGTAAGTCATAAAATCGAAACTACGAAACAACAAGCTTCAGTATTATTAGTCAAAATTGAGCTAGAAAATCCTCAAAATATAATGAAAAAAGGGTACGCAATAATTAAAAATAACTCGAGTATACTAAATAGTACTAAAAACATGAAAACTGGTGATCTATTAAAAGTAGAGATGATTGATGGTTCTAAAAATGTTATGGTACAGTAAGTTTATTTATGGTAATGAGTCTTAATAAGGCGCAGAAGTCATGATATACTAAAATGTATCTTTTTATCATAGGATTGATTGAGAAGATTATTAAGTAGATTTTCGATTATAACTGCGATCACCCAGAGTGTAAACCAGGTGAAATATTTTATATGAATATTTATACAGGGAAAGACGATTTCTATAAAAATAAACACTTTGAAAAAATTGTACTTTTGACCAAAAGATAGGGTAAATACTCTTTCGATTTGGAGGAAGAATTTCTATCATAATATGCTCCAATATTTGTTCAAAGATGAGAATATTGCATATGGAAGATTATTTATTGGAGTCTGATTGCAGAATATACTGGTATTTTGACCAATTGTATAAATGTCGACCCATCTTACGTCAAGTAAATGCAGAATTAATTCAAAATTCCAGCCAACTTTACATAAAATCTTAACAAAGTTTGATTTATTTTGTGGGTTGTGATTGTAACTTAATTTGAAGTAGTTTGCTGTAATTTAGGTTATTTAATATAATAGCCTATTTTTTGTTTTCTTGGTATTGACAAAATAGAAAATCTAGGCTAAAAATGCGTTATAGTTTATTATTTGTAGCAAAATTAAATGCATATTAAAATCAGTTATAATGATCATCATCCTGAATTACGAGAAGGAGAAATGTTTTTGACTAATCTTTATGCAGGATATTATAAAGGTGTTGACGAGCAACATTTTCACGAAATACAGTATAAAACTGCTAGACTAGGATGGAAGGCTTATGACCACAAAGGTAACTATTTATTCAATACCCAGCCTGTGTTTGTAAAAAAATGGGAGTATCAGTTTAATCAAATTGTATTTTGGGGAATACCTTTATTCGTAGTTTTGGTAATCATTATTGCCGTGCTTAGTGTACTTATAAAGTATTAAAAAGCTATTTCTGGCTATCAAACGTGGTAGTCATTTTTTTGTTATTGATGCTTGACAAAAGTAAAAATACAAGCATGTATAGATTGTCTATTATATAAATAAAGATGAAAGTCAATTTTAATCTTACTCATCCAGAACTTCGCGAAGGCGAAATGGTACTTACAAATGATCACTTTGATCCAAATAATATCGAATCAAGGAGAGAGTTTTATAAGTATTTCCATAATCTTAAATATTCTTCAAAAAGAATGGGTTTTCAGGCTTATGCAAATGATGGTGCTATTCTAAAATATAGTAAACCTATATTTATTTCCATTGTTGAGTATGAAAGTTACATGAATAGTTATAAATCTTAAACTTTGACAAAGGCTATCTTATGTGATAGTCTCTTTTTTATGCTATATATTGTACCTACTCCTGTTGGAAATCTTGAGGATATTACTCTTCGTGCCATTCGTTTACTGAAGACTACTCACATCATCATTTCAGAGGATACTCGCCATACCCGTAAACTGATGAAGCTATTGGAGATAGAAAATAAACCAAAATATATCGATTTTACCCGTAACCATGAATTTAACTTGGTACCGATTGAGGCTGCTTTAAAAACTATTCTTGTAGCGGAAGAGGAGGAAAAAGAACCTATTGAAATATTGGTAGTTAGTGATTCTGGAACTCCTGGGATATCTGATCCAGGTATTGAAATTATTAGATTAGCCCAAGATCTAGGAGTAAACTATACGGTACTTCCTGGTGCTACTGCTTTTGTACCTGCGGTTGTTGCAAGTGGAATCACTGGAAGAGAGTTCACATTTCTAGGATTTTTACCTGTTAAAAAAGGACGCCAAACTCAATGGAAAGAAATTGTAATATCACCCTATCCAGTAGTATTTTATGAGTCAGTTCATCGCATTGATAAATGTGTAGGGGAGCTAAAAGAATACTTAGAACCAACACGCAAAATCAGTATCTGTCGTGAGGTAACTAAAATGTATGAAACTATTTGGATAGGTACTGTCAGCACACTAGAAATAGATGATATAAAACAAAAAGGTGAGTTTGTAATCATTGTTGATAAAGCAAAATAGCCTATAAAAAATCCCACTTATCAAAATTAAGTGGGTATTACCAAAATCAATTAAATCTGGTTTTTTAGGCTTCGTAGCTTTCTATTTGTATTGAATACTCTTTATTTTCTTTATTAAATTTAGCAAACCGATCAATAAGTTCTTGTAATTCAGGTGTAATTTCAATACTTGGATCTTTTAGATATTCTTCGTATTTTTTGATTAGCGCATGTTCAATTAACTTAAAGTAATTTTCTCCTAATATTTCTCCGACATACTAAAAATATTTTTTTGTACTCTCTTAATTTAAACTCTTGACTTAGCTTAAATTATTCTAAGAACTGTTATAATTTAATATTTGGTAATAATAATATGCTTTTTTTGTGAAATTATTTTCATCTAAATTTTGAGAATAAATTATTTTTTTTCTTTCATTTCTTTTTTTGTGCAGTCTTCTTCAAGCCACGCCATAAATGCATTATAAAATTGGCTAGTTGCACTCTTTAGATTTAGAAAAAATTTTCGTAAAAACATTATTTTCTCCTTAGAAGATTAATTTAGTACATCAACCAACCTGAATACATTAGTAATATTACCGATTTAGCAATTTGTCAAATATGATTTTTCGTTGCAAACTTGACAAACAGTGATATAGATGCCAATATTATTAAGCATGGCGGTGTAGCTCAGTCGGTTAGAGCGCGGGACTCATAAGCCCGAGGTCGGCAGTTCGATCCTGCCCACCGTCACCATATAATCATTTAAAATAATTTCTCATTAGAGGGCTATTTTTTTGTCTAAAAAAAGCTCACCGTATTTAGTGGTGAGTGTGATATTTTTACTTCAACTTTTGTGTATTTTTAGAAACAGTTTGAATAGATGATGCACCATGTCCTTTGGTCTATATGCAGTCAGCAAGTGATTTTTACTGACAACATATAGAATATTTTCTTTAAAATCATATCTTAAAGAGGCATTTCTGCTTTCAAAATCCATAAACCTGTCTAGATCTATAGCTTGGAGAATATCGTGAGCATGGCGAATAAAATCTGCCACACTATCGAAGTTTTCAAAGTTTGCTTCTCTCTCTCGGCCTATTTCATCCGAACCAAATACATGATCATGTATATGCTCATAATACGTTTGACCACTGAAGATCTTGATATGATGATAGCTATGCCCACATGTTGGATCGTCGGTTAGTTTGTTTATGCCGATTAATCTAAAATTGATGTGATAATCTTGCTTTTCAAGTCGTTTTCGAAACCAAGAACCGTAAAGCTGTCCTTCATGTCTGCGTCTATATTTTGCTGTATATAACTCACGAAGAGCTGGTTTGAAGTATGAATCATCTTCAGTATTATAACCAAAATTAGTGTCAATTACTGAAGGCGGTATGTCGTGTGTTGACCAATATACTAAAGCTGTACTCAATGCACTTTTCCCGTTTTATAAGAAAACATACTCAAACTAGCATACTCTTTAGGTTTTGTCAAATGCTAGTATTTGACGTTATTTTATATCAACGGTTAAATTCCATTTATGAAAATCGAGATTAAATTTATGACGCGTAGGACTTTAGCCTTAATGATTACAAGTAAAGGGAAAGTATTAGTAAAAGCACCAAAAAATACTCCAGAAAAATATATCATATCCTTTGTAGAATCAAAAAGTTCGTGGATACAAAAAAAAATCGCCAATTTTTCCCAATCACAAGAATCGCTAATAAATTTAGAATTAGAAAATTTAGATATAGTTAAGCAAAAAAAAATCGCCAAAAATCTAGTTAGTGAAAAAATAGAATATTGGTCACAAAAAATGCAACTTGATTACAAGAATGTCCGATTATCTTCCGCGAGAACACGCTGGGGATCATGTACTCATGAAAATACTATATCCATAAATTGGAGACTTTCATTACTTCCTTTGGAGCTATTGGATTATGTCATTATTCACGAATTAGCCCATATCAAAGAAAAAAATCATTCTTCAAAATTTTGGAACATTGTAGATAAGTATTGTGCTGATTTTAAAATACTGAGGAAACGATTAAAAAGTTTTGGTCAGATATTACAGGTGATATAGTGGTGTGAATAATTGAATGTCATAACCTATTTATTCCCTAACAATCATACTCATTGTATAGTATACTTCTAGTGAACTAATTGTTTAGTGTATTTATGACTGTTTTTAATTGTCCAGTAGGTACTTGTAATTTAAGCAAATCAATAGAATTTCAGATATTAGTAGGGAAATATTTTGATCATTATTGGGACGGCGAGATTGATCCTTTTAAGACTAAAGTGTTCTTTCTTGAAAATTCTATAATATGGGATTTACTTAACAATTCTATTATGTATGCGAACAGTAGGATTTCTGTGGTTAAACTTTTAACTGCTGGTTTTTCCGAGGACGGTATTTATGAAATATATCTTACTTATCAGTCACTTTTGTATAGGAATCAATATGTGCTTAGTAATTTGATAAACGAAGAGTCTATAAGTACTGTTCAAAAAATTCATCAGGCTAATGCATAATTTAAGTTTTTCAACATTACTTAGTATAAATTTTTATCCCCTGATCACATATGATTTTAGGGGAATTTTTATTGACAAGATACGTGGAATTTATGTACGTTATAAAAGGTGTATATACTTGGAGCATCAAAAGATGACTGTTTTTGTACGTCCAGCAAACGTTGGAGTAGAGATAATTTCTGATGAGTTTCAAATCATTTATCAAAAATATCCTAATAAAATTTGGGATGGTAAAACAGATGCAGGAAAAGCTGCGACTCTATATTCCAAAAATCTAATAATGTGGCGTTTTTTCCGAGATATGGAAAAGAGTGGTATTTCTGTTCAAAAGCTTTTGCAACTGGATCATTCAGAGTCTTATATTCACGGTATTTATACTATTTACAAATCTATGTTAATTGAAGGTGAAAAAGTTTTGAGTGATGTCAATACTTTGCAATCAAATTATGCAAATACAAAAACTCGCAACACTCACATGATTTATCGAGTAGTAAAATGGTAAAATATTGTCTATAAAATGCTAACCAAATTACACATACCCCTGAACTAAAAATACAGTTTAGGGATTTTTTTAACCTCCGATTTTAAATTCAATTACATCGCCATCTTGGATAGCATAATCTTTGCCTTCCATACGCATTTTACCCTTTTCAATAGCATTTTTGCGACTCTCTAGTTCTATAAAATCAGGGTATTTGATAACTTCGGCTTTGATAAATTTTTTTTCAAAATCAGTATGTATGATACCAGCCGCTTGTGGAGCTACCATACCCTGTTTAAAGGTCCAAGCTCTTGATTCTGTTTCCCCGCATGTTAGGTATGTACCAAGACCAAGCTTTTGATAACACGCTTTTATCATCTTATCTAAACCATTTTCTGCAACCATTTCTAGCTCTAAACGATCTTCTTTAGTCATATCTGCCATAGAGAACTCAAGTAAAATATCAAGCTCAAAATCACTTTTGTAATCTACATTTTCGCCATCTTGATTAATATTAGCAAGTTTCAAAATAGGCTTATCTGTGAGTAGATTTAGTCCTTTTCGCCATTTTACGATTTCCTTATCTGTGATGTCAGGAAGCACAAAATCAGAAGCTAGACCAAGTCCTGACAATCTTAAAAGTATTTGTTCTACTATCTGGATTTTGTCACCAAGTAGCTTGTCTTTGTTACTTTTTAGGTCTTTTTCCATGCGGGGGAGTATATTTTCAAGTACATTTTGATCTGCAAGACTAAGCTCTAAAAGCAATATTTCTTCATCTTCAATGGGATTTACACGGTTTTCTACATGTATAATATCGTCATTTTTAAAAGTTCTTACTACAAGTAATATTAGATCAACCTCTTTAATATGAGACAAAAATTTATTTCCAAGACCTTCTCCAGCATGTGCGTTCTTGACTAGTCCTGCAATATCACGAAATTCAATAGCAGCGTAGACTTCTTTTTGGGCATTTACTAACTTAGCAAGAGTATGCACACGTTCATCAGGAACTTCAACAATGCCATCATGAGGGTCAATAGTACAAAAAGGAAAATTCTCAGCAGGTACGCTACGTTTGGTAAGAAGATTAAAAAGAGTTGATTTTCCAGCATTTGGAAGTCCTACGAGTCCGACAGAGAGCATAATAGTTGAAAGATGGGGTAGAAGTAGATTTTTGTCAATAAGGGCTAGACTAGGTGAATTTTATTTAGTTCGGTGCCTACGAAATTATTGTTTACAAAGTAGGAATACATGGAAACATAGAATTTAGCTATAAAAAATGTCAGATTAGTTGGAAAGAAGCTATTGAATTAAGCTGATAAGACTAAGCTTTAGATTTATTATTACTAGATTGTCGTCCAAATATTTTAATTGGTTTTGATGCTCGTAGATTGACACTAGCAGTTTAAAAAAACGTTAATAATATTTCAAAAAATCCCAAAAAATGTTGTTAATAACGTAGAAGTGAATATTGTTGGATCATTTTCAATAAATGGTTTTCTCAAAATTTCATATATCGGCAATGTTTACGCCAGGTATTTGTACAAATATTTTGCAAGTTACTCTTCAATTAAGCAATCTAAGCTTCGTAACGAGATTAAAAGCGAGGAATCATTTTCGTTCACTGATCTGATTAAACCATTTTCAGTTATTCGAGATGGTAATACTATTCTTCTTAATCTATATGGTCTGCATCTTCCTTGAAGAAAGTAATCAGCGTGGTTTCGTATGATCAAGAGAAAAATTTGGGTATTTAATTTGCTTTTATAAATACTACAAAACAGCTAGATAGCCATTCTTTACACTAAAATAATTTTACAAACGGCTCCATAAACATAGTAATCTTATGAATTTTAGAATTAAAATGGATGTGGCAAGGGTTAGAATTTGTGGATTTATTTACCAATCTACCTGTTTCAGATATTTCTACTTCAACCAACATATCATTTAATGTATTTTGAAGAGATTGACGCTTATAGAGATCTTCGTTTTGATCTAGAGGTAGTTCAAGATTAATAAATTTAGATAATTCCTTTAACGATTTTTGAGTAGTCATTGTTTGGAAAATCTCACAATTAGTATCTAAAACGATATCAAATTTTTTTGATAAAAATACTTTTGTCCATAGATATTGATTGCTCCAAGAATATTGTTTATTTTTAAAATTTCTGTCATGAGAAGCAGTGTTTTGAACTTCAGAAATTATGTTTAAAATGTTTTTAGTTTTCCCCATTATTCCACCACAATTTAAATAATTGTAGCCCTGATTAGTTTTTTTAAAATTGCTAGCTTGCTGGTGATCTGGAGAGCATAATCGATCTGC
>JACMQI010000010.1 GCA_014377045.1 candidate division SR1 bacterium
CAGATTAAGTTAAGTTCTGGTAATATATTCTTTCCTAGCAGATTGAATACAACACAGAACTCAATTGTTTGTACACAATAAATGTATAAGGTGTGGATTAACTAGACAGGTTACCAGTAATTAATTTAATAAAAGTACCTTAAAATGTATGAAATTCGATATTCGATAACATTTAATTGAGGTTATTAGTATTTATAATATCAGCTTCTAGAATTTTATTAATTGACAAAGAAATCTTCAGATAATTAGATAGAAGACAATAACTTTGATTGTCAAATATATCATTCTTATAAATTGACATTTGATCTTCTGAAACATTTTGTACCATTTTTAGAGGGTAAAAAGAATACCATCCACTTTCAAAATCTCTACTATCTTGCTCATATTTAGTATTTTCAAGCACTTTTTTGGTATAAACGTGATCACTGACTAGCGTAAATCCGAGAGCTTGCATGTGAAGACGGACTTGGTGCATCCTACCTGTCTTTATTTCTATTTCTACTAGAGACTGATTTGTTTGATGTGAGATGGCTATAGGCCTGATAATAGAAAAGGCAAATCGTGATTGGCTATCGTACGCCTTAGCTAAATCCTTGTCCCAAAAAAGTTTTTGTCGTTTTACATCTATTTTATCACGAGTTTGATAAGCTTTTACAATATATTGTTTTTCTACAAGCCCTTCAGCAATACATAAATATTTTTTAACAACTTTCCGTTCTTTAAACTGATTTTGAAGAAATATTAAAGTTTCCAAGTTTTTTGCAACGATCATCAATCCTTGTGTATTCTTATCTAATCTATGAACTAAACCTCGACTAGGATACTTAGTAGAATCAAATTTTTGCTGCTCAGGATATTTTTTTAATAGCCACTCTACGAGATTATCGTTTGTATGTCCTGCTCCTGGCTGAACTACAACACCGAAAGGCTTAAATAAGAGCAAAAAATTTTCATTTTCCTCTAGAATTCTTACCTTATTAAAATCCCCATGCTCTCTTTTAGGCCAATTATTAATATGAATACTTTGACCTGGCTGTACCCAAAACATCCGATTAAATACTTCTAATTCATCAACGAAAACACCATAATTTTCTATGTTTCTTTGTATTTCTGGATGTGTGTAGTCAAGATTTTTTTGTGATTTTAAAAACAGTGTTACTGCTTTATGGAGACGAATTCTATTTACTATCATATATTTTTTCATTTAATTTTTCACATATAAGCTTAGCTACTTCAGGGCCGATACCATCAACCCCAAGTGCTGCTAAAAATCGGTAATCAATCATATTTTTTGACTTCTCGACTGATTTAGAAAGGTTTTCTACGGATTTTACACCAAAACCCTCTATAGTTTTTATATCTTGCCATGGTAGATTATAGAGATCATAGACATCATGAGTATTAAATTTTTTGATAAATTTTTCTATGATTTTATCCGATAGCCCAGGAATATTTACCATATTTCTTTGACAATAATAACTAAGTCTACCTGCAATTTGGTCATGACAAGATTCTATATTTGGGCAATATATATCAACTTCTGTTTCAGAAAATACTAAATTTACACCGCAAGAAGGGCAGGAAGTGGGTACTTTGACTTTTCCATCTTGATCAAAGTGATTATTCTCGACATTGTTAGAAAACTGCCTAAGATTGCATAATACTTGAATGACCTCTGGGATAATATCCCCTGCTTTCCGTATTATCAGGGTATCTTTATAATAAAGATCCTTTTCTATGACTTCTTTATAGTTGTGCAGTGTTGCTCGCTTTACTATAGTTCCAGCTAATTCTGTCTCATCCAAATAAGCCACAGGCGTAAGCTTACCAGTTCTACCTACCTGCCAGACTACATCTAACAATTGAGTCGTTACTTCTTCTGCAGCAAATTTCATAGCACACCAGCTACGTGGAGTTTTTCCTACAACCCCTAATTTACTCGATATAGAGTTTTCATATAGCTTTACTACCAAACCATCAATAGGATAAGATAGATTTTTTCTAATTTCATCCAGATTATTAAAAGATTCAATAATTTTATCAATAGTATCTATTTTTTTATTAAAAGGGTTAGTTGGAAATCCTAATTTAGATAAAAAATCTAATTCACTTTCATGCTCAATAAAATTACTAGGATAGAAGTTATTTGGATTTGTAAAATCACGATCTTCTTGCTGTAGCAGTTTTTGTTCTAAATTCAACTTGCTCATGTAAGCAGTACAGCTTATATTTTACTGACTGTCAACATTATTAATTTTATAAATATTTTTATTTTCTTGACCTGTAAAGTATAAGTTTTTATCGTTTATTGAATATATAGATGATGCTGAAAATATACTATCTTTAAGTATATATGAAATTTTATTATTTTTCCACTCAATTTTTACAATTGCATCTGGTTCCTGAGTAAGATTGTATTGCTTAGCATTTTTTTTAATTAAACAATACAAAATATTAGCATTTTCATCATTAAAATTACATCTATTTGCAAATAAACCACCCTTCACGCCTTCGCCTGTTAAGCGTTTAGAAATTTCAATATTGAAGATATCTAATTTTGAGCTACTAAAATCCATAATATTCGTTCTATATTGAGTCAGCAGATCTGCATTTGATGGTAAATCTGTATAAACAATTTGACTTTTTCCATATTGGAAAGATTCTATATTTTGTAATTCTTTTTGAATCGTTAGCTTGTTTTGTTCGACTAAAAATATATCAATCTTACCTTCTTTAATAGATTTTTCGAACCCAAACATGTAAACACTTTTACCTAATTGGCGTAGTTCTAGGGATTCGTATTTTTTATCCTTGGGTATAATAACATCGGTTACAATAGTTTTGTCAGATAGATCTATCTTGTTAGCCTTAGAAATATGAATAACTTTGTCATTTAAATCAATAAAATAATACACAGCAGATTTTTCATTTAATGAATCCGCTAAGACCGGAGTTACCTGAATTATTCTATCTGGAAACCCTTTTATGATTTGTTCATTTGTAAAAATACTCGATCCTCCAGTTTCATTTATAACAATACCGTCTTTACCTGCTAAAAAATTTGATGCTGAGTAAGGAATTGGTGTAACAACTGGCTTATCATTGTTAGTAAAATAATATTTGTCATTGATAAAAGCAATATTTTGATTTGTTATAAAAACTTGATTTGGGTATGCAATCAGCTCATTACCTACTTTTTTAAAATATGAAGTATTATCAAAGTCGTTAGCTGTAACAACAACATTTTCTTTTTTTTCGTTTTTAAATTTTACTGGATTTGTATCTTGTATTTGAACTTTTTTTTGGTCATAAGTTGTTTTAGAAAAATTTAACCAAATGAAACCTGATATTAATATTGATATTAATAAAAAACTTGCAATTACAACAAATACTTTTCTTCTAAATATAGGATCGTTTCTAAAAGATTGAATTAGATTAGTTATTAAGTTCATATAGTTAATCTAAAATTGTTATTTGTCTGTTAAAGCTAAATCCAGATGGAAAATCAAGTCCTGCAATGGCACCAGGGGTTGGATATCTAAGTTCATAGCTACTACATCCAAAAATAAAACAACCACGATTAAATGTACCGAATTCAGTTAGCTTAGCCCTATCCATATCTAAATTATTTTTACCACATTCTTTCGTAGATATTTGTTTGTCAGGATAACCGTCGGCACTTACAGTAAAATAGTTAGTAAAACAAGTTATCTTTCCAGCGGGTTCGTCAAAAGTACCATAATTATAACCATCTGAAACATCAGGTTGTCTATTAACCCAGCGGATCTTTATGGGAACTGTATTTTTAAATGGTCCTTCGTAGCTACTAATTTTTCTAGCAGCTGCAGTTTTTATAAAACTAACGTCATCAGCGTATTTATTAAAGACTCCTTGAAATTCGTCTGATTTAACATTTTCACAATCATTAGAGCTGGCACCTGAGAAAGTAAATACTGGATAATCACAATTTTTTGCTACTTGTAATACTTTGATAATAGTACTTGATTCGGTTCTATTTCCTGCTACAAAGGCTTGAAAAGAAGAGTCCAATAAAAGCGAGCTAATCCCAGCTACTGTTGTGGCTGGTTGATTTTGGGCAGTTGTAAAATCACCAGCATCATTAAAGCTTATTTCTGGTCCAATAGTATATCCAGAACCAGGATTTGTAATTTTTACTCCTGTAACTATACCGTCGCGCACAGTAGCCACAGCTTTTGCTCCAGTTCCACCACCTCCTGTAATATTTACTGCTGGTGGTACCAGATATTTAGTTCCACCCGTAGCAAGGGTAATTGAAGTTAGCCTGCCGCCCGAAACTGTAGAACTTGCAAATGCTAAAGCATTTGGATCTTCGATGTAGCCAGTACCAGTACTGCCACTTACAATTTTAGTTGCTTGTGTCTTGTTAACTTCACTAGTAGATTTGTTGGCTTTTATAGCCGGTGTTCCTCCGGTAAAAGAATTGAAATTAAGAAAGTCAAGCTTCAGAAGATCTTGATTTAAAGCACCTAATATAATAGCCGGCGCCCCAAGTAATATTAAGCCAATAATTGTATCACGTATGAGACCCACCTGCTGTGCGTCTGCATTTTGACCTAATGGATTAAATTTATTTATACCTATATATGCTATTCGAAAGGCCATTGAAAAAATACCTATTACAAACAAAAAGGTCATTATTTGCTGTATACATGGTGTTATAGAATTACTTTTACTAGAAGTGGTAAAATTACACTGGGTAAATCCAATTACATTATTATCTTCAGCAAAAGTTGGTATTGCAGTAAAAATGGAAGAAAATGCAATACAAGCAATTACAAAGGAAATAAAAATATTTTTAAACATACTGTGAGATTTGATTTAAGATAATAATTACGTGTTATAAATAGGTTTTATTTTGTACATTATTTACATGATACTTGTTAAAATTAAAATTGTAAAGAAGTGAAATGGCCCTATATTGACCAAAGAAAAATAATAAATTATAATCTCAACTATTATGATAAATAATATACTACCATCCGTAATTATTTTATATGGACCACCACTAGCAGGAAAAGGAACACAAGCTGACTTTTTAGAAAAACATTTGAAAGATTATGTACATTTAGATTTTGGAACAGAACTCAGAAACTATGTAAAAGATGGGTTAAATCAAACTGAAAACAAAGACATGTTTGATAGAGCAATGCGACTAGACCAAAAAATGAATGCTGGAGAAGGTGTAGATACCGTAGATCTAAGATTTGTTGTAGAAGAGAAGGTTGTAAATACACTTAAAAGTGATAAGAAGCTTCTTGTGGAAGGTCCTGGTAGAAAAGTAGAGGAAGCAAAATGGCTTGCTAACTTTTTTGAAAGTCAAAAGATCGATGTAATTATTTTTCACTTACATTTAAATCTTGATGAGGCTATAAAACGGTCTAAAACTCGCTGGTATATCCCAAATAAAGTTTTACCGTTTTTAAATTACGAAGATGCATTAAAAGAAAGTCCTGATGGAGAAAAACCGTATCAGCGATATGAAGATCTAGACCCTGCGATTAACACTCGTAGATATTCTGATATATATCTTAATGTTTTTGCAAAAGTGCTAGAAATTTACCTATTAAGCTCTTCAAGTAAAGTATTTATTGTTGATGCTAGTGAAAACATACACGATGTATCAACAATTATTGCAGCCTATCTAAAAAAGTATTATGGTTTCAAACTTATCTATTAGATAGTCAAAGTCTTTGCATACCTCTGACTAATAATTTCCCAATTCATAAGTTCAAAATAGTCTTTGATATAGTCAGGTCGTCTACTTTGATAATCTAGATAGTACGCATGTTCCCAGACATCCATAGTTAATATTGGACTTCTACCATGCATTAGAGGTGAATCGGCATTTGCAGTTTTTTCGATAGACAGTTTTCCTTCGCCATCTACTACAAGCCAGACCCAGCCAGACCCAAACTGCCCTACACCAGCTGCAGTCCAAAGTTTTTGAAAATTCTCGTAGCTTCCAAAACTATCAATAGCATCACCAAGCTCTTTGCTAAGTTTAAATTCTTGCTTACCACCTTGCAAACTTTCAAAATAAAGATTGTGATTATAGACTTGTCCTGCGTTATTAGTAACAGCCTGTCTGATGTCTTCAGGAAGTTTATCTAGATTTTGCACTAGCTCTTCTATGTCATAATTGAGAAAAAACTCATGAGGAGCTAGAATCTCGTTTAGTTTATTCACATATCCAGCCAGATGTTTGTTATGATGAAATTCGAGAGTTTCTTTACTAATATATGGAATAAGTGCGGTATAGGAATATGGTAAATCGATCAATGTAAACATAATGTAGTAATAATAAAAGAAACCCCTGACACTGTCAAGGTATAATAGATTTAGATGTATTTTATGACTAAGTTTTTCTCATTTAGGAAATAATTTCAATTCTTCGAGACATTTACCGCGTGGACTGATTACATTTCGCTCTTCGTCTGTCATCTGACTTAAGGTATTAGGTGGTCCATTAAATAAAAATACTGTATAGATTCCTTTACCAACTCCGGTACGAGGAAAGACTATAGCGCCGTCTATTTTATTTGAAAATGTTACAGTTCTAGTTCTGCCTGTCCAACCTGCTGAAATGGTGATGGTAGCTTTGTAATTATTATGTGATTGGCAAATATGGTTGTATTCATGAGCCCCGCTATCATCTAAAGATTTTTCAAACCACTTAACCATAGTTCCAGGAAAACCATTTTAGTAATCTAATCCACAACAAAAGTCATCTACAATAAAGCCATCTTCTTTAATAATTTTTGCCAGTTTACTTTCGAAATTGGAATCAGCTTCTCATTTAAAATAGCTAATGGGGATAAGCTTTGAATTTCAGGTAAGTCTAAGTTAATAGACTTGATCTCAGAAAAAACATGCTTTTGCTTCATTAAGTTTAATCTCATTTCCAATAACAAAAAAAAGTTTCATACAAATAGATTGTGCAGTACTTGAAACAAGTTTGTATAAAAAAGCGTTTTTGTCAACAAAAAATACTTCCTGTTAGGAAGCAAATCTGATTGGTGCGCACGAGAGGACTTGAACCTCCACGGGCATAAAGCCCACTACCACCTCAAGGTAGCGCGTATACCAATTCCGCCACATGCGCATTATGGTGCCGCCGGAGAGACTTGAACTCTCACAATATTGCTATCGCGGCATTTTGAGTCCCGTGTGTCTACCAATTTCACCACAGCGGCAATAAAAAACTTAAATATTTTGGTGCCCAATCAGGGACTCGAACCCTGACACCCTAAGGCACTAGCTCCTAAGGCTAGCGTGTCTACCAATTCCACCAACTGGGCATTATATCAAAGTTAATCACTAGCTGGCTTTTTGTCAAGAATATAATCTATTTTGATAATATAATTACTTGATCTATATTTAGCTGCGCCATGTTATCAAGATTATTAAGCTGAGTTAAATTTTCTACGCTCATTTTTGTTTCATTAGAAATAGAAGTTAAAGTATCACCGGCCTTTACCTTATACATTTCAATTTTAGTTTTCTCAGTTTCTAATTTTTGTATATTATTTAATTTAATTTCTTCAATTTTATTGGAATCGAATAGCTGTTGCCCTTTATTTGATTGAAAGTTAGTCAACATTCTCACCTCGTATGGAGAAGCGCTCACAGGAGTTATTGAAAAATCTGCCAATGACTGAAAACTAATAAGTATTGCTACAGTTAAAATAGATATTCCTATTACTTGAAATAAAAATGGATTTTCGTCTATTTTATCAAATATTTTAGAAAAATTAGATATTACGCTCTTATTGTAAACAAATTTCTTGTTTTGAGCTTTTCTTGTTTTAAAACCACGTATCGCACTTTTAGACGATTTATGAATGCTGTATATTTTCATGAAATATGGTTATACTATATTGAAATAGAAGAAAGTTTTAGATATTTTGTCAAGTATTTTTAGTTAAATGGAAAACTTGCCTCAATTGAAAAAGGTATTAATCGGCTGATAAATCAACAACTTTAGTACTTTCAATTACAGTTTCAGCTGATTTAACTTCTTTTACTTTTTTCACATTTTTCGGTTTTGTTTCTTCACTCTTTTCTTCACCTGTAGAAAGATCAGCTAAAGATTGACGAGTCTTTCGAGATTTTGTTTTAGCTTTTTTACTACCGCCGTCTATAATTTGTGAAGCACGGGCTTGGAATTTTTCGATCCTACCTGCAGTATCAATCAAAGTTTCTTGACCAGTATAAAAAGGGTGACAGTTTCCGCAAATTTCAACGGTAATTTTTTCAACAGTCATACCTAATGTGAAAATGCTTCCACAGTTAGAACATGAAGCTGTTGCATCTGGATAGTATTGTAATTCAGTGCTCTTGGCCATATTATTTAATTATAAGTTAATAATTATCATACAATTGCTATTTTTGTCAAGAAAAAAGCCCGCAAATGCGGGTAAAAAGTAGGAATATGGTTGTTAATAGCCCATTCCCATGCCTCCCATGCCAGATGGCATTGCGCTAGCTTCTTCTTTTTTAGGTTCATCACAAATAGCTACTTCTGTTGTCAATATAGAACAAGCAACAGAAGAACTGTTCTGCAATGCTTGCTTTAAAACAAGTACTGGGTCTATAATACCTTCTTTTATCATATCTTCAACCATGATCATTTTCTTGAAGTCATACCCACTAAGTTGTTCACTTTCGATCTGGTTTACCAATATTGAGATGTCATACACACCGCTATTTTGTGCCATTGCTCTAAAAGGAGCAAGTAAAGCCTTCTTAACAATACTTATACCTATATTTTCTTCGGAATTGTCTGATTGCAAAGACTCAAGTTGTTTACTTATTCTTACTAGAGAAGAAGCACCTCCTGGTACTACACCCTCTGAGACAGCAGCCTTAGTCGCATTTAACGCATCTTCAACTAAGTATTTAAACTCTTTCATTTCAACTTCTGTAGAAGCACCTACTTTAATTACACCTACTCCACCTACAAGCTTAGCAAGTCGCTCTTGTAACTTTTCTTTTTCATAATCACTTTTAGTAACATTTAAACTTTGGCGAATAGTTTCAACACGATTACTCAAAACTTTTTTATCTCCTTTGCCACCAACTATAGTAGTGTTATCTTTGGTTGAAATTATTTTATCGCTACTTCCAAGGTCAGTTATCGTCAAAGTTTTGAGTTGCATACCTAGATCGCTTGATATAAATGTAGCACCTGTAAGTACAGCAATATCTTCTAAAATAGCCTTACGACTTTCACCAAAACCAGGAGCTTGAACTGCAAGTACACTGAAAATACCACGCATCTTATTTAGAACTAAAGTTGCTAGAGCTTCACCATCAATATCGTCGGCTATGATAACCAACTCTTTTTTACCTTGTTGTGCGATAGCCTCAATAACCGGAACTAGCTCTTGAATAGACGAAATTTTCTTATCAGTAACAAGTATATAGGGTTTATCCAGTATAGCTTCCATACGATTTACATCAGTAACCATATATGGAGATTTATACCCTTTATCAAACTGCATTCCTTCAGTTAACTCTTCTTCGATTTTGTTACTATCACCAGTCTGCACTGTGACTACACCATCTTTACCGACTTTATTTATCATTCGAGCGATCATTTGGCCTATATCTCTATTTCGCGATGAAATAGTTGCTACATCAGCCATTTCTTCCTCAGTGGCGATAACTTTTGTGTATGTTTCTAGTTTTTCAAGAGCAAATTTTACTGCTTTCTGAATTCCGCTTCTTACTTGAATGGGATCACTACCAGATTCGACTACTTTGAGTCCTTCGTTTACAAAAGCACCTGTTAGTACGGTAGTCAGTGAAGTACCATCTCCTGCGATATCATTTGTTTTACTTGCAGCTTGTTGGATAAGTTTCACACCCATTTGTTCAGGCCCTTCTAACTCTACAGCTTTTGCGATTGTTACACCATCATTTGTAACCTGTGGGTCTCCGTAACCCTCTATAATACTAGTACGGCCTAGTGGCCCATAGCTTGTTTGTACTGCTTTTACTACAGTATTTACACCCTCTTGAATAGCTTTTCGCGCTTCTGTTCCAAATTTTATGATTTTTTTTGACATAGATAAAATATTTTTAATTTATAACTGCTAATATATCGGTAGATTTGAGAATTTTGTATGTTTTTTCATCATCATTTTCGTCTGTCACCTCTTCGCCAGCATATTTACCAAAAAGTACCTTGTCCCCAACATTAAGTCCGAGATCTTTGATATTCTCATCAGTTCCTTGCCCGCCGCCAATAGCTACGATTTGACCAATGGCTTGTTCTATTTTTTCTTCGCTGGAAAGTATGATTCCAATCGCTGAAACATTCTTTTTTTTAGTAAGCTCTACTACGAGCCGATTACCTATAGGTTTGATATTCATAGTATAAAATATATTTAAGTTTATAAATACTTTCTAAGTTTGCTATTTTAGCAACATAAGAAGTACAATGCTAGAATTGAAACTATTTGATTTTTTGTCAAGCAAATTAGGATCACTTATAGTTTGACAAGACCTATTTTATATGATATATTAGACATGAAAACCTTATTGACAAATTTCGTGCTAAATGCTAATATTTCGGCTAGCCAAGTTTATTGGCTTTCAAAAGTACTGAATAAGTATAAAAAGCAAAGATGGGTTGTCAAAAGCGTAAGACTATTTACTGCCAATGGACTAAACAAATTTGATGAATATTTATATTGTGATATTCGTATTGAGTTTGTAAATGACAAAAATTTTCTTACAGTTTACATAACTACTTCTATTAAAATACAATATTTTTTAAATGGAGACGATTATGACGAAATCAATTAGACCTAATCGAAAACAGTTAATTCAAATGTTTCCAGAACTAAAAAATCTAGAAATTCCACAAGATGGATTAGAATCTCATACTCACTTTCGCCGTTTAATGGATGAGTTTTTTGCAAAAGCTAAAGCTAAGAAGCACAACGAATCCCGATCATAGTTAAAAATTTATATAACTCTCATCATTATTAAATGGTACTTTTTTATCTTTATCTCACCCCTTAAACTCTCTACCAATCTCCCTATCAATATCACGTTTTTTAATATCTTCTTTTTTGTCGTGGAGTTTCTTACCTTTCACCACAGCTATTTCTGCCTTGAGCCAGCGACCCACTGTTTTAATGTTTAGGATGATACAACTGACCCCTTTTATCCTTATCTGTCCTGCAATCTCGTCTACTTCACGTTTATTTAATAGTAGTGGAACATTTTCCCGCGATTGCTCGTTTCCAAATCCTATGATTTGAAGCTGTCCTTTTTGATAGACAACAAACATACCATTTATGACCACTTTATTAGCCCGCACCTGTTTGACCATGTATCCTGATAACGAAAGCCCAGTCTGAAAAGATTCCAGAACTTTGTACTCAAAATAAGCTTTTTTGTTGACTACTAGAACAGACATGAATTACTTTATAACAATAAATTAACAAAAATAGTAAATAAAGTCAACACTTGACAAAATATTTTGAGCAAATCAATAATATCAAAGATTATGAACAAAAAAACAATAGTAGTAAATTCTGGTTACTTTAACCCTATTCATCCAGGACATATAGAGTGTATGGAATTGTCTAAAGCCTTAGGTGATGAACTAATAGTAATAGTAAATAATGATATACAAGCAGAATATAAACGAAATGTTCCGTCATTTCAAAACGAGCAGTTTCGTATGGATATTGTAAAAGCTCTCAAACCAGTAGATAGAGTATTTCTATCCATTGATAAAGGCGAGGGATCAAATGGAGTAATGGAGTCACTTCGCATTATATTTCAGAAGCTTCGAGCCGATGAATCTGTAGGTAAAATTATCTTTGCTAAAGGAGGAGATAGAAATACAGGCAATATTCCAGAAAAACCGCTTTGTGATGAGTTCAACGTAGAAATAATTGACGGATTAGGAGCAAAAACTCATAATAGTAGCGACTTTGTAAAGCACCAAAAAAATTAAAATATTGCTCAGATGGCGGAATTGGTATACGTGCTAGCTTCAGGTGCTAGTGAGGCTTTGCCTCATGAGGGTTCGAGTCCCTTTCTGAGCACCAATCTTGACAAACATAGGCAAATTTGCAAACATCATATTATTCGGGGATCGTCTAGCGGTAGGACGACTGGTTTTGGTTCAGTTAACCGGGGTTCGATTCCCTGTCCCCGAACCATCAATATTACTCACCTTAAAGGTGGGCTTTTTGTTATTATTTTGTCCTTGACAATACGTATATATAGATATAGTGCTAACACGCGACCATACTTTAATTTTGAAGTATTATATTACACCACAGGAGATACGATCCAAATGTCTTTAGCAATCTCTAAGACTACAATCGACACTAATCTACTAACCAAACTTGACGAGTTTAACTACTCTGATATTATCCGTGCAATTCTTGCTAAACAGCCTGATTTTGATACGAATAAATGGTTAGGCGAATTCAAAAAGTACATGTATTTTGTCATTCACACAAATCAAAGTTTTCATGTACCTTCGCACAAATTAGACGAAGTTTGGCATGCTCTGATTTTAGATACTAAACTGTATCAAGAATTTAACGCAGCCCTATCACCACACAGATTTATTCACCATAAGTCCGTCAGCGAACAATTTGCTTCAGATGATATTCTTATCTCAAAAGCTAAACTTTCTAAGATCGCTATCGAAACCTTTGGTGAAGACTTCACCTGGGATACCAACGCAGCAATCTGCTGGTGCGATGTAAGCTAATCAACCTCAATAGGTGTATCAATACAAATGATACACCTATTTTAATTTAAATAAATTTATGAAATACTTCAGTAATACATCACAACAAGCAAATTTTCTTATAAATAAACTAGAAATCAACCAAGATTCACATGGTCTTGATATAGCTTGTGGGTCTGGTTCATGTCTTTTAGAAATACAAAAAATAGCTTTAAATACCTACGGAGTGGATATTGAAAAGTCTGATCTAGTAAATTTTTTCCAAACTGATATCTTTAAAGAGAGATTGCCAGTAAATAATTTAGATTTTGCATACTGTATGGCACCTTATTTTGCAGAAAACTGGTGGAATTTAGACTATTTATTTGGAAATATATCGGATTCTCTAAAAACTGATGGGTTATTCTGCTTTGATTTGTTTAACTTCAATTCGTTTCCAGTTGGAAAAACTATCCAAAAATATAAGATAAATAAAGAAAATATACAATTGTCTAGCGTGAAACGTGAAACCGACAGGGTCAAGATCAATATTAAAAAAAGACTGGACCAATAATGAAATTCCGTTACTCTGGCGTGTATTTGAAAAAGAAGAAATCCAAAACTTTGCAATAAACCATAAACTACAATTAATAAGTGAATATTCTGACTTTGATGGAAACCAAGGTGTAAACTGGCAGCCAAATTTGGCTGAAAAAAGAATTTTATTAATTTTCAAAAAAATATAACTTTAGATTTCCTGTGATAGAACCTATTTACAGTGCAAAGATGAACAAAAGTAGTCCAGCACAACATATAAAAAAGAAATTATTATTGGGTAAAGGAGAGCTAGAATTTGCTACAGATAAACTGATTGATTTTGAAAGTAACAAAATAGTTTGTGGACGTGATATTATCAACCCTATCATAACTTCATACTTAAATAGTTTAGGAGTAATAGATGTTCAACAAGGCTCGGTTCTGAATGAGGCATTAACTATTGGACTATCATTAGAAACTATTCCAGATTTTAGAAAATATTTTCGACTTGATAAGCTCAAATCTATATCTGATGAATGGCAAAGAATGCTGTATCTATATAGAAATTCTATTTCAAGCCAGGTTCAAGCCAATATTTTAAAAAAGATATTTTTTCTATCTCAAATATTAGGTAAAGAGCTAATGAAAGGTGATGGTGTATTTTTAGATACTCTAAATACTGAGTATAAAAGAAACAAAGATTGGTATCTAGACGACTCTGATAATGAAGAATATGCTATATCTATTTTTCATACCAAAGTTCCTAAAAATAGTAAAATTATTGAAATAGTAACAAAAATTAATTCACTTATTGAAAAATTCATACAAAAATAAGGCTCAAAATAAACAAGTTGGATTTAAGCTAGTTATCGAACCTTCTTATACAATTATCTCTTTTACATCTACCTTTAAAGGTAATACTATACCTAAAACAACAAATCACCATTTTCCACATCCCCTTCCCACAGGTGTTTTCCCATATCTACACTATCACCGACTAATGTATAACTCTCCTCTTGCAAGATTTGTTTTTGCCTAAGACCTTTTGGACCCAATTTTAGTGCTGATATAAATCCTGTTTTTGCAACTACTCGATACCAAGGTACCTGTCCCATTTCTGCTTCATTTAGTCCTGACAATACCCAGCCTACAGTTCGCGCATCACTTCCGACTATACCTGCTATATATCCAAAATATGTTACCTTATTTTCGGGAATTTTACTTACCAAGCCCAAGATTTTTTCTTTTAAAGTTGACTCCTTCATAATATCTTCTTAGTACTTAATTTATAAGTAGAGCGAGATCTGAGCGTTTGAAATATCAAAATCAAAGTAACACCAAGAATAATGAGGCTTTGACCCCAACCTACCTGATTTCTAAAATACTCACTGCTAAGCCACTGAATATAAATAAACATCCAGAAAATTGAAACTCCAATAGTAATAATGTACCGCTTTATAATTCCAAAAACTAAGCCAGCGAGTAAAGCAAGTACCATTATGAATCCATAGAACCATTTATATTCTGTAGTAATACCAAAAGCCATGGCAAATAGAAACATACTACCAAAAATCTGAAAAAGACGTGAAACATGACTGAAAGTTACACGAAAAAACTTGGAACCATACATTAGTGCTAATCCAGTAAATCCAAAGAGGATATATTGAGTGATAGTTGTAGTAATATTAAATCTAGTAACTAGATAGGCGTATGAAAGCCAAAAACTGGCTAAAAAATAAAAATAAATAGACAATATATTAGCCCAATGTTTCTGAAAAATTAGTTGAATTCCTTGAATAAGAGTAGCAAAGATAAATCCGATTCCAAGATAAATCGCGTACTGACTTGGTTCAGGCTTAAAAACCTCATATACAAGAACTCCGATACCAAATGACACCAACAAAATACTAATAAAATGAAAAGCTAATGGGATAGATCTATGCACCTTCGTATTCAAGAGCAAGACACTGATAAGCCAAAGAAGTAAACCAGAACCTAAGGAAATACTCACTTTGAGCCAGCTATCAAAACTCTCCCAATAAATAGAGCTGATAAACAAAATACCAAGAAAAACTAAACTAGCTCCGATATAAGAAATAACTTGACTAACAGCATTTTTCTCTTTTTGGTTATTAATTATAGGCTTATTTGATGGATATGCAACGAGTAAATCATTGATTTCATAAGTAGTTATTTCACCATTACTGATAGCATTTTTTATATCTAAAATAGTCATTTTTTTATTAGGTTTAGACATACAAAGATTAATTAACTTTTATCCAACCTATGAATAAACGATTATAGGGATTTTCTTTTAACTCAAATGAAATATTTGTACTAGTTTTGTTTGTCAATGTAGCATTACTAAATTTAGCCGTATTGGATGTAAATGGATTGTTATATATATTAGAAAAATCTAACTGACTACTTATATCACCACTAAAAGTATACCCATCTGGACTTTCAAAACCATTGATAAATTTAGTTGATTTAACTATATCAAAATCAATTTGCTTACTAGTCTTAGTTTTAATATCAAATCGATAATACGTTAAGTCCTTAGGCAAGATCATAGAACAATTGTTTAGCATTTGGTCATCAGATGACCCAGCTACCTTTTTCATCAAGTTATCGCTATTTTTCTGTTTAAATTCTTCGCAATTATTAAGTTTTAGCTCACCATCATCTTTTATTTCAAATGGATTGTAAATAATAGGTTTATTATCTTTAGTTCCAAAATATGGATTATTATACGGTGCCACATACACAAAATCATACTTTGGGTTTATTTTACCATTATAATAACTATAATAACCCCATATAGATGACACAAAAATAATAGGAAGGACAAAAGTAATAAATAAAAAAATACGTTCTTTTTTCATACAATATGAGTTCTGTAATTAAAAATAACAAGATTGTCAATCCACTATGATTTCTTAATCACTTTAACTACATCTTTGTCTTAATCTAGCTCAATAAGATGTACATCTTTTAATATTTATTTAAATGCAAAAAATCATAAGTATTGTCAATCACCACTTGCTCAAATTTACTTGACAAAGTCATAAAATTTATTATTGTTGAAGATAAATCGTAATCTTCTTTAATATGTTCCTATCACACCCGAGTCGACGTAAAGTTGCAGCTTTTATACTAATTTTATGTTGCTTATTTTCTAATTTATTTTTAGTTCCTACATTTTCGCACGAAGAATATACTAATACAAGTCAAGTAAAACCTAATTTTTCAACCACACCAGAATTTACAGTTTTACAACCAAAATTAGGGTCAAAAGCATCTATTGAAATTACTCCATATCGCGACAAAGTTAGTCCTAGTACTACTTTAGTTTCTCCTGTAGTAAACAATTCTCATTCTACTGAGACCCCCTATAGCAATCTTTCTCATCTTACAACAAAACTAAATTATCGTTCTTTTGAACAGTCATTGCGATCTGCTCCAGTAAGAAAATTACCTATTATTTTTGTAAACCCAGAGACTGAACTCAATACAGACATACTACCATCAATCACTACACCGCCGACAATTACACCACCTCCAGCTGTTATAATACCTATTATCACCCCGCCTATACTACCACCTACGCAACTACAAAAGTTGGGTCGCTGGTCTGATCCACAAGCTATGTCAGTCGTTGGTATTCAAGCAAGTACGCTTCCAAACGGCAAAATCTTATTATTTGATGGAAGTGAAGGAGTAGGAGCTGGTGATGCACGAACTCTCAACTATGAGACTTACGATACAACTGAAAAAAAAATTACAAAATCAATGGCAACTACACCACTTGGTGATTTACTTAAATACTCTGCTTTTTGTGCTGCGATGCTCGTACTTCCAAATGGAAATCTGTTTTTAGCAGGTGGCGATGTCCAAGGAGATGCGGTCGGAACTAAAAAATCAGGAGTTTTTAATATAGTAAATGATACTTGGAGTCTACTTAAGCAAATGTCATTTCCTAGATGGTACCCTTCAGCCATCCAAACACTTAGCGATCAAATTTTAGTGGTTGGTGGAACTCAAGATAGCTACACAAACCCAGCTACTACACCAGAGTTATATAACATAGCTACAAATACATGGCGCCAGCTAATTGGTGCTGATGATACAAATGATCAGGCGTACGGTGGTATTGGACATTTTTATCCATGGTTATACAACTTAAAAAATGGTAATGTAGCAAATCTAGGACCTAGACCTACTATTTCTATTATTAATACTGAAAATGAAGGTAGTATCACCAATTTTGCACCAAGAGATTTATATGATAATAACAAAATCCTAAGTGCAAGAATGCAATCATATGGTTCAGTCGCTAGATTTTCAACCAATGAAGTACTTTTCACAGGAGGAGGCAATGATGAATTAGATACAAATAAATCTAAACTAAGGCCAGATTCCACTGATTTATTCGGTATATCTCCCGTTGAAACTGCAAATATTATCAAATTAGATGAGCTTCTAAAGTCACCACCAACCATAAATGGAAGAGATCCATTATTTACTCAGCGAACTGGTAATCCTAAAGCCCCAAGGTCTAACGCAACTTTAGTTATTATGGCTGATGGAAAAATCATGCTTACAGGTGGTACATCTATGAACGAAAGTGCTAATCGAAATGCTCAATATGATAATGCTGTTTTGACACCTGAAATTTGGGATAAAACAACTGGACTTTGGACAGGGTTAGCAAACTATAAAACTCATCGTATATATCACTCTATTGCTTTATTACAAAAAGATGCCACGGTTTTCCAAGCAGGAGGAAGCGGATTTAACGGACAATGTATAGCACCAAGAGGAGAAAATAAAATTACCGTTAAAGGAGTAAACGCTTGCAAGCAATACGAAATATATCAACCAGGCTATCTTTTTGATGGAAGCGGAGATCTAAAAAATAGACCAAATATAACATCTAGTCAGCCATCAAATTTGATCCCTAGTTCTAACTTTAATATTACAAGCAATCAAAATATATCAAAAGTAACCTTTGTAAAAGCAGGAAATGTCACCCACTCTACAAATATTCAGCAATATTTTATGGATACAGTAATTAAAACCAATGGAAATAAAGCAAATATCACACTACCAGATAGCTATTTTGCTGCTCCTAAAGGAATGTATTTTATGTTTGTTTGGGACAAAGATGGCACACCAAGTATTGCTCAAGAAATTGATATAAACTAAACTTTACAGCATCAGTATTTTGTATAAAATTAATCTCTATATTATTAACATTTTTAATGGTCATTATTTTAGTAATTAAGTGCTTTATTTTAAACACAAAACTTTTGCCCTTGCCAAAAATCTAAAAACTGTTTACATATTATGTAGTAAACCTGTTTTACTATCATATTATTCTGAAAATCCAACCTCACCTTAATACTTAGCCAATTAACACTTACAAATTATAAACAATTAACTTATTACCCTATTATGTCAGACAACAAAACTACACTATTCCTACACGGATTCCCATCAGAAATGGATAAACAGGCTCGAATCGATTTCGTTCTAGAAAAATTTGGAGAATACGACGAAACAATCACAGAAGCAAATATCAAAATTATAGAAAACCGTGAATACGGAGGTCTTAAGAATTTCTGTTTTGCTGATTTAGACTTTGCAGGTGCAAAGAAAGCTATGTCTTCAGATCTAAACGGATTTGCATTTGATGAAGATAGCAAACTCTCTATCTCAATCGCTAAACCACGTGAAGCACGAGATAATAGCGGATACAATAACGGAGGAGGACGATCAAACAACAACTGGTAAGCCTTAGCCAAAACAAGATAGAATACATCCAGGTAATACTGGATTATTCTTTTAGTAAAAAGTGTGTTAATTTATGAAATATACTTTAGGAATTGATGAAGTAGGAAGAGGGTGCCTCGCTGGCCCTGTCTATATGGCATCCGTATTACTTGATAACAGCTATCCGAGATATTGCGACCATTTGCAAAAAGATAATTACTTAGAACATCGAGAACTAGTTTATATACGAGATAGCAAGAAACTAAGTTTAGTTAGACGTAATGCGGTGCTAAACATGGTTACAGAAAAGCAAATTTATCATCAGATAATTCATGTAAGTAATTCGCTTATAGATAAATACGGTATGGGAATCTGTTTATCGTATATTATCTTAATTCTTATATCACTTTGCCAAAATTCCAATGAATCACAAATCATTATTGATGGGCAAATTACTCTAATTCGAGAACCAAATAAAAATATTCTTAGTACCATATTAAAAGAAAATAATATTAAATCAATAAAAATTATAGACATTGATACCGTAAATATTTTAAGAGAAAATAAAGCAGATGATAATTATCTATCTGTAGCTATAGCAAGCTCTGTAGCTAAAGTAATCCGGGATAATCTAATGAATGAGTTACATTTAAACTATCCAGAATTTGGGTGGAATCAAAACAAAGGCTATGGAACAGTTAAGAATCGAGAAGCTATAAAAAAACACCTAGATAATCAATACTTGAGGCAAAGTTATTTGGATAATATTAGAGCTAGCCTGAAAGCTTGACACCAAGCTATCAAAATTTTACTTTTTTAGACTAATTAAATAATTATAACCTTCAGGGTTTTGATCAATAAAGTCTCTAATCGGCGTAAACCAAGCTACAAGACAGTCAGCTACACCGTTTTTAAGGTCCATTGGATGCAATTTTCCGCTTAAATAATCTTTTTCTAGTTCTTCATATGAATTATAAATTAAGTCACCACCCCACTCTAGTTTTCGCTTTATTTCTATTATTTTACCAGCTGGATATATCATTTTTCGAGACCAATCTAAAAATGGATTGAATTCCTGCTCATTTCTTTTTTCTTCTTCAGTTTGACTATCTTGCGGCATTGGACAATAAGCTTTTTTAAGTTTTCGAGCTATTTCTTCACTACTATCATGGACAAAAATACATGAATTTGGTTTAGATTTTGACATCTTGCTTGCTTCAAAAATATTGGTTTCTTCTCTTAAAATAGGCTTATCTAACCCCAAAAGAAGAGCATGGTGTACAGCTATGGGCTTAACAGCCAAAGTGCCAATTTTGAGTGCAAAAATATCACTTAACTTCGGTGCAACCTCACGCATTAGTACATGGCATTTTCTTTGATCTATTCCTGCATGTACTATATGAGTTTGCATAAAAAAAGCGTCAGCAACCTGTAAAGGAGCATACCTGAGTGTTCCAAAATCTACATCGCTTCCTGCAGCTTTTCCAGTAATCGAGACAGATTTAAGGACACGAGATAGAGTTAAGTTCTTAGCCACCATCAAATCGTATGTCCAAAAGGTATTACCATTTCGTTCCAGCTTATAGACATCTTCAGCAAAAAGAATATCAATATCGTCAATATTACACCCGACCACTTCACAACATTTGAGCATGACGGGACCAAAGTATTCGTGAGCAACTCTGCGTATAGTCTCGATATTGCCATCTAGTTTGTTATTTAGCCAGGTATGATAGTCAGCCAGCCAAATGGAACACTTAACTCCAGCATCTTGTAGTTTTTTTATCTTTAGGGCACTCATAATACCAGTACCAATATGAATCTGACCACTAATTTCAAATCCGATATAATGCTTAATAGGTTGTCCAGATATCTCAGATTCTTTAATAAACTTGTCTAGTTCTATTTCTAAAGATTGTTCATTATTTGGTAAAACTTCTACAGAATTGAAAAATATAGCATCTTTAAGTAAATTTAGATCATATTTTAGCATATTAATGATATTAATAACTTATAATCATGAAGCTCGTCAAGTATCTTTTCACTAAGTTATAGTTGACAAATACACCAACCTTACTTAAGTCTATATAATATAAATCTTATTATTCAAACTATTATGCCAGGATCTAACAAATTTGATTTTAAAAAGCCGTATCAGTCAGGAGAAGATTTTGATACATATATAAAAGAAACAGAATACCATCTTAAGAATCGTATTGATTCTAAGACAACCCATAGTAATTTACTTGGGCTTGTGACCATCCTAACCATTGGTATTTTAGGACTAGGCGGATACCTATTTTGGCAAACCCAAAATGGTAATAATGCCCTAAATATACTACAACAAAAGAAAGTGGCTGGTGTACAGGAAACATCAGTTCAAAATATTTTTTCAGGAGAGGGATTTAGTATTATACTCAAAAATAATACTCCATCAGGATTTGAATCTACCAAAAAAACTGTAGATTTTCCGTATATAAAAAATAAAAAAGGTGTAGAAACAACACTCTTTAATAAACAAGATATTAACGGTACTGTTGTGACAAATTCTATTTCGATAGTAACTAGTGAGTATGATAATGCTTATGATTTACAAAAATTTGGTAACTTAGTTGTTCAAAACCTTGGTTCAGATTATGAAATCAAATCTAGCGAAATATCTGTACCAAAAAATATTAAATTATCAAAAATTCAAAAAAAAGATAGTACTGGAGACGTCAGTTATTTTGCGGCAGTTACTGCAGATAACTATTACATGATAAAAATTATCAATGAAAGTAAGGATTACGCTGAGCTAAGCGAATATACCAAATTTACTGATAGTTTTTTAGAAGGTCTATATCTTAATTAAAATCAATAGTTATTTAATACCAAATCAGTACATATTTTATCACAATGAAAATTTGAATCTGTATATTTTGACACTAATAAATAAAATTTCACCCTAGGGTGAAATAATGTATTAGTATATTCTTGTACGATTACTTCTTTCGAGAAACACGAGATGCTAAGTGAGCAAACGCTTTATTTCCAGCAGCTGTTTGGTGTACAGAGTTTCGTTTAGCGACTGCAGGTCCTTCAAGATTGTACGAGTCACGTAGAATTTGTTGGAGTTTGCTAGCCATGTTACGGCCTTTTATATCACGAGCACTGTTTGAGATCCAAGTAAGTGCCAATCTGAGAGCGCGAGCTTCGTAAGGCTCAATAGGTACTTGATAATTTGCACCACCCACACGTACCGACTTGACTTCAATTTGTGGTTTCACGTTTGCTATTACTGTATCTAAAACTTCTAATGGAGCAACTTGAAGCTCATCACTAGCACCTTTAAGTGCTTCAGTAACAATTTTTGCAGCAACAGTTTTTTTACCATCCCACATAATACGGTTTATAAGGCGAGAAACAAGGATACTATTGAAAGTATTGTCTGGTAAAATAGTTGGTCTTTTGAGGACTCTTTTTCTTCTTGGCATATTTATAACAAAGTATTTCAAAAACTTTGAAAGTTGTCAAGTAAATTTGGCTTAGTTTTATTATAATAGTAAGTATAATATTCTTGACAAAACTAAAATTTTTATATATTATTATTAATGTCGGTTAATTTTTTGGATTCTCGATAGTATTGAAACCCTAGATTCCTTATTATCCTCAATATTAAATCAATCACTATAAAACAAATAAAACTTGATCGCGGGATTGAGTAACGGCAGCTCACGTGGCTCATAACCACGCAGTCCAGGTTCGAGTCCTGGTCCCGCCACCATCATAAATTACTTCCACCCTAAAGGTGGATTTTGTGTTATTTATAAAATATGTTTACCCTTGTGCGCATTAATTATTTCTGCTGTATTAGGTACAGCCATTTTGGTTTATTTTAAAATTTGGAGGAAAACTAAATTTGCTCATTTCAAACGTTCTTAATAAAGTTGTCATTAAATCGAACACTCTTACCCACAAAACTATCGCTGGTAGCGTAGATGCACTGAAGATTTGTGGTGATATTGGTACTACCTGTGTGTGTCAGTACTATTTCTAGTAGTATAGTGCTACACACTTTAGCTCATTAAATTAATCCCAAATATTAGGTATTACAAATTTATTAATTTGGACTAGTATTCTAGTATTTATACTGTATATATTCGGCTTAGCGCATTTGACGGATTTAGAAGAAAAAATAGAAGGCAGATCACCTGTATTTTACTTACTTATACAGCAATTAAAGACAGAGCCTCTTACAGCATCAACCTTTCTTTCAATCGTGGTTCTTGTAATGATGGCCCTGACTATACTAGATTTCTGGCTCACAGGCGTCACCAGTCTACTTACAGCATTTAGCGGACTTAAAATTGCCATTCTAGACCTGTATCCATATACTGAGTGTGGATTCCTGCTTACATAGTGGCTATATGATTTTTTGGACCACTTATGAGCAAAAGGTATCGATAAGATAAATTCATTTTTTGGGCCTATAACCCTAATTTAGTTTATTTTAGTATCCATCTTTAGCATGTTTGCAATATCTCAGAACCCAAACTTTCTATCAGCTTCGATAAAATTCTTACCTTTGACCATCACTATGAGGCTTTTTAGAACTTTGATATTGATTATTACGGGTTGGGAAGAAGTGCAACCAGATCGCAAAGATCATATGTTAGATATTTCTGGTAGTCGCGCAGTATTGCCTATTCAAATTGCATTTAGTGTCAACATTATAACAAATATTCTGTCTGTTTTAGCTCAATGTTCTTTTACTCTTCAGTTAGCTGTAGGAATAAAAATTATACACGGTATCATAAGAAACCCTTTAACAAACCCGTTTACTATAGAAAAAAATCTTCTAAATAAATTTTTTGGTGCTTTGCCTTCACAGCAAATTATATTTTTTATGGTTGCCTATGCCCTGGTCGGAGTCATTATCGCAACTATACTTGGAGCCCAAAATATCTTTGCTGAGCTCCATGGACTAGGTTTGTAGTTGCACATGCCTCGCATCTTCACTAGCAAGACAAACAAATACGAGTTTTATGTTCGGTCTATTTGTAACAGCTTGGTAATTGGGTATGCGTTACTTATTATTTTAGTTCAAACTGATGAAAAATTAGCCAGTGCATACGGTACTTCAATAATATGTAGTATGTTTGTTGGAAGTTTTCTAGCTAGCCAGCTCGTACCATATGTGATAAAAGAGCTTAATATCCAATCATCTTATAAGCGATTTCTTAAAAAAGCTGCAGCTATATTTTTCAGTATTTGTAGTTTTCTTAGTATCTTATCTTCTAGGTGAGTTAAGTAAAATAGTTGAAGGAAAATGGATGACACTACTTGGTGCGGCTATTTTTACCTTATTCTAGATTCATATCAATGGAGAGAAGAGTGCGTGAGTGAAGTATTAAATACTTAAACAATGACTATTACTGAACTGTATACTACTCACGAGACATCTCCAGTTACAGGTATACTATTAGTAAAACCTTATAGTAATAGAATAAATGATGTAAATAAAGCACCCGTTTTCTTTCAAATGTACGCTCAAAAGCATCGTGTAGTTCCTCAGTATCTTATTTGTATAAGTATCAATATCGGCGTTGTTGCAAATAAGGTTTCTGGTCGATTCTCTTATCAGTTGCATCCTTATAGTAATCACGAGGTTATTACTATCTCTGCAAGCTATGGATGGGCTGACGAGATCGATATTTACGATGCTATTGATTATATGAGTCATAAAATTAAGGTAGATCAGCTAGAAAATAGTATTTTTCTAACAAATAAGATCTATCTAACTTCTCGCAAACGAACCACTTAGTACCGCTGGTTAAAATACGAAATATATATATGCGAATCCGTACAAATTTCAGTCAACCATTTCACGAATTGGTAGGTATTAATAACCCAAATAGTATAGTCAAAGTCAACTTTACTACCAAAATTTAATTATACCTATTTACTTGTCTTCATATATACTATGGGTTTTTTTATATCTTCTTGACAAAATCAAACTTGTTTGTCATCTTCACTATTACATAGTGGGATTGTAGCTCAGCTGGTTTAGAGCGCCGCCCTGTCACGGCGGAGGTCACGGGTTCGAACCCCGCCAGTCCCGCCATTATAAAACTTAACACCTTAGGGTGATTTTTTTGTTGATACTTTACAAAGATCAAGTTTTTATTTAGCCTTATTTACATGAAAACAGTGATTGTCCATGACTTTTTATTTCAATATGGGGGAGCTGAAAAAGTAGTAGAAAAATGGCTAGAAATGTATCCAGATGCAATTATTTATACTTCGTTTTGCATTCCTGAAAAATTTCAATCCTCCACTACCTTTAGCAAAGCCTTTGATGAAAATAGGATAATAACTAGCTTTGCACAACGTATATTTGACATTAAAAATCAGAATGGAGGTTCGAAATTTATTCGTTTTCAAAAACACTTTTTTTGGTTATATCCCCTTTCAATGAGATCTATCAAAATAAAAAATGCAGGGCTAGTCTTAATCTCATCCACAGACTGTGCGAAGCAAGTGAGGCTTCAAAACTGCAACAAAGTCATTCACTATTGTCATAGTCCTACTCGCTACCTCAATGGACTAACTACTGACACAGAACATGCAACATTATCACTTGCATATAAATTGCTCCTTCCTTTATTTACATGGTGGCTAAAAATACTCGACCATGACGCAGTAAAATACTTAAATAATCAGAATACAATTTGGGTTGCTAATTCAAAGTATATACAAAAAACGATAAAAAATGTATATCACACTCGTTCAGAAGTGATATATCCACCAATAGAACTAAATAAATTTTTAGATAATCCTCGACTAAAAAACAAGAAAGAGTTTTATCTCTGCCATGGTCGTATCAGTTTTCACAAACGCCTTGATCTAGCTATTGAGACTTGTCTCAAACTTGGTAAAAAATTAAAAATTAGTGGAACTTCAGCTCTTGATAAACAGACAGAAGATTTAAAAAAAATAGTGAGTGATTACAATACAACACACCCTGAATCTGTGGGTTTGATAGAATTTTTAGGTCGAACTTCAGATGAAGAGGTATTGGAATTAATGAGCGAATGCAAAGCCTTTTTGTTTCCTGGTAAAGAAGATTTTGGTATTGCCCCTATAGAGATGCTTGCTGCCGGAGTACCAATTATAGCTTATGAGGATGGCGGTGCCTTAGAATACGTTCAAAATGGTATAAACGGAGTTTTTTTTGACGAACAAAGCATTAAAAGTATGGTCAAAGCAATTGAAAATTTTGAAGCTAGTTTTATAGAAAATACGCAAAATATACGCAAAACTACTCTTCCTTTCGATGAATCTAAATTTAGAAATAGTATAAATGATGTAGTAGCTCAAAAAATGACATAAAAATTAGATATTACAAGCTACACAACAATGATTAAAATACAACTAAATTCTTTGAGAGATTTGTAGATTATACAATATGATTTGAGTTTTTTGACAAAATTTAGTTTTACTTCCACACTATTTGGCATGAAAGCCTCCTCCCAAGCTAGTAAACCTTTTAAACTACATTCACCCTACCCACCAGCTGGTGACCAAGAAAACGTAATCCGGTCTATCACTGATTCTATAAAAAAGAGGAATCGAGAGCAGACAATTTTGGGTGTGACTGGCTCTGGAAAAACCTTTATGATGGCTTCTATAGTCCAAAACTTACAACGCCCTACACTGGTAATTGCGCACAATAAAACACTAGCTGCTCAACTCGCAGAAGAATTCAAACGATTTTTTCCAGACAATGCTGTGCATTATTTTGTTAGTTATTATGATTATTATCAACCTGAAAGTTATATACCTCGCTCTGATACATTTATCGAAAAGCAAACACAAATCAATGAAGAAATAGAACGGCTCCGCAATGCTTCCACACAAGCTCTTCTGACACGTAAAGATGTTCTGATTGTAGCTAGTGTTTCGTGTATTTATGGTCTCGGTAACCCAGAGGACTTTAACGCACTGAAGCTCATAATGGAAGTTGGTGAAGATTTTAAACTAGATAAAGTTGTCCGCCGTCTTATCGACATGCAGTTTATTCGTACTCAGATGGATCTGCGTCGTGGAGTTTTCCGACTGCGAGGAGATACTTTAGAAGTCGTACCAGCAAGCGAGGAGCTTGGTTACCGATTTATATTTTTTGGCGACACTCTTGAAGAAATAGAAGCTTTTAATCTAATTACAAATGTTACTAAAGAAAAAATCAAATCCTACACTATTTTTCCAGCTAAACAGTATGTAACTACACAAGAAAAAATTAATAATGCCATGGTTAAGATTCAAGAAGACATGGAAAAACAAGTAGCTCTTTTTCAAGCAGAAAATAAGCTTTTGCCTGCCGAGCGTATCAAACAGCGTACTCAAAATGATCTTGAAATGCTTAAAAATCTTGGTTTTGTTAGTGGTATCGAAAACTATTCTTCCTATTTTGATAACCGTCAGGATGGTGAAGCCCCTACAACTTTACTTGACTATTTTCCTGCAGATGCACTATGTTTTGTAGATGAAAGTCATATCACTTTACCCCAAATTGGTGCCATGTACGCCGGTGATCGAAGTCGGAAAACTACACTAGTGGAGTATGGTTTTCGTCTTCCAAGCGCACTTAACAACCGACCACTCAAGCGCGAAGAATTCAATGAAAAAATGAGTCAGCTTGTTTATGTCTCCGCAACACCAGCAATATATGAAATAGAAGCTTCTAGCGTCGTTGCCAAAGCTATAATACGTCCTACCGGATTACTTGATCCTGAAATTACGATAAAACCTGTAAAATATCAAGTAGAAGACGTATTAGAACAAGTAAGGCTACGTGTGGAAAGAGGTCAGAGAGTGCTAATAACTACCCTAACCAAAAAGTTTTCGGAAGAACTTGATATATATTTCAAACAAATTAATATTAAATCCGCATATATTCATAGCGATGTAGAGACACTTGATAGACTAGATATTTTGTCCGATCTGAGGCGAGGACGATACGATGTTCTAATAGGTATCAATCTACTTCGAGAAGGTTTGGATTTACCAGAGGTATCTTTGGTAGCTATTTTTGATGCTGATAAAGAAGGCTTTTTGAGATCTAAGACTAGTTTAACACAAATTGTGGGACGTGCAGCGAGGCATGAAGAAGGTAAAGTCATCATGTATGCCGATACCATTACTAAATCTATGCGTGGAGCTATCGAAGAAACAGAAGCAAGGCGTAGCTTACAAATAGCACATAATCTCAAACATGGAATAACTCCAAAATCCACTACCCGTGAACTTAAAACAATAGCAGATGATATTCGAGAGGAAGTCGAAAAAGACGAAGAGTACGGTATGGCAGGTGCGAATTATAGTGTAACTGGTTTTGAAGAAATCAAAATAGAAAGTAATTTTGGAGGCGGCGGAGAAGGTAGAAAAAATGCCAATCGTATGGCAAGAGAAAGAAGAAATGAAAGTAAAAGTATCCATGGTAGCAAGCCCCAAGAACGATCCACACAAAGAGGTAGGCAAGTGTTTGATATGTTCGATGAACAAAAGAGACAAAACACTCTAGAACTTGAAAAACTCAATCTTAATAAAACTGAACTTAAAGAAAGATTAAAAATTGCAATTGACGCAATGGATTTTGAAATGGCTGCTGCAGTACGCGATATAATTGGTAAAAAGTAAACATAGTTTATAGTTGATGGATTATTCTAAACTATATATATGAAAACAAGTATTGCTAAAAACATAATAAAATTTATCTCAAAAAATCAGTAAAGTACTGTCAAGGATCCAGTGGATCATTTTGGTTTCTCCCCTAAGCAATCCAACACCAACTCAAAAAAACTAATAGAAACTGAAAAACTTAATAAAGTAGGTACTCCTTTTCGTGTCTATTATATGGTACTTCATAAAATAGAAAATAATGCAAGAGCCGTAAACAACCTTGAAAATAACTCAGATTTAAAAACTAAGCTAAGAAAGTTGGTTTTTTCGATAGAAAGAAGAAGTGCGGAGTTAGAAGATAAAAAATAAAATACAATAATAACGAAAACATTTGTATCAATATTAAAAGAAAATCAAATAATAAGTGGAGTAAATACTTTCCAAAAATGGTGCATTGATCAAAAACTACCACTTAATGAAACAATAGATGATTATATCGACACAATAAGTAGATATAGCAAATATCAAAATTATCTCGGCATTATAGCTACCACACACAAATTTCAATCAACTTTTAATCCGTCATACCTAAATAAAGCTTATTATATAGACTTTTATAATATAAAACGATTTGGAAAAACCAAGATTAGTACCTACATTTTGTACGCCAAACAAAGCCAAAGTATTCAGCTTATGAAAGAGGTATTTAAAATAGTCGACGAACCAATTATGAACCTCATTAAATCGGAAAAATAGATGCAATCGGGTTTATTCCACCAACTATTTCCCGCAAGATCCAATTTATGACAAAACTTAAAAGAATGTTGACTATTGAGCTACCTGAAATCAAAATAACAAAAATAAAATCAGTTGTAACAATTGCACAAAAAACGTTTAGCAAGCTCTCCGACCGCGAGCCAAATGCTAGAAATACTATGTTTATCGATGAAAAAAGAATCTATAAAAATATTTTATTGATAGACGATGCAGTTGGTAGTGACGCTACATTTAATGAGGTCGCGAAAAAGATCCGACAAAGAGGTATAGTCATAGGTAGTATTATAGGTGTTGCACTGACTGGGTCAGCAAACGGTATAATAGACACAAATACTAAAAAAGGTTTCGGTATAGTAAATGAAGTCTAAAAATTGCTCCGAACTGCATAATCATAAGCACTTTCTCCAAAAATGATGATCTGTTTCTGAGCGTGTCCGATCAAGACAGCTTCAGCATCTAGCTTGATTTGCGATAGATATTTTCTAAGTATTTTGAGCTGCGTTGGGTTTTCTAAGTGATATACATCATGCCATCCTTTTTCTGAGTATTCAGGTTTATCATAATACCTTTCGATAAGAAAAAAGCCTTTTTGACTCAAGTCAAGCTCATCTACTTTTGCCCTTACTTCTGGCCTCACCCATCCTGGAGAATCTAAATTATTGCAGACTATTATTTTTGGTTTTCCCCCTCCTAGTTGATAAAAACTTTGTATTATTATATCTCTTTCTTCTGGACCTATGGTTTTGACGTCGATAAATTGTTCTATATTAATGATTTTTGGCTCACTATTTACAGCAGAATTTTGAGGAGTATTTGGTAAGTTATTCATATATTTAAGATTATTTAATAAATGTCAGGTGTCCATGAAATAAACCATATTGAGGATGATTGTCAAATATAATATTATAATGGGGTAATAATGCATTTGCGTCTCCGCAATCAGCCAAATGTTCATGTCCGCGAGGATGATACAAAATCTCTCCAATATGTTTTCCAAGAAATAGTATATTGTACTTATTATCCCCATCTTTATCGACACTTAGACTTAGATCAAGACCAAACTTCGGTAGTCTTATACGTTTTTCTGGTTTTTGCCAGTCAATTGTACCTGATATATCTGCATTTTCAAGCATCTGATGAAATGACTGCAAAGCTTTGTTTATCTCCAATATAACTTCTTCTTGGTTAATACAGGCAATATCTCGGCGAGTTTCTTTTCGAAGTCCTACAAATTTGGTGTATTCAAAGTCTCCACCTTTTTGTCTCATTTCTACGATAGCGGCTTTATCCAACAAGCCATCTTTAGATTTATAAAAAGTTTCGGTGGAAGTAATATCGGGGTGATCAGACAAAGACTTCATTTTTTGCTTAGTTTGCTCAGGAGTACGAAGAGTAGGTTTATTTAGCCCTTGCTTGAGAGTCTGTAGTTTATTCATGCTTTCAGGTGAGAAACTAGGCACTGGTAGATAGTATATGCTAAATTTTTAGTAATATAGAATCTTTAAATTATGGTTAAAGTCGAAAGAGAGTTGATGATTTTTTTATCTAATTTAAATATATCATTCGTCTTTTCTATTTTGTATGACTCTGTCCCTGTATCACTATTTCGCACCTCAATCAAATATCCTTTTTTCTGAGTAATCACTCTTACGAACCATTTTGTAACCATATTATCTATATTGACATTAAAATATGATTGAGTATCTTTGTAAAAGACTTTCTCTGGGTCAATATTTCTTCTTACAATGGATTTTATCATATAAAATAATTCTTTCTCCTCGTCAGTTGTAATAATTTTATTTTCTTTTATATTTTTATCCAATTTTGAAGATTCCAGCTCTTCGTTAGCTTTATTATCATTATTTTTAATAGCAATATTTAGATTTTTGGTTAACAGCTCATCTTGAAATTGCTTATTTCCGTCAGATATATAGTTCTTAAAAAGATCTTTTATTTTTTGTGTAACTGTCTTTCCATCATAAATTTGTTTCGTAAAATAAGCTATAAAGTCATCACTTGGGTTGTCAAGTTCTTTACTAAGTAGGTTCTTGTATTTTGTAACGTACTTTAAGTCTTCTGCTCCACTAGTTATATTTTCTGGGTTCAACACCTCTTTATGAAATTTTCTCAACTCTTCAATTTGATTTGGTCGCAAGTTTTCTAAATCAATTTCTAAAAATGGATGCTTGTCCATTATATTCTTATTATCCAAATCAGTAAAAAAAGAATATTTAATTCCATTGGTTACAACAGCAAATTTAGCCTCTTCACATTGAATAAAATATTTATGTAATTGAACTAAGTGGTTATTTATATCCTCTGTGTGGTGTTTGCATTCTATAAGAATCACAGGTTTTCCATTCTGGAGAATTGCATAATCCACCTTCTCTCCTTTTCTACCTCTGACATCGGCACCAAATTCAGGCACAACTTGTGACGGATCAGATAAATTATAACCAAGAATTTGTAAAAGTGGAGTAATTAAATACTGTTTAGTTGCCTGTTCAGTTAAGCTAAATTGTCTAAGGTGAGCTAATTGATTTTTGTGTTGGTTTAATTCCAAAATGAAGTCCATATTTTTGATTTAAAACTTTTGTTTCATTTAGTATACAACATAATTGTTTTTTTTGCAAATAACAAAAAAAAGCCCTAGAAATATATTTCTAGAGAGTCACTTGTAATATTATTATTTTATTTTGATGATCTCCAATACAAATTTAAATTTTCCATAGTCAATGTTTCGATTACATGCTTAGCATAAAATTGCTGTAAATTAGTTGGAAGTGATTGAGTTGAACATGCATTTAAAATTTTACCCTCATTAATATCTTGTAAAACACGATTTTTATTATCGGTAATCTCCCCAAAATCAATTAGAATAACATTACCATAATAATCTATTCCACAATTAATTGAAAAATTATAAATATATTCATGTAAACCGTAGATCCACTGCTCAATATACAGATTTACTACTTGTAAAAGATAGTTTTTTTGAGTTATTTCGTCCAAATTTACAAAAACTTTGTTCCAAACCTCAACTTTATCTTGTATAATAATCTGATTATGAATTTCAAAATTTCCCAATAAATTAGCAGGTACTTTAGAGGTGTTAACCAGTTCTATAGCTCTATCTCGGGACGAAACTAGTTGCTGGTATTTTGCTTCAAAATCTGGTGTTTCATGGCCCCAATTGACTATCCTACAAAGAATTTCTTCTTTGGTCATGGGTATTTTGATTACCTTATCTACTCCATAAGCAAATACCTTATACTGGCCACCATAGTCGATAAAATCTCCTACAAGACTAAAATCAAGATTAGAATTACCAAAATTTTCAATAGTTACTTGAATTATAGAAGGTAAAATATTCATGTAAATATTTGCTGAGTGTATTTAGAATAAACTATAATAAAACATTTTTGTCAAAACAAAAAAGCCCTAGATTAAAGTATCTAGGGGTTAACAAGTGTATAAAAGTGTAATAATATACTTTTGGAGCTAATTAGGTTTGTTAACAGCAGTCCCTAACTAGCTATCTTCATTAAGGAGGTAACGAATCAATGGAAAAGTATATTATTGCTTTGACTATTTACAAGTATGGCTGTAGCTCTACTTGCTCTGGCTTTACGAGTTTTAACTCTATAGGCTAGATAGTTCTGAGAAGTGGTAGCGTGTAAAAACCTGCTACTTCTCAATACTGCTCTAACAGACCTTAAATTATTTGTCAAGGAGTGTAAAAGTGAATCATTTTACTAAACCACAGTTGATATCCGGAGCATTGGTTCTTATTGGAATACTTTGCTTCATATTAGTGTATCGCATGCTAAAAATGCAACCTTAATATAATTTAATTTTAGCGTAGAATCTTCGGAAACTAGGCTTTTTTATCGCTTAATTCAAAAAATAAAATCCACTATAATACAATACTATAGTGGAGTTGCTCTAAAGTAAATCAATAAAATAATCTATTCTAGCACGATGTAATTATTTCCTAGATATTCCGAATCTGTAATATACTCTATTTTCCAATTTGCCATAGAATACGACCACATAGTTATTTGAACAACTATAGGATTGTAGTAGTAAACTGCAAGTTAGACAAAGTTAGAATCGGACATTTTTGAAATAGTTTCTTCAATGTCACCAACGAGGCTTTCTTGTTGTAAATCAAAATCTTCTTTTGTTATGGAAAAGTTTGGCAAATTAAACAATTCAAAATCAATTCTAGGTTCTATATAAACAAGAGCTCTACTCTTAGACGTTATTTGCATTTAGATATACCCTTTAAAATAAAAAAAATTGTTTAAGGTATTACAGTTGCATATATGCTTGTCAAGACGAAAAAGAACGCCATAATCATAGATTATAGCGAATAATATTATATGAGTAATTTATACTTTTTTGAGTTCTATATAGCTGGCTCCTGATTCGTCTGATACGTCAGACTCTGTATCAGAAAATTCGCCTTTCCACCCGTGCTTAAGACAGAACGCAAGAACCCGATTGATACTTTCAATATTTTCACCAACACCTTTCAAAACGATGGTTTTTGAACCTGGACTTTCATCAATCTTAGATCGAATCAAATTAACTAATTCAATATCTTCAGGAACGAAATGTAGACTAGTCATAAGTAAAACTTGAATGAACTTTTATACTTAAGCATAGCTTTTTGCTATTGTCAAATACATTTAACATTGACATGTATGAGCAATATTATTAGTTTATAAACATGGAAAACATCGTACTAGGAGGAGGTTGTTTTTGGTGTTTAGAAGCAGCTTATCAATTGATAAAAGGTGTCACTAAAATCACTAGTGGATATAGTGGTGGTGAAACTATAAATCCTAGCTACGAAACAGTTTGCGATGGTAAGACTGGACATGCAGAAGTTGTAGAAATAGAATATGATCATACAGTTATAACTCTAAACGAACTATTGATTATATTTTGGAAAATACATGATCCAACGAGTCTTAATAGGCAGGGCGGAGATGTGGGAACTCAGTACAGATCGTGCATTTTTTACCTAAATGAAGGACAAAAAAAAATTATAGAGACACAAATAAAAGCGCTTACTGAAAATAAGACTTTTGCTAGTCCAATAGTTACCCAAGTAGCTCCGCTAGATATTTTTTATGTTGCAGAAGAATATCATCAAAACTATTATCTAAAACATCCTGAACAAGGTTATTGTCAGTTTGTAATTGGACCAAAACTATCTAAACTAAAAGAAATACTCGATAATTAGTTTAAGACTTTAAATTCCACCTCGTTATCTTCAAATGTTTCCAGGATCTTCATGTTAACGATATTTTTTAGCTCGATAAAATCTTTAAATGGCATTTTATTAGTTTCAAATTCTAGAAAATAAATGTAGTAATTTTCACTTACCTCCTTTAAATATGCAGCAAAAAATTTAACTTTTGGTAGTTCGTTTATAATCTTTTTTAAAATACTTGGAACCTGTAGAGCAAAGTCTATCTCAGTTTTTTCATTTTTGCGAATCTTAACATCCATAAAAACCTTTCTTCTACCTACCCTACTAAGATTTTTAATTTTGGAGGTAGAAATTTCTTTATTAGAAATCACCAACTCATCACCACTTAAATTTTTAATTCTGGTGGTCTTAAGTCCAATTTTTACTACTTCTCCTATATCATCTCCAATTTGAATATAATCACCTATTACAAAAGGTTTATCAGTATAAATGGACACAGATGAAAATAAATCACTGACTAAATTTTGTAGTGTAAATGCAAAAACTATACCCGCAACTCCAAGGCCACCAACAAGTGCGTTTATATTTATATTACGATTTTGTAATACAAATAAAACTGCTACCACCCAGACTAAGATGTTGAAACCGAACTCTAGAAAACGCAAACCAGAGGCATCAAAGTTAGGGTCTTCACCCTGAAATGTACGATTTTCAATAATGGATTGCACTGATATGCTGATAACTTTCTGAACAATCATCGTTACATAAGTAATCACAAGTGAAAAAACAGTGAATTCAATAATGTCGTTAATGCTCGAATCTTGAGAATTTAAAAAACGAATACCAACTTTAATACCTACTACTAGATAAAGTGGCCAAGTTAGTAACTGTGAACAGCGAAATAAAATATTTGATAGTTTAATCTTTTTTTCATCTTTCAAAAAATCAATATATCTAAGCAGCAGACCTTTTATACCAGCGAAACCAAGTATGCACCCAATTATTATAGCGATAACTATTATATAGTTCAAAACAGCTTCATTTAAAATTTGTAAAATAAAGCGTCGCATAATAATAGTATTTAATATATTAATTTCCAAATAAACTTCCTCCTTGCGTATCATTAGATAGCATTAGATACGTCACCTGCGAGTCAGTCTTATCAATAATAATTTGCTTTATGGATCCTATTGGTGAACTTAAATTAATTTTATCGTTTGCTGACCAGCTCTGACCACGATTGTTTGTTTCAAAAATTTTATCATTTATACTCACTAATAACCTATCTAGTCCTTTTTGAGGATCGGGCTGCACATCATTTATCTTATATTTATCGCTTTTCAATGGTAATAATAATTTTGTAAATGGTTTATTAAGACTATCAGAATACCATATTTGACTATCTCCTATTATAAGCCACGAATTTTTAGCAGCCGTAATCGGTACAATTTTTTGAAATTGACTAAATTTAGTATTATCGAATATGTCTGAAGTTAATAATTTGTCTTTGCCTTGATTATCTCCAGAAATACGGGGCTGAGCGTGCAACAAGTTTACCGGATCCCAAGTTTGTCCTCCATTTTTAGATAATCTCAACCCCTTACTAGCAAGTAAAACATAAAATTGATTATCAAACTCAGGAACAAAACCAAACTGTACAATCTTATCTTCAAAATTAATAAGCTTTTGCCAAGTGGCACCTCCATCAGTACTTCGAATTAGCGTTCCACCATCAAGTATTGCAAAAACTGTCTGACTATTTGTCGGGTCAATAGAAGATGCAACAACGGTGACTCCACTTTCTACCTCAGAATAAACTTCACTAAATGTATTTCCACTATCTATACTCTTAAAGATCTTCCCAAAAGTACTAATCTTACCAGTTAAATATATGATTTCAGGTTTTGTAGGGTTAACTGCCATGCTGCTTGCTACAAATGTATTGTTTTTATTTATAAGATTTGTCACTTCCTCAACTGACGCGTTTTGGGTAATAGGATAAATATATTTTCTTTCCCAAACTAGCACATCAGTATCAAGTTTTTGATTGTTTATTTCTCGGGTTGTATAGCTTTTGAAAAGCCCTCTAGTACTATTTAATAAATAAAAATTATTTTTTCCTGTTTGAATCATCTGTAAACCTGAAATTTGATTTAACCCGTCTGTTTGCACTTGTCCGTTGAGAAGTTTTACTGCATTTATAGTGCCAAAACCATCTCGCTTTGTACCGTCCTTGAGAATAAAATTTGGATCTTGCTTGAGCACTCCTAAAATCTTGGGAGAAGCATTAGAATTACCAATATTTAGACCAGGAATCCCGCAAGAAGCAGCAGAACCAAGAATAGTGAGACTAGTAAAAGCTAAAACAATTATTCTTGTAATTATAGGTTGGCTTATAAATTTAGTAAGTGAGAAAAGCATACAAGTGGCTAGAATATGGGTATTAATTGTAAGTTTAAGCTGTTTATGCTTTTTTGTCAAAGCTGATTATACAAAAACTTATAAATTGATACAGATAGCTTGACAATTACTATAAAAATATTTTGTATTAAATCATCAATCTTCATCATATGGTCAAATTTATCTCCCTTTTTGGGGTATTAATTATTTTTATAGCTAATTTTCTTTTTACTCCTCATGTTTATGGAGCAAACTCTGTGTACATAAGTGAGATAAATTATAATGGTAGTTCAGTAAGCGGTGGTGACAAATGGATAGAATTATATAATTCCACAAATAATCCTATTAACCTAGTCAACTGGAAGCTCAACATGCCAAATAGCTCTAAGTCAGGTACTGTGGCTTTAACAGGTATCATTCCTGCGAATTTTCCTTTCGTAATAGGAGTAAAAAATACTAAATTTACAAATCTTTACAGTGCATCGAATCTCACTAATTATAATATAACTAATATTAGCAATACTCAAACTAATGAGATAAATTATATTAACGTACAATTAATTAATGAAACAGGTAGTATCGTCTCGCAAATTCAAAAGAATGATAACTATATAAGAGCTCTAGGAGTATCAAGTAAGGGTGGAATCAAGCACTCGCTAGAATGCGATGAAGAGGCTATTTGTAGCTTATCAAACGAAGCATATAGTGGTAGTAGTCTAGATTTTGGAACTCCTGGTATACCAATTCGACCCTTAGTTAAGCAAGAGCCTACTCCTGTCAAAATTATCGAGCCTGCACAGACTCAAACCCAGGTTAATTCTGAGCCTTTATCATTAGAAACAAATGCAATATCCGCTTTATATCCTGCTATTCAAGAAAATCAAAGTATTGTAAATGTACCTGAAACGAATATCGTTATTTCACCTAATGTTAGCCCTATATTAGTATCGCAAACGTTTTCAAAAAATGTAGCCATAAATTTGATTGATTCAGTCAGCTTCACAATACCATCAATGTCATTTAAACCTGTCGAAAACTTGGTTATAAATAAAGTTTCAATCCCAGAAGTAAAATTTCAGTCATTTTCTACCAAGTCTTCTCCTGCTTTATATCGATCAACCATTTCACCTGAATTTCAATTACTATTACTAGCAGTGCTAATAAGTTACAGTATTATTTCTAAAATGAAATTTGGAATATTAAGCCTTGTTACAGCTTGACAAAATAAAAGATTGACTATAAAATATTTTAGTTAAAACTAAATTTTATGTTTCAAGGAATCAAAAATACAGCAGGAGCTTTGGCAGGTGCGAACAAAATGAAAGCACAACAAGAAAAATTACAAAAATTACTTAATTCTGTACGTGTTGCAGGTGTAAGTAAAAATGGTAAAGTAACTGTAATTCTTACTGGTGATCAAAAAGTGGTAGAAATAAAAATTGACCCAAGTCTTATTACTTTTGTTTATGAAAACTATACTTCTCAAAGTAAGGAAGACACGCTATTAGCAAAATCTATAATGGAAGCTATAGAGGATGCTGTATCTAAAGTACAGGCAGAAGTTGTCAAAAAAATGCAAGAAACTGGTAGTCTTGGTGATCTTATGTCCATGTTGCAAGCCGCCGGAGGAAATAATTAAACTTCAGCAAATAAAATTGTAATAATTACATTTACTGTGATTGTGTCAATAATTCCACCGTTAACACTCTAGTTCAAGCTCTGGTTATATACTTGAAATGGTAATGTAAAAACCAAACCATTTAAGTCTGATGCTTAAATTACTTGATTCGCAAATACATCAACACCGTTGAGTTTAAGTGTGCCCTAATTTGGAAAAGACGGTATCTTTATAGATACTATTGGGTTATAATCTGCATCGGTGCAAAGATTTTAAAAATGAAATCTAGGAAAAGAAATAGTATTGTTTCCCGGTGGTTATGCATAACTATTACTAATTACTGGCGAAGTATTAACTATACCGCTATCGATTACAATCGTCTGGGTTATTGTTGTGCTGTAATCTCCAGATGAAAGATATACAGGAACTCTCAAACCAAAAATTGTTTTGCCTAAATCATACCTTCCTTATGGTACAATTGATGTGTTACTGAACAGAGTATGTTGTACAGCTGGATCCGTAATTAGAGCTTTGGAGCCTGTCACAAAATTTGAAGAGTTTGTAATTAGATTTGATTTAATTTTTGATATAGTTCCGATAGAAGGATCTAAAGTTGCAGAAATTTTATCTTCTGCTAAAAAATTTGCCGGGTTTATGTTTGAGCCAGTCTCAATGATTTTTGTAGTTGCTACTACGCTAGTTCCTCCGTTTATTGGTATGATTACCACTATAGGCACTGAAGTATACCCTGTACCATAATTTTTTACACCAATCTTTGTTATCATATCATTTAATACTGCTGATGTTACTCCAAATCCATTACATCCTACGAAAGTTATCTCAAGTACCGATTTATATCCTGACCCAGCATTGCTAACAGCTACACTGGTTATCGCTCCTTGATCTAGTACTGCTAGGGCTCTATCTAGATTTGTACCTAACGCGATAATATTTGCAATATTGTTGTAATCTACTAAATTCGATATCTCTGTAGTAATTGTACAGACCTAAATAGCTTGACCTCTAAGATCGTTAAAAAGCATATCATGAATTAATGTCGATGGATTTTGTCTTACTAGAGCTACATTTATAGAACCAAGGAAAATACTATTTTCGTCTGTGTTACATGTTACAAGTTTTTTGATTACTTGAAATCCTGGACTATTCATTGTTGTAGTGATATCAGCATTTAAACATATATCATCGCTGTCTAGGCTATCACCTGTATACACAAGTCAATGATCTACCTAAAATATTTAATGAGGCATTTGTAGCTATTTGTGAACACACTAATAGAGAGGTGTTAAGAGTAATAAAGCAGATTAAAATAATAGTTATTAAATTGAAAAGAAGGGAAAAAATCTAGATTTTGCTTTTAATTTTTGGTTTTTGTTATACCTTTACATATCAATAGTTTTATGTATTTGAAATAAAAAATACCAAAAGGGGTGCACTAACTGGTTTTTTATATCTTAAATACTATCCACTTCTGCAAAAACAGCATTGTCTTCGATAAATCTTTTACGTGGATCTACATCGCTACCCATAAGATCTTCGAAGACTTTATCCGCAACAGCAGCTTCACCAACTGTAACTTGCCATAATAAACGATGTGCTGGATCCATAGTAGTATCCCATAGTTGTTCTGGATTCATTTCACCAAGACCCTTATAGCGTTGAATTTCAAATTTGACATCTCTACTCTCCCCTTCACTCTTGTCAGATTTTTCTTTTCTTACCCGTTCAGTTAACGCATCCTTTTCGAGATCAGAATAGACATATTCTACTTTTTTGCCCCATTTGATTTGATAAAGTGGAGGTCGAGCCATATATATATATCCACCTTCGATTAATTCAGCCATGTACCGATATAAGAACGTAAGAAGGAGCGTAGTGATATGAGCTCCATCAACATCCGCATCTGTCATCAAGATTATTTTGTGGTAACGGAGTTTTTCAATATCGAATTTATCTCCAATCCCAGTACCAAAGGCAATGATCATGTTTTTGATACCTTCGTAATTCATGATACGATCTAATGTAGCTTTTTCGGTATTTAATACTTTTCCGCGAAGTGGTAAAATAGCCTGGGTATGCCTGTCACGTCCCTGTTTAGCACTGCCTCCAGCCGAATCTCCCTCTACAATATAAATTTCAGATTTTGCTGGATCTTTTTCTGAACAATCAGCAAGTTTACCAGGAAGAGCCATACTTTCAAGTACACCTTTTCGTAAAACACTTTCACGAGCAGCTTTTGCAGCAATACGAGCTTTCATAGCAAGTTGAGCTTTGACTACAATACTTTGCCCTACACTTGGATTTTCTTCTAGAAATGTACCGAGTTTTTCAGTCACCATCTTATCGGTAAGTGTGCGTGCAATAGTAGAGCCGAGTTTTACTTTAGACTGTGAAGTAAACTGAGGATCAGCCATTTTAAGAGATAAAATTACTCGTATTCCTTCTTTCAAATCGTCGCTTGTAAACCGCTCATCTTTTTTGAAAAAACCCTTTAATTGGGCATAGCTGTTAATAAGCTTTGTCATTGCAGATTTAAAGCCTGTAACATGCATACCTCCTTCAGGATTGATAATACCATTAGTAAAAGCAAATAATTTTTCGTTATAATCAGACCCATATGTCATCGCAACTTCAAGCTGAAAATCTGGAGTTTTGCCTTCAAACTGAATTAATGGTGTTTGTAGTGTATCCTTTGCTGTAATATCTTGTAAATAAGTCAATATTCCTTCAGGAAAGCAAAATACTTCGTCTGTATTTAGGTTTTCGTCTACAAAATTGATCTTAAGACCTTTATTCAAGTATGCGGTTTGCTTGAGACCTTCACTAATCTGCTTAGAATCAAACTCTACAGCTTCAAATATAGTAAAATCAGGATAAAAAAGTGTAGTTGTACCAGTTTTTTTTGCTACCATATGTTCTACGACTGGAACCCTTTGACCTGCGAGAGATACATCAAAAACATCGATTTCTCCTTTTGTTTTTCCCTTAGAAAAAGCTAAGTAATGGATCTTGTCATCACGATGAACCCACACACCCATTTCAGTAGAAAGTGCATTTACAACAGAGGCACCTACACCATGTAGACCACCAGAGAATTGATAGTTTTCTTGACTAAATTTACCACCAGCATGAAGCACCGTCATAATAGTTTCGATAGCTGTTTTACCAGTTTTTGGGTGAATATCAGTGGGAATACCGCGACCATCATCAGATACGAGAGCGGAGCCATCTTTACGAAGCACTACCTTGATTTGAGTGGCATGACCTGCCATGTATTCATCAACGGAGTTATCCAAAATCTCACCCAAACAACGATGCAAACCTTCTTTTCCAGTATTTCCGATATACATTCCTGGTCTTTTACGAACCGCTTCCAATCCTTCGAGTACGGTGATTTCTGCAGCTCCATAACTTTGATTTGACATAGCCAAAATATGAATTAAAAGCCTATATTTGTCAATGGGCACAAAAAAATGCTTACCGTTTGCTTATTACTACTTAATGAGTATGAGTTTATTAAAATTGTAGTGCAAAGTTGACTTGGTTAAGACCAAGTTTATTTATCGCGCTTCTTAGTTTTTATTACTTGTTTCTACATGGTCATTATCATTTCTAAACCATTCTTTATTACTTAAAAGTAACATATGTGGTTGTTCTTTCCAATGAAAAAATGAAGTTTTCTCAGTAAATAATAAATAAAGACTTCTTAGAAACTCAAATTTTGGTCTACTATATGACTCAATTTTAATAATACTTATATCTTCTATTTTATGTTTATAATTGTAAAAAGATAGAGTTTTACATTCAAATTCATAAATATCATCAATAAAATCACTTTTCTGGTCACAATATTCAGGTTTTAGCTGCCAAGAGTATAATAAGTGACAATCTTCAGTACAGTCAGGAGTATTTATACTTTGTTGTATACTAATTACCGTATATTTAAGAGAATTAATATGGATTTGAAATTTACTACTAGTTAAAATATTATAATCTCGTAATTGCTCAAAAGCAAAAAAAAAAACCGTTATCAATTAACCATTTTTCAGCTCTGAATAAAGCGAAATTTTACATTGAATTTACCTAAAATAAAGTATAAACCTAATTTATTCAATTCCATTTTTTATTTTTTAGTAATACTATTATTATCATTTTTAATAGCTTTTCTTACTGCAAAAAATCCAATAATTGAAATCAAGATAATAATCAAATTTTTAGCTACTTTAATTTTTCTACTTTCTGAATAATCTGGATCCTGAGTTTTATCTATTCCTCTAAACTGAGCTACAGCTTTATTATTTACGTCTATATAACTTTCTAAACTACCTGAAACATTTTCATTTATTGTTTCACCAATTTCAAGATTGTTTAAAGCTTCCACTGTATAATCTAGTTTAATACTAGTTTTACTTGATTTATAGGGTAAATTAGTTGAAATAAAATATTCTTTTTCACCTATATTTGGTACCATATTTGTAGTAAATTCACCTGTTTTTTCATCACTGTTTTCATATTTAATTGTGTACTTTCCTCTTATAACAGAAAAAATATTTCCTGTATCTTGAGCTATAAAGCTGAAAACTATATTATTTTTATCCCAAAAGTTTAGCTTTTTTTGAAGATTCTCTTTATCAGGTGCACTGGGATTCAATATGTTCAAATTGCTAACAGTAGAAGAAAGAATAGGTAATCCTTCATTTTGTACAAGCAGATATAATTTTAAGCCTTTTCGAATAGTATTTTTTACACTAGCTCCAGTTTTATCAGTACTCTGTATAGTTAATGTAATACCTGCTCCATATTCACCGTTTTTAACATTTGCAGGAACGATAATTTTTATTGGAACATTGATTTTGCCATTAGGCTCAACTGCAATATTACCTGTTAACATTTCTACCCAGCTCGCTAGTTGTTTATTTTTTTCAGTATTTTGCAGTAAAGCTATAGTACCTTCGTTAGTCACTGAAATGTCATTTATTTGTAAAGCAAAATTTGAAGTCGTTACATCAGTATTAATTACATCAAAGGATTCTGAAATAACTTCACCAGGTTTGGCTTTAAAAAACATGGCTTTTTCTTCGCTTGCATTTTTAGGCGTAACGATAAGCGCAGCGTTAACCTGAAGAAATACGAATTGGGATACACAAAAAATAATGACTGCTAAGTAGAAAGTGATACTATTTTTAAAGAGATATTTATGAATCATATTTATTTTATTAAATTATAGTGTACGTAATTACCGTTGTGTAACTACCTGTGGCAGTATATGGGTCTAAATCTTGGCAAATATCTTGGTTTATACTATAATTTCCTCTGCCTTGCCCACTATTTACTGAAAACACTGTAAAAGCATCATCGGTAGCAGTAACAGTTTTGTTAACACCACCTTGTGGTCCAGTTAGTCCAGAAATCACACTAACACTACCTGGACTAGATCTAAATTTATTTACTACAGAAAGAGTGTTGTTATTATTTGCAGCGTAAAAATTATCAACTACACCTGTTACAGACCACCCAGTCTGACTAATTCTTGTATCTAAAACCACTATAGGATTGATAGAGGTACAAACTGTTTGTGGAGAAGAAGATGTATTTATTGTTGGAAAAGAAACACTTGGTGGTGTAGCCAAAGTTAAGATACCATTAGTATATCCAAATTTAACATTGGTTCTAACGTTATTGGAAGCTACACTTACCTGCCTTATTTGTCCTCCAGTTGTATTATATATAGTAAGTGGATTTGGATCTATAATTTTATAAATATTGCCACCTCCAGCAATGCTATTAAAGCATGTGTTACCTGCTGTGTCTGTTATAATAGAAGAAACTAAATCTATACCATTCTCACGATATAGGCTTATTGTTTGTCCAGAAACATTGCCTTCTCCTGTGGATTGAATACCATCGGCATTTAAGTCATAAAATACAATAGGGCATATTTTTGGTTGGTAATTACATGTGAAGTCCTGATCTGAACGTAATTCAGCGTCAGTTAAAGTCAAGTTTATTTGCCAATTATTAGGATATCTTGAAGAACATGTTATAATATCTATAGAGTTTTCTCCTCCAGAAATTACATTACCAAAATTTCCTGTTAAACTCGCATTTGTTCCATATAATCCAAATGCATTTTGATTTGAAGTCATTTTATACTCTATATAACCATATCCACGCGAGGTATCCAACATATCAAAATTTCCGACAACAGATTGTGTTATGCTATTAGGAGAACTACAAATAGGTGTAAATGTAGGATTATTATTAGCAGTTGTGTTTGCACTACGATTAGGAGAATCAATATTAAAAGTATTTTTGTCTCCGGCTACACTTGATTCAAAACACTCTACAAGGTGGAGATATCGATTACCAAAAAGATTTATCGTTTCTACTGATGAGCTATTTATTGGTTTATTAGAAGTACAACTAGGTGTAATAGAAGCTAAGTTATTAACAATTGTATTATTAATTTGATTTGGTACAGATGTATTAAAAGTTTGTATATCACCGTTAGTGTAAGTCTGAAAACACTCAACTAAATGTAAATATCGATTAGCCAGGATATCTAAACTTTGCACATTAGCATTATTAATAGTTTGGGGGGAAACACAACTTGCAGTTATTGAAGGTACGTTGAAAACACCTGTATTCGCCAATCGACCAGCTGAATTAATATTAAATGTGCTTATGTTTGAGGCAGAAGAATATTCGGAGCATTCAACTAAGTGTAAATAGTGTTTTTTACCCATTTCAAAGTCCTGTGGTGATGCAGAATTTGTCGGAAATCCAAAATATCCAGCAGTTGGAGCCACTGTTATCGTTCTACTACCTATAACAGTAACCTTTACACATGGTGGAGTCCCACCATCATCCGTATAGCCAGAGGGACAAACACTGATATTTTCTTTTGTTGTTCTTTGTTCGCACTGAACTCCGTTTAAAGTGTATCCTGTAGGACAATTAGATCCTGAAGCTGGTGTGTAGCGAATACATGGTGGGGTTCCGCCATCATCTGTATAGCCAGAAGGACACACATTTATGTTTTCTTTCACTATTCTTTGTTCGCACTGAGTTCCACTATATGTGAACCCTGCAAGACAAGTGCTGATAGGCGAAACATAACGAATACATGGTGGGGTTCCTCCAATATCCACATAACTAGAAGGACACGTATAAATATTTTCTTTTACTGTTCTTTGCTCACATATGTTATTGCTTGAATTATAGGTATATCCAGATGGACAGGGTGCAGGTGCTTGTGTTTGATAGCACTGATATTGAGGTAAACCTATATCGGAGCCTTTGTTTCCTGTAGGACAGTATGGGACTGAAGCTTGATAAGTGAATTGAGAACAAATACGAACTCGGTCATTATGACCTGCACCTGCTGGATAAAAAGGATTAGTTTTTCCAAACCCATCCCACGTTTGACCAATCTCATTTGGGCCACAAAATCTGTCGTTTACTACACTATCTCCTACACCACCATGTACAACGCTAAGATTTGGTGTAGCTCCAAGTAAACTTCCATTAGCAAAACCTTTATTTATACATAAAAAGGTTAAAGAGTTAGGAGAGTAATTATTTAA
>JACMQI010000011.1 GCA_014377045.1 candidate division SR1 bacterium
GTGAAAATGGATTTGAATACCGAAAGATATTTATTGAAAATACTCCTATTCCGAAAGCTACACCAGAAGAGCAAGAAAAACTAGAAATGATGGTAGATAAGATCATGGCACTCAAAGCTGATTTGCACAATCGTGAGCAGGGTATCAAGGGTTTTCTAAAGGACAATTATGGTCTAGAAATCAAAAAAATATTGCCAGAGTATACTGATATGGTATCTAAGCTTAGCAATCTCACTTTGACTCAGAAAGAAGAGCTACACAGCTGGTACACCACCAAGAAAACCGAGCTGTTAGCAATCGAAAATGAAGCAAATAGCGTGGATAATCACATAGATCAAGAGGTTTATCGATTATATGGATTGACTGACGAGGAGATTAATGTGATTGAAAATAATTAAAATAGGCAAGGCAGGTATAATATGAGCATAAAACACACACAAAGAAAAATTTCAAAAAAACTGAACGAAATATATGAAGAACTTAGTTTTAAAATTAATGATTTGGAATCATTAGTAGAAAAAACTAAATTTATGTTAGAATCAGGTGACTCTAATAAAACTAGATTAAATATCGAATGTGGTAAAATCGCAACTATTTTATATGTTATATTGATAGATTCAAACAAAAATTCAAGCAAACCTCAAATCTCACTACTGCAACAATTAAACATAAAAAGTAGATTTTATATTTTTATTACGTCAATTCCGCAGTACGAAAGTATGGGTATGCCCGATGGATCACGAGTAAAGGTGGTTATTGATAATAATGTGGTCGATGACCAAATAATTACTGCGGTCAATCATACATATTTAACTTCATTCAAAGACGATAAGGTCATGCCAAAGGGCAGTAATTTATTATTAGAACGAATACCTATAAATCGTTTTCTTTCGCAAAAAATTGATGGAAAGATGAATAGACAGCAATATATTTCTTTTTTTAGAAATACTTATGGATCTCATACTAGTAACGAAATTGATAACAACTTCGATCCCAAATCATTTAGAATTGTTACATCATCAATTGCATTTAACGCAATTACCGACTATAAACAAAACTATTCAGCTCAGGCAACACTGCTACAAATCGCAATAGAGCTTTTATACACTTATGCTAAATATAAAAAAACATTGCTTTTACCTTCAGATTCTATAAATTAGAAATATATAAAAAGACGACCTGTAAGACACAGGTCGTTTGTTCATTTAGATAAGTTTATTTTGGTAACGGTTGGAATATACTGAGTCTATCTTCTTTTTTTGCTTTTTCAATAAAAGTTGCTATGCCTCCATTTGCTTGAATTTGCTCCCAAACTGTATTTCTTGCTTTTTCGAGTTGAAATTCTTTATCTGATGATGCCATATGAATATCCTCTTCTGTCATCTGTTTGGTAATACATAGTTGTGTTGTCTTTGTCAACTAAAAGTACAAACACAGTAATTTGGTCATTGTCGGATTCTTGAAATCCTATAGATAGCAATTTCCAATCTGGATTTGTATTGTATGCTTGCCTCGAAGGATTATATCAATCCTATCTATTTGTGCTTTGTTTGGTGATAACATACTTATTTGAATAAGAAACTAATACAAATATAACTCAGAAAATGCAGACTGTAAAGTTTAAAAAATTTGAAAAAGACGACCTGTAAGCTACAGGCCGTTTGTTTGTATTGCTAAGAAAGCAGATTAGATATTAGCTATTTTGAAAGCATTTCTCTTCTTGCTTCTTCTTTACCTTTTATGAAAGCCAGGTCTTCCAATGCAGAAATTTGCATAGTTTGTACCGAATCTAATTTACCTTCTATACGTTTTAAAGTTGCGTCAACAGAATTAAATCTTGATTCCATTAAGGCTAAATCAGCTTTTTTATTAATCTCATCTTTCATATCTTTTTGCTTTTGAGTGAAATCAGACTTATTATCTTTGATATCGCTTTGCAATTTTGTCAAACTCCAAATGATAATACCTCCGATAATTGATAAAAATCCAGTACAGATACCGACTACGGTTCGAATTGGTACAGTTTCCATGAAAAATAAACTCTAGATTATGAAAGATTGATAATCTAAATTAACTTCAAAAATAAGCTTTTGTCAAGTTTTGTCATCTATAAGTAATCTAAAACAATACTTCGTCAACTATCGTCGCAATACCTTTGTAAAAGGAAAGTTTGGATTATTCAACTCTATAATTTAGTAATACTGAAATTCTACTTTTACAATGGAGCACCTGCAAGGCGGGAGACATGTCTTGTTTCAACTTCAACAATTGCACAAAAAAAGACGACCTATAAGGTACAGGTCGTTTGTTTGGTTAGCTAATAAAGCAGATTAGATATTAGCTATTTTGAAAGCATTTCTCTTTTTGCTTCTTCTTTGCCTTTGATAAAAGCTAGATCTTGAGCAGCTAAGTTAAGCGTATTGTCAACATAATCTAGCTTGCTTTCCATACGTTTGAGTGTGTTATCGATACTATCGAATCTTTGATCTACGCTATCAAACCTTAAATTCATTTATGCCAGATCACATTTTTTATCAAGTTCTGAAAACATTTTTGTCTCCAATTTTGAAACAGATTCTTTTGAATCTTTAACTTCTGATTGAAGTTTTGTCAATACCCATAAAAGTATACGCAAAGCTAAAGAATAAATTAAATATACCGCATAAATAGGCTTTTATTAAGTTTTTGGGCAAAAGAAAAAGGGGCGTTAAGCCCCTTTCCTGTAAACAAATAAATTGAGCTAACGTCCCCTTTGTTAGGTAAATTTAGCTGTGGCATTTTGTCGTTCTAGAAATCTAAAACCACAGAATACACAAAACATACTAAAATATAACCGTAATATTTGGAACTGATACATCCAAGTTTTCCAGCCTACTTTTTAAAATTTTTATTTTTGCAAATTTATTTTTTAAATATTTTTATTTTTGTTTATACCTAGCGTATCAGTGGCGTAGGTAAGGGGAGTTAGCTGGAAAGAGAAAAATACTAAATGATTTTAATACTCTTTTCTTTCTTGGTGGATCGTCTTTAAAATAAATAGCAGGAGCTATTGACTATATTATAAAGAATTTTAAAGATGTCGTCAAGAACTATTGTAGTAATAAGCTTATTTGTCCCATAAATAAAGTAAAAATAAACAAGTTGTTTTTTTAATAATTTAGTGAAAAATGCAAAATGTGTATAACTTATTTATAAACAGTTACTATAATTTTATTTTGAAATATGGTGCAGGTGCATCTCTATCAACCGGTGGAATATCAGTATCTAAATCTTTAAAAATATTGTTATCTTCTGATTTAATCGGTCTAAAAACTATGCGTTGAACACTTGTAAGGCTTGGTACTAATTCTTTATCAGTTTTGATAGGTTTTATAACTGTAGAAAATTTACCATTTCTTCCTCCGTCAGCTTTTGGTTCGTCAAAAGTGATTTTACCGATATTTTCATAAATATAGCTCAGGCCATCAATAGTTTTGCGTGCCAGATCAATATTTAGCTGATTAGGAATACTTTTTTCCATTTTTCCGTTAGCTTGAATTACAGATAAAGGGACATTATTAAAAGAAAATAATACTTCTGTTGTTTTATCGCTACGAATATTATAGTAAAACTGACCAAAAGATTTGATAGTATTATTTTCACCAAATCCTAGTATATCTTTTGTTTGTAGTTGAGAAAGTGAGTTTTGAATAGCTAGGTTAGGTCCAACAATATCAATATTGTCTTGTTTGTTATCGTATTTATCACGAACACCGTAAAAATAACCAGTTGTAAGTGCTATAGTTATAGAAAGGAATATGCCTAAGTATTTAGTGACGGCTTGAAGTTTCATAATCAAGTAATATA
>JACMQI010000012.1 GCA_014377045.1 candidate division SR1 bacterium
TAAATAGGTTTCCATAAATCGGAACATTTTACTTTAAACAAAGGAGTTGTTACATTGAAACATTAGCTCATTAAATGGGTTGATTCAAAAAAATTGAGTTTTTAATAACGTGAACAAATAAAATTTTTTTTACCGTGTAACTAATACAGGAAATTTAGTTCTCTATCAAACTTACACGGTTAACTAGTAGTATTTTAAAAGAGCTAAAACTAGATACGCATACTAAATCCCCATATTCGGGATTATACGAGGTTTGTCGGTTTTCAATACTATTATGGATTTTAGTCGGCGGTTCTAAAACGTGAACCCACACAGATGGATGTTTGTTTTTTATCTCGTTTAAAATAACGCGTTTGGTTTTTTGGGGGGGTTTTTTACACTTTACCCATATTCCTTTCCAAGGTGAGTACGTGTGACTTGTGTTTTTCGATGACGTTACCTCCATTAAATTTGAAATGCCCATTATGCATCGAATTTCGAATAATCTAGCTACTAGGAAATATGATGATAGTTAACTTACATTGTTCTAGAAAGACTGGCTTGGAAAGGAATAAGAACACTGCATATCTAGTGTGTGTTATTGTGGTTCTTATTGTTTCCTACCTGCTTGTTTTTTTGGTTTGATCATAAAATTTCAAACATTTTTTTGCTTTAATTAATTTAATTCTAGTATTCTCAGCACAAATAAATTATTAAGAGTAAGTAAGACAGTTATTTTTTGTGCTATAATAATGACGTTAGTCTTTAAAGTATTACTATTGATATCAATAATTACCTACATTGGAGCATTTAGCTCAAATCCTTTGAATACGAATGGTATAATCCACAAAAGATCAAGAACTGCATTAAATATAGTAATTAATAATAAAAATAGAAATGACAAGAAAGTAGAATTTCCTCCTAATTTTAAACTAGCTACCCCTTCTACTCAAAAAGACGCCTCTGGTTTATTTGGATTTACTGCTACTGCTGAGAAATTAAATGGAAGGATAGCTATGAGTATGTTTATGTTTGGTATGTTTCAAGAGATGATATCTGGAAAGTCTTTTTTAGAGCAAATAGGTACATACTTTTTGTGTATGGATTATAATGTATACAATCCTTTTATTATACACTATCCTTGTATGACAGGTAATATAGCAATTGACTGATTATTTCACAGGTAATATAGCAATTGACTGATTATTTCACATCACGTCTTACTGATCACTTTTCATTAACATGTACATTAATACATATCATACCATATGCATAGGTCTTGCCAGTCAAAACCAACAAGTAGCTCTATTTGCCTATACTGTGCCCGTAGCCATCGTCATACTGACCTCCTCCAACAGCTTCTCCACATGGTTTACAAAGCTGAGCTCAAAGGACCTGACTCTCCTTTAAGACTTATTTAAGAGAAGACTTTTATGAAGAAAAGAAAAAATAGGTGTCTCTTTTTAGGATTAGAATTCTTGAGATAGTAGGATAGTAGGATAGCTTTATTAGAGCATTTAGAGTTTAAAAGTTTGATAGAACAGTTTTGA
>JACMQI010000001.1 GCA_014377045.1 candidate division SR1 bacterium
AAACCAACTACAAAAACTGATTCTTACATAGCTAACATAACGGATAAATGTAATCCACTAGCATTAGTAACAACTACGATAAGAACTGGTGGATTTAATAAACTTGCTCTAGCTATTATTCCAGTATTACTAGTACTAGTATACTACGGATATGGTAAGACAAAGAAATCTAAGTAAAGGCAAAGAAGAATTGAGAATGGTGTGTGTGCTATAGTTAATGTCAACTTACTGTATGTTGAGGTCTGTCTAGTTAATCCACACCTTATACATTTATTGTGTACAAACAATTGAGTTCTGTGTTGTATTCAATCTGCTAGGAAAGAATATATTACCAGAACTTAACTTAATCTGTTTTCAAAGTATATATATGAGTCCTGGACAGAACCCCATATACTGAACATATATTCTTACTAACAGAATATGTATTTTTCTATGACCAGTATTTCTCACAATCATTTAACAAACCAACCTATGAGAGGTGGTAAAGGTATCTGCAGGTGTAGATACAGACGTAAAAAGCCTTACAAGCCTCAGGATATGGGTGTAATATACAGTAGCCATATGATAACAAGGTAAAACAATATCTACTATAAGTAAAAGAGTCTGATTCTACAAATACACCAATCAAGCTCCAACTAAATCAAATATGGGCTACTGACTTTACTTATCTAAGATTTAGAGGTATCTGGATCTATTTAGCTACAGTCATTGATATTTACACCAAAGAGGTTGTAGTACACAATTTCAAGAAAGCTTCTACAGTCAATTTAAACTAGAGTTAGGCAATATCAATAGATTTAACTCCACATTAGAATTAACAAACGAGATCAGCAAACATATCACCTACCATAACATAACCAGAATCCATACAAGTCTTAAAATGTCACTACACCAATTTAAACAAACATGGGAACAAAACAATCAGCAAAATATCTTAAAAGAGAGTAAAAAGTGTGTGTAGGGAATTGGGGGCTTGACAGTAGGATCTATGGAAACAACAGTGTGGTTACATTGCAGAGTGTATCAAACAAGTAAGATGGGTCGTAGAAAGAACAGTTACATGGTTACAAAAATACAGAAGATTGAATATGAATTATGAAAGGACATTATCAAGCTTAGAAACCATGACCTTACTTGCAGCTATTAGAATGTATGTCAGAAGAAATGAAAAGAGGATTAAATACACAGGTTCTACTATAATTTGACAACAGTTTATTTTTGATATAAAATTAAATTAAACTCAAAGTATTTTAATTATATATGTTACAATTCAAACAAATTATACCAACACTCATTATATCTTCTTTCATTATTGGAGGATTTCAAATACCATTAAAAGCTGCTCCAGGCGGAACACAAAATGCCATAGTGGTAGCTCAAGGAGTTCCGAGTCTTTCTACTCTTGTATCAGCTGTTACCGCTGCTGGGTTAGTGTCAACGCTATCTTCACTATCTTCACCAGCACCATTTACTATTTTTGCTCCAAGTAATGCAGCTTTTACAGCTTTAGGACAAGATACTGTAAATACTTTATTAGATCCTTCTAATGTAACCCTATTAGCTGATGTTTTGAAATATCATGTAATTCCAGGATCAGAAATCAGTGCTGCAACAGCTATTTCTGTGAGTCCAACCACTCGAGCATCGGTTCAAGGTGATACTATTGCAATTTCTTCAACAGGAGCAGGTAACGTAACTTTGAATGCATCAACTCAAAATGCTACAGTGATTACTGCAGATGTTGCTGCTACAAATGCTTATGTGCATGTAATTAATAAAGTTATCCTCTCTTCAGCGCTCTCTACTAGAGTAACCAATGCTGTTGCTGATTATACAAATATAACTAAAATTGCAACTCGCACTCCTAGTGTTTCTACTTTAGTAAGTTTACTTTCAGCGACTAATTTAGTAGCACCATTATCAACTACTGGACCATTCACCGTCTTTGCTCCTACAAATGATGCTTTTAATGCATTAGGAACTAACACTTTAAATGTTCTTGCTTTACCAGCTAACGCCACTTTACTTAGCGATATTTTAAAATATCATGTAGTTAGTGGAAATGTAAGTGCTGCAACAGCTCAAACACTAACAACAGCAAATTCTTTACAGGGCGACGCAATAGCATTATCTTCAACTGGTGTGGGTAATGTAACTTTAAATGCTTCAACTCAAAATGCTATAGTTACTACACCTGACGTAACTGGTTCTAATGGAAGAATACATCTTATCAACAAAGTTATTTTGAGTAGTGCTTTGGCTGCGAGATTAAATACAGCTATTACAGCTGCAGCTTCTACAACACCAACTACAACACCAACACCAACTACAACACCAACTACATTAACAAAAACAGGTGACAACTTATTATTATTACCTTTTATTGGCGTTGCTATTCTAGCTTTAGGAGCAATTGGTTTTAATCGATTTAAGAAAAGCAAATAAAATTTATCTATATTTCTAACATTAAAATTTTCAAATACAATATGACAAAAAATTCTGTTAGAAGAATTGCTAGAAAATCACTCCCTTATATTTACTTATTAGGGAGTTTGGTTTTTGGCATAATTTTTATATTTGCCCCATTTTATCCTTCATTAGAATTTGAATATAACAAAAAATTTCATCCAGAAAAATTTCAAGCAGATTTTTATTTAAAAGATATAAAAAAAACAATAAATTACACCAATTTATCAGCTAAAGAATGGGACGTTAATAATGAACAAAAAATTGATAACAATAGCTTAACTCAGATACAAGAAAAAAATATTAAACCTGAAGAGAAAAAAGTAGAAATATCTAAAAAAATATATTTTAACGATATTATTATCCCATCGATAGCACTTGATATTCCTATTTTAGAAGGTGATAGTGAATCTCTTTTAGATCAAGGTGCTTGGCTTAAACCAAATGGAAAACGTCCTGGAGATAATGGTAATACGATTATAACAGGTCATAGGTATCAGTATCTTAATGGTGTAAGACCGTTTTATAATATGGATAAAGTAAATAAAGGTGACACTATAAATGTAATTTGGAGAGGTGAGAGAGTTGATTATTCTATTGAAGAAAAGTTAATTGTTAAGCCTGAAGACACTTGGGTTGAGGATCAGAGAAATGGTAAGTATCTAACTATTTATACTTGTCAAGGTTTGGATGCTGCAAAAAGAATAGTACTTATAGCAAAACAAATGTAAGCTTATAATCGCTATACTAAAAATAACCTTTTTTTAATTAATATCTATAATATCAATAATTTTTCTAAAGGTATGTCAGTCAATACTTCGCATCCTTTTTTGGTAACGAGTATAGTGTGTTCGCTATGTGCAGATAAAGAATTATCTTCAGTCCTTACAGTCCAACCATCACTTGCAGTATCATCAAAATCAACTTTACCACTACCCATAGTAAACATAGGCTCTACTGCAATTACTTGGTTTTCAAATAGCCTTACGCCTTTTCCAGGAAGTCCGCTGTGCTGAATAAATGGCTCTTCGTGAACAGCGTATCCGACTCCATGACCACCAAGTTCTAGCACGTTACCAAAGCCAGCTTTTTTAGCTACATTGTTTATAGCATATCCCAAATCACCTGTTCGATTACCAGCTTTTATTTTTTTTATACCTTCAAATAGTGCTTTTTCTGTTGTTTCTACAAGTTGTTTAGTTTTTTCTGAAACTGTACCTACAATATATGTTTTTGCTGAATCTGAGTACATATTTTTGTATATAGCTCCTAGATCAAGACTTACGATACAGTTATCTGGAATAATTTTTTCATCATTTGAAAGACCATGTACAACTTCGCTGTTAATAGATGTACAAAGAGCATATTTGAATCCATTATATCCTAAAAAACTTGGCTCAGCATCATGTTTACGGATAAAGTCTATAGCAAATCGATCAAGTTCACCCGCCGAAATACCAGGTTTTAGCATATTTCCTAAATGATAAAAACACGACATGAGGATTAGGCAGCTGTGGCGTAAATTTTGCAAGTCTTCTTGGTTTTTTAGTATGGCCATAATGTCGAGGAGCATTACACAAAATTTAATTTATGTCAAAATTAGAAAAGCTACATTCATTAATTACTGTTAGTTTACTCTGTATACTACGAAATAAATTGTTTAATGACTACTTTAAAAATGGAATATATATTATCTATAAAGGGTTCGTTAATATTTAATAATTTATTTTGTAAAACTAGCTTAGCCCTATCCCAAATATGTTTTTAACTGTGAGTATTGTATTACCACTTAAATCTTGAGTTAAATGTTCAAACTTGATCTTTAGGTACAACGTTCCTGTTATTGGAGTTGGTAGTGTTTTGGCATCAATCCAAGTGTTAGTATTTAACCTTTTTACTTGAAGTTTGACAGTACCAGATAGGCGCTGTATTCTAACTTTATCTCCACTTTGACGTGGTAATTGCACATCTTGAGGATAGTTATAGTCATAACCATTTTTATATATACCAAAATCAACAAAATCTGTATAATAAACAGTATTAGCATCCTCTCTTGAAGAAGGCCTGTTTGCTAAGCCTAAATAAATAGTTTTATCATCACCAGTTGGCTGTATCATATCAACCTCAATCTCTACTGTACCATCGCCCACCATTTTTTGATTAGAGGACATCATTTTGTATCTTGCGTAGTTATGTATGGAAAGAGTATATGAGGTTATATTTTGATTTGAAACTGATTTAACAATTTGTTCATCTTTTATATTAAGGTCCACTGCAACCAGTCCAGCAATAGTATATAAATTAGTAAAACTTAGGGCTGAATTATTAAATTGATCTTGAATAGCAACATTTGAGTTTGGCGAAGTGTAGCTTACTGTAATATTATCATCAATAGTATATTGTGAAGCTAGGTTTAAAGTTACTATTTTATCTGAAATCGTAATTGAACTAATAGTTTTGCCACCAGATAATGTAAAAGCTGATACTGGTGGAATGGCTACAGTTTTGAGTTCTATTTGGTATGTTAGCATGATCGTACTAGCTGTAATATCGGTTGATATTTTAGGTAGATTAGTTGTAATATTAGAAATTATATTTCCCATACTTTTATAAGTACCTGGTGTACCTGCAGTTGTGCAAATCCACCCTACAGGCGTACCAATTATTGGATTTGTATTGTAAAGTATGTCTCCTAGTCTAGATTTACCAGAGGTAGGTATAGCTTGATCTCTAAATAATAATGGAGAGTTATCTGGAATAGCATATATATCGCTTTTAAAATAATCTGAAGCTTGCTGAAAAGTATCAAATTCTACTATCTGAAGCTTTGATATCAAGACTTCGGCTGCCACAGTAGAATTATTAACTATTCTAAAATAGCTATCAAGATTTGCATTAGTACAAATACCATTATAAGTTTGCCATAAATTATTTTTAAGAGTTACATCCTTTTTAATAATATTATCAAAGCCAATTCCAATTTTAAGAGTTTCGCTATTATTTGACTTTATAGCAAAAGAGAAAAATAAGTATTTTTTGTGATTACTTGTTGAATCTGTCCAGAGAAATCTCCATTGAGAAAGATTGTTTGGTAATAATACCTTAATACATTTATTATCGTACAAACCTTCACTAATAATGACCTGGGCAGTAGCTCCATTATCAACTTGTGCTTGTTCTGGCATAGTGGTAAGAGTACCATATTTTACTAGGTTAGGAACATTTCTAGTGGTTAATCCGCGATGATTACTAGTTCGCACCAAAGTGAATTCGTTATTGTTACTATTAAAGTAAGTTTTACTATTATCTATGTAATCACCAGTTAAACCCTTTGAATCACCTCCTCTATAATCAATCAAACAACCTTGATCAACTATCATTTTATCGTAGACACTGTCGATATTAGTGCCATCGAGCTTTAATTTACAAAATGTACCTTGGAGGGTAATTCCATTTGGTGTGCTACAGTTAATAAGGCAGCCGCGTGCATTTCTAAAAAATATTTCAGTACATAAAATACCTTGCCCGTCAAACGATAGAAATTGACCATATTTCTGAGCATTATTTTCAAATATGCACTGTTTAAATGTCAAGCCACTAGTTCCAAGGCCCATAATTCCAGCAAAAATCGTAGCTCCTTTATTGTCATTAAATTTACAATGTTCAAAAACAGTGTTATTTTCATCAAAAAATGATCCTGCTGCTTGATTATAATATACTGCAATAGTCTCGTGTCCTGAAAATATACAGCTTCGATAAAAGTCAAAACCTGAATGACCTTGACCTTCACAAATAGCTTTAACTCCAACATCATTATTCAGAAATTTGCAGTCATAAATCCTAGTGAATAAGGCTCCCCCTTTAGCTAGTCCAATTTTACAGTCTTGAAAAGTCACTTTATCAAAATATAGATCATACGAGTTTGTTGTAATGCGCATACCGTTGGCAAATTTGACCCCTTTCCCAGCAGGACCACCATCCCCACAGAAGACTAGATTGATAAAGTTGAGTCCACAGGTAATATTGTTTTTAGTAAATGCATATCCATCAGGCTGTATAGCATATATGAAAGTTTTACCTTCATCGCCTACTATGTTTGGATCACTATCTAATTCTGCTTGGATTCTATAATGCCCAGGTGGAAGGTATAGATGACCGTTATTATTTATTCCATCCAGTGCTGGTTCACGACTTCCAGCGCGCTTTAAACAGTCAATAAAAATAGCAGTATCATCTTTACTCAGATCTGGACCGTTTAATGATCCAGCATCGCCATAGTCAAGAATATTATTTCTCATTCCGTAGCTAAGAACTTTCCATTTAGTACCTGTCCACTCATGAAAATTACCTGTTCGAGTATAAAGAAGGGTGAGTCCTTGATCATAAGCAGTTAGGTTAGTTGGTCTTTGAGACCATTGATCAAAGCTATTGAGAGTACCACCATTTTTATTATTGATTGTTTGATTAAGATAGCTAACCAGTGGATCTCCCCAATTCGTAGAAGCTATAATTGGTAATGTTTTAATTGACATAGTATTCTTTGTTTTTTAATTTGTTTTTTTAATTCTTCAGGTTTATGGTTTAATAAAACTAGTTAATTATTTAAAGCCAGTCAGAATTAAAAGGTAACATTTTATGCACTTATTGGTCCAAACAGATTCCAAGTTCCAGGAGTTCCAGCTACAGTACAAATCCATCCTGTGTAACTACCAACTGCTGGGTTAGTATTGTAAATAATATCTCCTTTTGTAGCATTACCAGCTATAGGAATTGAATCACCATGAGCAATCAATGCTTTGGTTGCTGGTAGGGCATATAAATCGGATCTAAAATAGTTGGCAGCTTCTTGATAAGTATCAAACTCGACTAATTGTAGCTTTGATAAAAGTATTGATGCTACGCCAGGATTATTATTTTCGATTCTAAAGAAAGTTGGTTGAGTAAGATCCGCTTTACATATACCATTATATGTTCTCCACCTATTATCTTCAAGAGTTACACCTCCTGGTATTGCTAAGTAAGCAAATCCATAATTAACATTAGATGCAGAGGTATCCAAAGACTTAATAGCGATTGAATAACATACATATGCTTTTTTAGGAGTTGCACTTGAATTAAAACCCCAAGAATCACCTTTAGCAGTAAAGTCCAATCTCAAACACCTATTTTCATACATGCTGTCACCAGTTACTATTGATGCGTTAACTACGCCAGATGCGCCATATACATCAGTTATTAATGGTAAGGTATCTAGTGCTCCATCATTAAATAAATTTTGATAACCTTTTGTTAACACAGGTCGATTATTAGCGCTGCGAAGTGTATTTACACCTTGACCAAATTGTGTAAAGAAAGATCCAAAATCAGCAATATATCCTTTTATGTTTGACTCACCCGCCGATTCTTTGATTTCTACAAGCGAACTAGAATCTACTTCAAAGCCCTCAGAATTTAAACCCGTACAATCATATTTAACATATGAGTTGTTAGTTAGTCGTATTCCATTATGACCAAGACAGTTTAAAAAGGTTGCTTCAGTATTATCAAGTATAAGCTCTGTAGGATTATATGTATCACCATTAATAACTACTGGAGTGGAGCGCTGCTGAACATTAGCTTCGTACCAAGTCTGCTCAAAAATAAAGCTTTTATTTCCACGTCCCATACCTTTGGCATACATTGTAATTCCGTAGTTTTTTTCAAACCAACAGTGATTAAATTTTGCATTAATATTATCTGTAGTTTGGTCATTTTTATAAAATATCGCTGATTTACTAGTACCCATAAACACGACATTTTCATAGTAGTCATTACCCGATGGTTGAGATCCGTTGTTAACTGCTAACATCGCAACTTCACCGCTTAAGGCACAGTCATAAAACTTGCAATTTTGAGAGCCAGATCTATAAATTCCTATCTTAAAATCACTAGTGCGAATATATTTGAATTCTATACCATATTTAGAAGTTGTTTCAATGTGGCGAATACCGTTACCAAAAGGGCCAGCAGGTCTACCATATTGCCCATTAATAGTGAAGTTTTCTAATTTCATACCTTCTCCAGTAATATCTTTATAGGTTATAGCGTAGTCATCTGCTGATGGGCTAGTTAGTATTAAGATAGATTTAGCAAGACCGCGAAGAGTAATTGGTGATCCAGTAATAGTAAGATTAAGCAAATAGTTTCCAGCAGGAACAACAACTTCAGACATCATATTAGCTCGAGCGTAAGCTATGGCAGCTTCAAACATGTCTGTATTATCAGTTCCAGAATTCTTGAAGTCATAGACATTAACTACATCTTTACAAAGTATTTTCCATTCGGTACCACTCCATTCATGAAAGTTACCACTTCGCGTATTAAGATAAGTTTTACCTTGATCGTCTATAGTCAAGTTAATAGGGCGATTATTGATATCATCAAATTGATTAAAAGCACCGCCATTATTGTTATCGGTAGTTTGTGTAAGGTAACTATTAAGGGTTGTGCCCCAGTTTGAGTCTCCAATTGCTGGTAGCTGTTTAATAGACATTGTATATTTATTTTTGTTTTATAGATATTTATATTTTTTGATACTTTAATATAGCCAATTATATCATATTACTTTTTTTTGTGCAAATATATTTATCTTTAATAAAACTTTAATAGAAACGATTTTTTTTATCTTCATTTTCTATATATTAAAACCATTCAAGATGTTAAGTATGTTCAGTAAATAGTTTTATAATATGATGATCAGGCAACTGTGACGGAGATTTTGAAAGTCTTCTTGGTCTTTAGTTGTATTATAAAAATACCCACTAAGCTATTTATCAGTGGGTAGGGGGTGTCTGAGGCTAAGCAGCTTCATTATCAGCATACAATTTTTCTAATTGAGTTGTAAAGTCTTCTAGATCTTTAAGCTTCACTTTTTTGATTATAATAAGGTTTATTTCATCAATAAGATTATTAAAGCTGATAATTTCACTATCTGTAGTACTTGGTAGGGTGGAAGTATGTCCGTATAAGCCAAGTATGATCAATATTCGCTTTGTTGCAATATCAATTTTATGAGTAATATATATGTACTTTTGGTCTTTCAAGTATATTCTTCCTGCAGGGTGATCATAAATACGGTATACACCATATTTTCCTCCGAATAGATTGAAGATAAAACCAATTTTTTGCTTTGTAGTACTTTTTAAAAAGATTTTGCTCCGCAAATTTGATAGTTTTTCATAGATTGCTACCAATTGATTACTAGATTCCATCAAGATTTTCACCTAAATTATAATGAATGAGAATATGTTATTACAGATTAAAAATTATACTCTGTCAAATAACTTTCAAGCTAGCTAAGCAAATAATGTCTACATCTTAATTATAATGGAAAATATTTTCAACTCGCTATAAAGTATTAGAATCGTGGGTAAGTCCAATTTTTTACTTTTATATTTTTTTATTCAATTTCTCTAATTCGTCCAAAATTTTTGTGAATTGTACTTTGAGTTCGGCTAATTCTCGGTTGTTTATACTTATTTGTTTTTTGTTATCCATTGCGAGTATCACTATTTTTTCATCTTCTGCTGTATCCTCTTCAATATCTTCTTGAATCTCATCAACATTTTCGTTTATTTCATCTAAGTCTTCAGCTATTTCTTCCACATCTTCCTGGATCTCTTCTACATCCTCTTGTAATTCCTGAATTTCAATATTATTTTGATTAATACTCATCTGGATGAAAATAGCTAGATATATAGCTTCTAAGCTAAGCAGAGTAGTAAAAAAAATATTTACAGAATCGGCAGGTATCCCAAAAACTTTAGGTGCTGATAAGAACACAATAAAGATAACAGTATGGATAATAAGACTAATAGGTGTACCTATATTTTCAGGTATTTTTAAGAGAATTTGGAGTAGAGTAGGTTTCGAAATTGAGATTTCTTTCTTACTAGTCATATCTACACTTTTATTCTTTTTATTGATCTTTGTCAACTAAATAGTTCGTATACATTATAACAAATAGTTACTACAAGATATTTTTTTCTACCTATTTAAGTTTAACTAAAGTATCGACTTATTTTCCAAATTTTTCATCATCTAGATATTCCAGTACATCTTCAAGTGGTATACGGATTTGCTCCATAGTATCGCGGTGCCTAAGTGTCACTGTGTCATCTTCTAAAGTTTGATAATCGAGACACATACACCATGGCGTACCATCTTCATCACATCTACGATATCGTTTCCCAATACTTCCTGCTTCGTCATAACTACAACTAATATTTTGAATTCGTAGCTCTTTGTAAGCCCTTAAAGCCTTTTCTGATAGTCCATCTTTTTTCATTAGTGGCAATACAGCTATCTTATATGGTGCTAATTCATAAGGAAAAGACGCTACTACGCGAATTTCACTTTCCAAAGATTCCTCTCTATAGTTCTCAAACAAACTGGCTAAAAACACTCGACTAAAACCGGCTGAACACTCTATAATATAAGGATTAAATCTTTCGTTAGTTACAGGATCTAGGTAACGCAAATCTTGTCCGCTAAACTTGCTATGCTGATCTAAATCATAGCTTCCACGGTGGTGCAATCCTTCCATTTCCTTCCAGCCCATCTCACCAAAATTATATTCGATGTCCCAAGCATCACTTGCATAAAAAGCTTTTTCATCTTGCTCATGCTGTCTCCATCGGAGATTTTCTGCTTTAAATCCTAAACACTTAGTGTAGAAATCCCATCGATATTGCTTCCATTCTTCGTAAAATTTGTCAGCTTCTTTAGGTCCACAAAAATACTCTATGTCCATTTGCTCAAACTCACGGGTTCTAAACATAAACTGCTTTACTGTGATTTCATTGCGAAAGGCTTTACCAATTTGGGCTATACCGAAGGGGAGTTTACGTCTTGTAGTATCTTGTACAGCTTTCCAATCTAAGTATATATTCGCACAGCTTTCACCTTTCAAATAGGCTACAGTAGTCTCATCCTCGACTGGTCCAAGATGCGTTTTTACAAGTAAATTAAATTTTTTGGCTTTTCCAAGTGTATTACCGTCTGATGATTTGAGATTGTTTGTATTTATAAAATCATCGATTTGCTCAGGAGATAGACCGCCCGCATTTTCTACAATTCCTGCATCTTCAAGCAAATGATCAGCACGATACCTCTTTTTAGTGACAGTATCTTCAACGAGTAAATCAGCAAATCCGCCTATATGACCACTAGCTTCCCAAGTCTTTGGATGCATGAAGATAGCCCCTTCGATCTCTACCATATCGATTCTAGATGTTACATTCCAGTACCTCCATAAATTTTCAATATTCTTTTTGAGAAGGATACCAAGTGGCCCAAAATCATAAGTTGCAGCATACCCTCCATAAATCTCGCTAGAAGGAAGTACAAAGCCTTTTCGGCGAGCAAATTTTACAATGGTATCTAAGCTTGTTTTAGTTATGGGATTTTCTGACATATTATCTTTTGAAATTGATTAAAATTAGTGGTTTTGTCAACATTTAGATATAGTGCGTTGACGAAAATTAATGATACATACTTATTATTAGGCTATGATTTGGGATTTGCATGACCTTGTATTTGACTACTATCCACGAAATATATGGGTAACACATGTTCATGCCCTTATGTATTGCAATTTATTACCAGCCCAGTCAGAAAAAAGTGCAGCAGACCAAATATTGAAAGATCCAAGTCTTGTATTCACTATATCACCTAAAAATTATACGGCGGATGCGACTTATTATACTTCAAAATACACTAATCGAGATAAATATAGATATATATCAAATAATTATGGGATACAACTTAATATAGTAGCGGATAAGACTAGACCAGTATGGTTGAAATATGTAAAAAACAATACATGGTATTTTAATCAGATTAAAGCATACAAAATTTCAAGTTTACTGAAAATATTGCCTGGAGTAAAAAATGTATATCTCACAGGTTCTTCAGTCTCTGAATCATCATCACCAAAATCTGATATCGACTTTATTATTCAAGCCTACAAAGGCCAAACATGGGTGGCCAGATTTTGGGTAAAATTATTTCTAAAACTTTTTCGACTAGATGTTCATGATATAGTTTTAGAATTTTATATCAAATATATTCAGTTGATCAAAGCCTTAAAAGTAGTTTCTCTAAAAAATTATGAGAAAAGTATATCTAAGGTTGAAGAAAAAATTTGGATAAAAAAAACTAAAGGAGGGCTAGTCGATATCGGTTTATTTTACGAAAAGTTTGAGGATATTGAAAGTATTTTTCCTAAAGAAACACGTAATTTTTATATTTGGTCATCTTTGAGAATACCTAACGCTGGTGAAGAAAATTATGATTTTGATGTATATGGTGGGGAGCTATTGTATTGGCAGAATAACTCATTAATTTATAATTATTTTCTAAAAACTATTAAGTGCTTACTGTTAATAATTTCCACAATAATTTATCCAATTCTGAATATGCAATATTATTTTTATACAAACCAAGGTAGTAAATATATATATTTTATTCTAAGAAAAGATGTGATTTGTTATTTTCCAATTATCTTTAAGCCTAAAAGTCTATTGAATTATCAAATAAAAGATTAATTTTACAATTTTAAACAAATTTATCACTTGACAAAAATGCTTCTATAGTTTTATATAGGTAATATCTTATAAAAATTAAATTAAGAATTATTCAGTGAATAAAAAGCTTTCTAGAAACTCAAATACATCAAACCGCAGAAGAAAACCCGCTTCCTATGATAAGAAAGAAGATAAGGTTTATTTTGAAGGTGTAGTTACTGAGACTCTTCCTAGTGTAAGATTTAAAGTAAAAATTGATAGAAAAAATCTGGAACCCCTTATTTTAGAATGTCAAACCAAAAGTATTTTAAAAGTTAAAAAAGTTAAAATTATTAAAGGTGACTTTGTTACGGTTGAGGTAGACTTAGAAGATTTATCAAAAGGCTTAATAGTGAAAAGAAATTAATTGAATAGTATGAAAGTATTAGTATCATTGAAAGGTAGAGGAAAAAAAATGACACGCAGAGGAAGAATGGCCCAGGGCTATTTTACGAGAAGAAAAGGTATCTTGAGATTTTATGCTTTTGATAACAGTTCAATCGGTCCAAGAATTAATTCCAGACAGCCAATACCTCTTAAAAAGAAAAAAAGATTAAAATATTAAATAATATATGATACGTATAGCAGGTATTACAATTAATGAAAAAAAGCATATCAAATTTGCTCTTACGCCAATAAAAGGTATAGGTAAGTCTAATGTTCACACTATTCTAAAAGAATTCAACTTTGTAGGTAACGAGAAAATTTCTGATCTTGAAGAACAGCTAGTGATTAAACTTCGAAATTATATCGAAACGACATTTTTAGTTGAGGCTGATCTCAGAAGAAAAAATCAGTCAGATATAAAGCGTTTAGTAGATATTGGAACATATCGAGGAAGTAGACATAAAAATGCTCTACCTACTAGAGGACAACGTACACGTACCAATTCTCGAACAAGAAGAGGTAACGTTAGAAGAACTGCTGGAAGCGGAAGAACTAAATCAGCAGATAAGACATAATATATAATACCTTTATATACACTAATATTAGATAATTTATGGCGATAATACGAAATAAAACAGTAAAAAAAACTAAGGTTAAGCAAAAACATCCTATCTTAAGAATATTTTTAAGAGCTGAACAAAATAACAGTATAGTAACTCTTACAGATTTGGACGGAAAAGTTTTAGGTTGGTCAAGTAGTGGAAAATCTGGATTTAAAGGATCTAAGAAATCTACTCCATTTGCTTCCCAAAAAGCCACAGAAGAGATTTTAGAAAAGCTCAAAGCTTATGAAACATCTACTATTCATCTTGTAATTTGGGGTGCAGGACAAGGTAGAGATTCTTTTTTACGTACGATTCAAGGATCTGATTTACAAATAGAATCAATTAAAGATGTAACTGGTTTTCCGTTTGGCGGACCACGACCGAAGAAAAGAAGAAGAGTATAATATAACAAACTTATGGCAAGATATACAGGTAGTAAAACTAAATTATCAAAGAAAATCGGTAAAAATTTATTTAACAAAGGAGCTAGAAGTTATTCTGCGAAAGACGATTTCACAAAAAGACCTTATAAATCTGGACAACATGGTCCAAACAAAAGGTTTTCAAGGACATCTGAATACGGTAAACAATTACTTGAAAAACAATCTTTACGTTACAGCTATGGATTGGTAGAGAAACAGCTAGCTAATTTGTTTAAGAAAGCATTTAAAACGACTGGTGACACAGGTAAGTTTGTGTTAATTTCTTTAGAAAGAAGATTAGATAACCTCATTTATAAAAGTGGATGGTCAAACTCTAGAGATCAAGCTCGTCAGCTAGTTAATCACGGTCATTTTCAAGTAAATGGCATTACGGTTGATATTCCTTCGTACCAAGTAAAAATTGGGGACATTATAATTGTAAAAGATAACAAAAAGGTAAAAAACTTTTGGAAGGAGTTTAAGCTTGAGGTTCCAAACACTGTTCCAAGCTGGATTGATGCATCTAAATCAGATCAGATCAAGGTAATTAATTTACCTTTAGATGAAGATTTACCACAAGAATTTAAAGTTGGTGCTGTAGTGGAGTACTATTCAAGAAAAGTAAGGTAATAATATGTTAACAATAAGATTTCAGCCAGTAGGAAGAAAACACAGTAAGATGTATAGAGTAGTAGTTGCAGAAAAAACACGATCTGTTTCAAAAAAAGTTAAAGAAAATTTAGGTTGGTATAATCCGCACACTAAAGAATCCAAACTTAACGAAGATAGGATCAAGTTTTTTGTTGAAAATAATGTTGAAATTAGCGAATCGGCATTTTCATTATTTAAAAAACAAGGACTAGTTAAATAACATCAATTTATAAATTATTATTTTATTAATTACGTATATGGATACAATCGATATCTCTACATTACAAAATATTATTTCAAACCTAGTTACTGTTCCGGAAGATATAAAAATTGACAGAAAAGTCGATGAGCAAGGTGTCCTCTTATCAGTATTAGTAAACTCTAAAGACATGGGTATTGTGATAGGTAAAAGCGGAATCATGGCAAACTCTATTAAAACAATAATGAGAGCTATTGGAAAAGCTCATAAAATGAATATTCGAGTAGATTTTCTTGAGCCAGATGGTACCGCTCGTTTTTCAAAAAATGATCAAAATAATACAAATATTTCTCAATCATCATTCTCTGATATTGAGGATGATCTGCAAGAGTTTGTAATGAATTAGTTTTTTAACACAGTAAATTTGATTCTTACGGGTCTTTTTTTGTTGCTTACATAATTTATAAATATGGCATAATGACAGGTCTCTGCTGATTTTTTTGTTACAGTATATTTATTTATAATAAAAAAGTAAATATTTTATCATTATAAAATACAATAAATAAGAATAGAGTATAAGCTAGATTAAGCATATTTTAAATAATTATTTCAAGATTTTATTTTACTTAAAATAGTGTTTTATGTAGTATATAAAATTTGACAATAAAAAAAATAAATATGATATTATAAGCAATTTATGTCGCTTTCTTCTAACTATAACCCCAAAGAAAATGAAGAAAAAATTTATCAGAGTTGGCAACAAAAAAATGTTGGTAGTTTAGAATCTCAAGAAAATACACAAGGTGTTTATACGAATTTGATGCCTCCGCCCAATCTCACCGGAGATTTGCATGCAGGACATGCTTTTGGTCATTATTTGATGGATACACTGACTCGTATTCATAGACAAAAAAGTGAAAAAAGCTTATGGCTTCCAGGTATAGATCATGCTGGAATTCAACTGGAAGGGGTTATAGATAAGGCTATTAAGGCAGGCGAATTCGATAATGAATTAAAATCTATTGCCAATTTACCAATAAATAAAAATGATTGGCCAAAGTTTTTAAAACAAAATTATGAAAAAATCTGGCTAAAACTAGCATGGCAAAAAGCTGACAAATGGCGTTACAATCAAGCAAAGCAGGCTTCTGTTTTAGGCGATATTCCTGACCATGGTAGAAATCTTTTTACGCTAGATGAAAGAGCTGTAAATACAGTAAATTTTGCGTTCAAAAAATACTATGAAGATGGTCTAGTTTATAAAAAAAACTATCTTATCAATTGGAGCGTAGGCCTTCAAACAGCACTCAGTGATGTACCAGAAGATATTGGATACGAGAAAAGAAAAGATCCGTTTGTAACATTTGAGTACAGAGTTAGTTACTATCATAGTTTTGATAATTCTTTAGAAGAAACCCATAAAGAATTGAGCGATAAGCTTTATAAGTACTTCTTTAAAAACCCAATTATAGTTTCTACTGTCAGACCAGAGACCATTTTTGCAGATAAAGCTATTGCAATGAATTCAAAAGTATTAAAATATCAAGTTTTAGCAGCTGGATTTACTCAAAAAGAATTTGACGTACTTGTTGAACTAATGAAATCAGATAATTTGAGCTATAATTTTAGAATCCTTGATGAAGCAAAAGTTTTAGTAGAAAATATTAAACTTATTTTAGTAGACAGTGACAGCGAGGTAGATCCAAATTTTGGCACTGGAGCTTTAAAAATAACTCCTGCACACGATATTACTGACTACAATATTTTTCATAAGTATATCGGAGGCGAATTTGATCAAGCAATTGGAAGAGATGGTCGGTTAACAGATATTTGTGGAGAGTTTGCTGGGTTGAGTATAGAAGATGGTCGAAAAGCTGTAATTAAAAAACTTATTGATATCGGTTATATACCTGAAAAGACTGAATACGAGAAAAATACTAAGCTAGATAAGCAGATAGCAATTTATTTAGGAGTTGATAAAAAATCAACTGAGGGTTGGAGTAAATACCAAATTGATTGGAATTATGAACATAATGTGACGATTTGTGAGCGTAGTAAGACTATTGTAGAGCCACTTATTAGTGAGGAGTTTTTTCTGAGCTATAGTAATAAAGATAGCAAGGGTAAATCACTGCAGGAGTATGGTTTAGAAGGTATAAAAGAGACAAATTATTATCCAGATTCGTTCCAAAAATTAGGCCTAGATTATGTTAATAATTTGAAAGACTGGTGTATTTCTCGTGATTTAATTTGGGGTCACAAAATTCCTATTTGGTATAATCTTAATTCAAACCCAGAAAAAAAATTTTATACTAGCCAAGAAATTAAAGCTAATCCTGAGCTCATCAAAGATTTTCAAATTGATCAACATATACCAAAGAAAAATGGTAATTGGGTACAGGAAGAAAAAATATTAGATACATGGTTCAGTTCATGTTTATGGCCTCTATCAACTCTAAACTATATTGAACATAAAGAAGGTGATAGGTCAGATTTTGATATGTATTATCCCACTCAGGATATGGTAACAGCTCGCGAAATATTTTATGCTTGGATAGTACGCATGACTATCATTGGTAAATATTTTACAGGAAAAATCCCATTTGAAAATGTTGTTATTACTCCAACTATTCAAGATGAACAAGGTAAAAAAATGAGCAAATCTCTTAAAAATGGACTTGAGCCAGTGCAGGCGATTAGTAATTATAGTTCAGACAGCCTACGCATGGCTATGCTTGGTGGTATGATACCTAACAGGAACATGAGACTAGGAGGTAATTTGGCTGACAGGCTAATGGAGAAATACCGTAACTTTGGTAATAAAGTATGGAATGTTGCTAGATTTTTGGAAAGTAAGGAAGCTCAGAAGAAACAATTTAGTGATCCTAGTTCAGCCAGTATCTGGATTTTGCAAAAATTTGTTGTATTGAAAAGTGAGCTTGAAAAAAACCTACAAACTTATGAACTTACACATAGTATAAACGCCATTTACTCATTTCTATGGAATGATTTTGCAGATTGGTATGTGGAATATCTCAAAACGGACGAAACGCAATTAGCCTTTGCCTACAAATTATTTAGACAATTTATTATAACTCTTAGTCCTTACCTACCTTTTGAAACACAAGCACTATGGCAAGATTATTTTCAACAAAAAAATTTACTTGTCTTTGAGAAACTTGATTTAAATTGGCATACTAAATTTTCTAGCACAAGAAACCCTGAAGAATTTCAAAATATTATTGAATTTATTCAAGAAGTTCGTTCTATTAAAGGTTTGTATGCAATAGATCCCGTTACACTTATTGATATTTTTGTTAACAATGATATGTTTAGGGATTATGAAAATTTTATCAAATTATCTGCTCGCGTAACAATTCATCTTCAAGAAGAGCTTAACGGTCAGTTTATAAATTCTAAGATTGGGTATGCTATAAATATATTAGATTACATCAAAGACAAAGAGTTTGAATTAAATAGAACTAAAAAACTTATAGATAGTTTAAAAAAGCAAATATCTCAGCTTGAGGCTCAGTTATCAAATCAAAAATTTATAGAGAATGCTGAAAAAGAAAAAGTTTTGCAAAAGAGAAAAGATTTGGAAGAGAGAATCTTTGAGTTAACAGCTCAAGAAAATAAATTAAAAATATTATAGACCAGCCAATTGTATATTGACTGGAAAATAATAGTAACTAAAAAATTAAATATAATTACAAAGTTTGTAAGCTATCATATATCTCTAATAGTCTGTTATATTTGATTACTCTTTCACCACGGGCAGGTGCGCCAAGTTTGATAAATTCACTTTGCGATGCGACTGCAAGATCTGATATAAAACTATCTGTAGTTTCACCACTTCTATGAGAAATAGATGTTATATAATCATTTTCTTTTGCTTTATTTATCATTTGACATGTTTCTAATACTGATCCAATTTGATTCAGCTTTATTAAGACACCATTTGCAATATTGTTTACTAACCCGATTTCAGCAAAACGTTTTGGATTGGTTACAAATAAATCATCCCCGATGAGTTTAATTTTTTTTGCAAGCGCTGCTGTCATGACTTCCCATCCTAGCACATCGTCTTCTGCAAAACCGTCTTCAATAGAAATAATAGGAAAGTCCTCGCATAATTGGCTATAAAAATCAGTTAGTTCACTACGACTTAGACTTAGTCCATCGATTTTGTATAATTGATCTTGTGTATCGTAAAACTCTGTCGCTGCCACGTCCATCCCTAATTCACAATTCACATTTGTGTATCCGCTATCTAAGATAGCTTTTTGTAAAAATTTTAATGCTACTTTAGTTGGATTTAGCTCTGGATTTTCCATTTCAGACTGAGAGTTGACTATAGCCTGTAAATCAAATGTAGGAGCAAAACCACCTTCGTCACCCAGCGAAGTCGAATATCCGTCTTTAGCGAGGTTAGATTTTAGAGTGTGATAGATTTCACTTGCCATTCTAATGTCGTCAACTATATCACCGCCCGATGGAATAACCATAAACTCTTGTATACTCAACCCATTGTCAGCGTGAGCTCCTCCGTTCAAAACATTGCACATTAATCGAGGAAATTTGGTTGCGGCAGGTAAAGAACTGAAATATAGTCGTCGAAGATATTGCCAAAGTTCTAGTCCTGCAAGTTGAGCAAAGGCACGATGTGCTGCCATAGAAACACCAAGTATACTGTTTGCTCCTAATTCACTTTTATTACCACTCTCATCGAGAGAAAGCATCACATGATCAACCTCTGCGGCAGTGCTAAAATCGCGGCCAACAAGTTTTTCAGATATAACTGTATTTATATTGTTGATTGCTTTTGAAACTCCTTTTCCGTGAAACTCTTCTCCTCCATCGCGAAGTTCTAGAGCTTCGTGGCTTCCTGTACTAGCACCGCTTGGGACGCTTGCGTAACCAGTAATTTTACGACCATTTTGATCAAGGATAACTTTGCAAGAAACTGTTGGTAGGCCTCGTGAATCTAGTATCCAACGAGAATAAATTGTGTGTACTAATGCCATATATATAATATTAAATAACTAATACGACAATGATAACACTCTTTTATATTAACGTCAAATATTGTCATTTTTTATCCAAGTGCCTAGAACTTCAAATGGATTTGGAAATCCTTGACGGGCTATGTAATGAAGTATTTTTTGCTTAGTTTTAATTTCTAAATCATACCAATTATTAATACTATATTTTTGCATAACCTTCTTTTTAAAGGTATCATTTGCTTGATTTACATCTTCCGTTTCTTCTAGTAATATTTCGATAGTAGTGTAAGGAATTTTTTTAATCATGAGCTTTTGTTTGATCCATGTTTTACCCTTATATCCTGAATAATTAGCAATAATATTTTCTGCCATACGAACATCATTTATAAGGCCAATCTGAGTAAGGTCAGAAATAGCCTGTTTTATATCTATTCCATCATAGTTTTTCTTGAGAGATTTTTCTAAGAGTTCAGCTGTGGAATAGTCTTTTCTTGTAAGTAAAAAAAGAATATAATCTTTTACGAGGTGTGTCGATTGTTTCATACGGATGCAATCTTGAGCTTATTGATAATAATTTATAAGCAAATTAATGTTTTGTCAAGCAATTGTGGCAATTCGAGCAAACCTGTTAAAAGAAAATAATAATCGCTAAATTTTGCTATATTATTTAATTATTATGTTAAAGTTTTGTCTTCATCAAGTTTTTTAAGATTTTCTTGAACTTGATTTTCAATTTCCTCAGGTGTCATACCCGAATAGCGTTTTAGAATATCTACACCTGTTCTTCCAGATTCTTTATTATAATACCATGAATAATCTTCTAGGTTTTCTGTATCTGTGTAGGGTGTATTTACATCTATAGTGTCATCTAACTCTGGATGTTTGCTTAATAAATATTTGCTAAATTAGTTTCATAAGTTTTTGCAAGCTGATCACAATAACTTTGATAATTTATTCCATGACCCTTGGCTTTTTTCTCATCAAGCTCTTTCTTGATAGGGGATAGCTATTTAAAACTTCCATATAATCAGTAGTTTTCATGTTCTTTAGTTTTGCAATTTTTTCTTTTAGCTTATCAATCAGCTTAGGAAGGTTTTATTGATCAGGTTTATTTTGTATATTATTTGTTTGTTTTTGGTATGTTTTGCATATTTATTTTTATTTAAGCAATTAGTATTACTAAGTAAAGTATAAATCAA
>JACMQI010000013.1 GCA_014377045.1 candidate division SR1 bacterium
TAACTTATTTTAAAAATATTATCATCTAAACTCCCTTCAAAAACTCGCTAAGCTCCTCTAATTTAGCCTTTTTCTCCTCTCCATTTACTCTTACTGATACCTCACCTGCTTCCATATCTTTAGGTCCTACGATAAATATTACTGGAACTTTTTCCAACTCGGCTTCGCGGATTTTTTTACCTAGACTTTCGGCTCTGCTGTCTACAGTGTATAGAATATCATTGTGATTTAGTGGTAATTCTAACTGTGTATTCTGGATTTTGGCTGTGATTTGAGATACATAATCAAGTACCTTGTCATTTATAGTAAGTATACGGATTTGTTCTGGAGCTAGCCAAAATGGAAATCTACCACCGAAGTGCTCAATCAAAATACCCATAAATCTCTCAATAGATCCACTTATCGCACGATGAATCACTAGAGGTCGTTCTTTCTCTCCAGATTCATTGATAAAACTAAGATCAAATCTTTCAGGTAAGTTAAAGTCACATTGGATAGTTGCCAGTTGCCATTCTCGACCAAGCACATCTTTGAACATAAAGTCAAGCTTTGGACCATAAAACGCAGCTTCTCCCTCTACTTTTTTGTATGGCAAACTATTATCCTTTGCAGCATCTTCAAGGGCTTTTTCAGCCTGTTTCCATACTTCATCCTCGCCTAGATAAGCTTTACCGTCATCACCTCTTATACTGAGAGACACCCAGTAGTTTGTCATCATCCCCATCGTTTCATAAAACTCTTTAATGACCTTAACGATAGTAGCTACTTCCTCACCTATTTGATTAATACGGCAAAATAAATGACCGTCATCTTGAGTAATAGCACGCACACGAGTAAGTCCGCTGAGTTGACCACTTTTTTCATCGCGATATACAGTCGCGGGCTCGAAATACCGTATTGGCATATCTCTATAGCTAAACTGATTATCGGCAAAGATCTGCATGTGATGCGGGCAGTTCATAGGCTTCATAATGAAACTTTCTTCTTTCCCCTGCACTCGAAACAACTCATCACCAAACTTAGCTGCGTGCCCACTGGCTTCATATAGTTCAACTTTTGCAATATGCGGAGTCCATACTCTACTATATCCACGATTTTTGTGGAGTTGCCAGAGATAATCTTCTAGACGCTTTCGAATAATCATTCCTTTTGGCTGCATAAGAGGTAACCCTGCACCAACGAGCTCACTTATAGTAAATAGTTTCATTTGTTGTCCAAGCACTCTATGATCTCTCTTTTTAGCTTCATTTCTCTGATACAAAAATTCTCCAAGTACTTCATCGTTTTCAAAAACTAAGGCATAAATACGCTGCATTTGGATATTTCTTTTCTGATCTCCACGCCAATACGTACCACTAATTTTATCAAGCTTATAATCAATAGGTAATCCCTTTCCATCTTTTATAATTGGGCTATTTGGGCCTGGTTCGTCTCCATTTAGTTCTTTGATAGTAGTCACATGCGGACCTTTGCATAGATCTTCAAAAAGTACCTCGCCAGTCTGCTCATCTACAAGGCGATAAAGTGTGACTGTATTTGCACCACTAGAAACTATTTCGGATTCAATTTCATCTAGCTTGGTAGTCCCACGAATTTTGAGATCAGTGAGCAACTCTACTTTAAGGGGTTGGTTTCGACTACTAAAAAAAGTTATTGCCTCATTTATACCCATTTCATGTTTTTTAAAGGCAAGATCACGCTCAAACATTTCTTTAATTTTTTCTTCTATCAGGCTTAAGTCTTCTGGTATCAAAGTACGAGGTAATATAAAATCATAGTAGCACCCATTTTCAATGACTGGCCCTACCCCAAACTGAGCTTCTGGAAACATCTCTTGAACAGCTGCTGCTAATATATGAGAAAATGAATGACGCTTTACATCGAGTGCAAAATTTGTTGTATTTTTAGGTATAGACATAATATTATTTATTAAAATTTGTTATATAAAAGTTTATATTTAGATTGCATGATAATTGTTAACATCCAATATTTGAGTCTTTAATTTATAAATGTACAAAAACTTGCCTTTAAATAGTTATAAATCTCAGAAAAATTGGTTTTATAATTAGATATCCATTATTAGTTTTTGATTTTTAAATATAAACTTTGACTTTAGCTAATTACGTGTATTTTATCATATCATTATTTAGACATTAATAAACAGTATTAAGAATAGTTCAATTATTTTAATTTTATCGGTGAACTACCCTGTTTTATTCTAAGCTCTTAACATATAGTATATATAAAATAAAATATCAGTTTTAGGCAAGTATTTTAAGTACTTCTTTACAAATTGGTATTAACTCATAACTATTTTCCAAACTTATTTCTGGTATATAGGCTAGATTTTAGATCCAGAATAGATAGGTATAGATAGATCTAATCTGCTCATTATACTATCTTGGAGTTTCTTTTTTAAAGGATTTTTGCCTGCTGGTACTATCTTTGTAAACGCCATATCATGATACACTAATGCAAAATATTTCGTTGCAGTATATGTTATATTCCCCAAACATTTTCTTATATCTGATAATTCCAAAAAATCGTAATTACTCTGAGATATATTCCATTTGTGATTGTAGAGTAATTATGCTAAAGTATAAAATCATATATTAAAAATAAAGTGTCAACAAAAAAGTACTCTGGATTAATTCCAAAGTACTTACATTAAAGGTTTGTTATTAAATTAAATAGCTAAAAATGCTTTTTCTTCTGATTTTCTCACTTTTGGAAGATCTGCATGGTGATCTGAAGCTAATCGATAGCCAATAGCAAGGACTACAGTACTTTTGAGATTTTTTTCTGTTAGACCTAATATCTTGTCCACAGTATCAGGCATGAAACCTTCTATAGGGCAAGCATCGATTCCTAAACTTGCAGTGGTTAACAGCCCAAAACCGAGAGCTATATAAGCCTGTTTTTGAGCCCAAGCAATAGCTTCTTCGTGAGTAAGTCTCTCAATAGTTCCAATTATCTGTTGTGCAAAACCATCAAGTGAAGACCTTTCAACACTACGAACCTTAACCATATCAGACATATACTCTTCTACATATTTTGATGTGTTTTCTTTAATGTCTGTTGGAACTGCAAATACTATAAGAAGCGGAGCATCTACAAATTGCGATTGTCCCCAACCTGCCTTTTGAAGTTCTAGTCTTTTTTCTTTATCGTTTACTTCTATAAAGGACCAAGGCTGTAAACCGTATGAAGACGGTGCAAGGCGTAATGAATCTTTAATATTTTGAACTTGATCGACAGTAAGAAATTTAGTGGTATCAAATGATTTTATTGATGTGCGGAAATTTAATATATCTTTAGTAATCATAATATAACTATATTTAGTATAGTTACTATATAAAGTATATTGACAAATGTCAAGAAAAAAAGTATGATAGTATCTCTAATGACTAAACAATCCCTTATTAATGAAAACAATATGAGTGTGGCATTAGCCGCAAATATTATTGGTGATACTTGGAGTCTCCAAATTATAAAAGAATTAATAGAAAACAAAAAATTGCGGTTTAGTGAAATTCAAGATTTAGTAGCTAATATATGCCCAAGAACATTATCTCAGAGATTAGAAAAGCTAAAATCTCAAGGTATAATAAGTAAAAATATCGTCGATGCGCGTCCAATTTACTGCGAGTACACACTTACTAATTTAGGAGAGAAAACATCACCAATTATTCAGGCTATGGCTGCATTTAATCATTCCTTAAAAAAAGAAATTACTAGGTAAGCGCACTTTTGAGTTTCCTATTTAGTTAGATTCGACAAATCTATATTTTGATCGGCCAAACCCAAACCGCTGTCAGCAGATTCTATTGAATTGTCTATATCTGATACAATAGTTTTTGTTTGAATAGAAGTAAAACTAGATTTTGTACTAGGTGTTTTAGAAGATTGCGATTTTACATCTGCATTCTGCAAATTTTTTATACTTATTTGAGACTCTTCATATTCACTATTTATATTCATCTTATCAATAACATTTAATGATTGATCAAAACTTTGCTTTGATGTCTCTTTAGATTTAGAGGCATACTGCATTGCAAGGAGACCATTTATCAAAAGTAAAATTACGATAACAATAGAAAACCCTATACCGATTTTTTGATTTTTTAAGAGATACCTCCATTTTAAAGACATACTAAAATTTTATTAGGGAAAAGGATTAATTTTTTGTCTGATCTTTGATTTTCTGAATTTCTTGCCGAACATTTTTCTGAACATAATCCTGTAAATCTTTCGCTACATCTTTAACTATTTTTAGTTTATTTTGCGAGTCTTGAAGAGAAGATTTAAACTCATTTTCAGATTTTGTGCATGTTGTAAACTTTGTGCTAGTAATACCTGAAACGTAGCTATCTTGAACCAAAATATAATTTTTCAATTTTTTATTGAGTATAATTAGCGAACTTTCTAAATTTTTTATATCAACTTTTTCTTCCTTAAGCTTTTTAATCAATTCTGCTACACTACTTGCTATTATTTGAAATTTTTCTACACGAGGATTTTTTCCATCATTAAATTTTGTTATTTGTGTTTCAATATTTGTAGACACGGTAGTACAATTTGCTATAACACCATTCTTTACTGATGCATTATTTACCGCTTTACTTGCTTCCTCTGAGACTTGCTTAGCTTGTGCTATAGCCTGATTTGCTAGATTTTTAGCTTGTTCAATTTGAAAATTAGCTTGATCTGATTGTGGGGTTGATTGTTCAGCCATTTTTTTAGCTTGTTGAGTTGATTCATTTGCTAATCTTTGAGCAGCTTGAATATCTTCACTACTTATATCAGCAGCAAATAAATTAATTGAATAATAAGTAGTCAGGTTGCACGCAGATACAATTGATATTATGATAATTAAATATAGTGTTATTTTGGCCATATGGCATATTTCTTATCTTGATTTTATGCTTTTGTCAATAGCAAAATGTGCATAAATTTAGCGAAATAAAAATATCGTTGACACAAACTTCATTATTATTTACATATCAAATATTATGGCTACTTATACCACAAGTTCACAGTTTAAATTCGACGATTTACAAAAAAGTTTACAATCTTCTTCTAAATTCATACGAAACTTTTTAATTGCACTTACGTTATTTCTTCTTATTGCAGGCTCTATACGAGTTAACAGTCCTACACAAGTATCTATAGTCACAACTCTTGGAAGAATCTCATCAACACAAGGAAGTGGCCTATATTTAAAATTTCCATTGATATCAAAAGATTATATTTATGATACTTCTATCCAATCGATCGAATGTATTACGGGAAAAGGTAAAAATAACTGTCAAACTCTCGATGCAAGTACAAAAGACTTACAGGATGTCAAAACAGCAGTACAGGTAAGCTATCAAGTAGATGGAAATAAAGCAAATGATCTTTTTAAGTTAGTGCAAGACCAGCAAACGTTTAACGATATTATAGTTCCTTCTACAGTGGCCGAATCACTCAAAGTAGTTACAGCAAAGTATACTGGTGAAGAGCTTGTATTAAAACGAGGTGAAGTCAAAAATGCTATTGAAAAAGAGCTTCAAGATCGTTTAAATCAGTATTTTCTAATTATAAAAAGTATTAATATTGTTAATTTTGAGTTTTCTGCATCTTTTCAAAAAGAAATTGATCTTAAAGTAGCTACTCAGCAACAAACCCTACAAAAAGAAGAGGAACTAAAGCGTGTACAGGCTGAAAGTAAAATCATCACAACTAAAGCGCAAGCCGAATCAGATGCTACGAATATTCAAGGTCAATCACTCAAAAACAATCCTGAAATATTGGAGCTAAAAAAGATCGAAAAATGGGATGGCAAATTACCTCAAGTTCAAGGTGGTGGGAGTCCAATAATTAATTTGAAGTAAAAAATATCTAGAGTAAAAATTTTAATGTCTTTACCACAGGCTTAAAATGCAAAATGTAGAAATCATTGAAATGTCAAAGCAATATATCATATTTTATGAATATATGCTCAAACTTATTTGACAACTACCCTGAGCTTACTTATAATAGATACAAAGCATATGCAGACAACCTTACCACGAATTAATAAAATCAAAAAAATTATCCTATGGTCTATAGTTATAGGCGGTATTATTTCACTTTTTATACCTACCTTCGTTCATGGAGCTAAACCTCTTGATCCATGTGGTCCAGGTGGTATAGATAATGATAGCTGCTTAGTAGGTACAAGTACACTCAGCGGTACCAGCTCAGATTCTCTAGCAAAAACTATCATTGCATTTGCCCGCATCCTAACATATATATCTGCTGCACTTGCCATATTATTTATCGTTATTGGTGGTGTTCGCATGATTGTTTCAAATGGTAACGATGCCCAGTATAAGAGTGCTTTGACTACTCTTCAATACGCAATAATCGGTTTAATAGTCACAGTAGTTGCATATAGTGCTATTTCGTTAATATCATCATTTATTACTACAATTGACATATCTAGTGGCTCATAACAAAGTGTGTATGATATAAGACTTGACAAAAAAAGCTTACTTAAGTTTGATTTGAATATTCAATTGGAGAGGTGCCCGAGTGGTCGAAGGGGTCTCACTGCTAACGAGTTGTACCCGTTAAACGGTACCCAGGGTTCGAATCCCTGCCTCTCCGCCAATAACATACCCCTTTAGAGGGTTATTTTTATATTAATAATCTAGTAAAAACGCTTTGGAATAGATAATACTTGACATTTGAAAAAAGATATGGTAGATACAAACTATAAATTTATTATTTTGTAAATAATATTCTCCAATAAATCTAACTATTAAAATGTACGATATTATAATACTCATATTTGCAATCTCGTTTATTACTGTTATAGCGTTAAATATTTTTGCCGCAATACTAAATTTTGTCATCAATCTAATCTTCAAAAGCTATTAGTAAAACAATATCTATGCTAACAAAAATTAAGAATTTAATCATAAAACTTACTATACTTGTTTTTTCGCTCGGATTAACCTTTTTTATCCTCGCTAGTACTTATGAAGTTACAGCAAATACAGATCTTCCATATGTTCAATCCATCACACCAATATCAGCTCAGGATGCAGTAAATAAAATTGTAAAATATAACCAGGAAGCTGGGTTAAAGGATTTTGGAAACAAAAGATATGTATCTCTTGGTGCTCTAGATTATTTGTATTTTCCTGCTCAGCATGTTCGCATTTTTACTGGTAAAGATAGAAAAATACCCGAAACAAATGAAGGTAAATGGTATATGAAACCTAACAATGCTCATTATATCATCTTAAACAAAGATAAAAATGGAGTCGAAGGTGATTATTTATTTTATACAAACCAAAGCTGGAGAACTATACCAAATGCAGACCTTATAAACATTGGAGATAAAGTACAACTATCCAATATTCGTGGAGATCTATACCAGTTTATAGTATCTGATCGCCAATTACTTACAAACTCAGATTCTTATATTTCCACCCAAACAAACGACAGACAGCTCATTTTAATAGTTGATTATCCTGAGCAAAATGCGTATTTTGCTTTTGCTATCAGACCCGAAAACACATAAATTTTAGTATTATGTTCGATTTATTTATATTTTTTAAAAATTTGATTTATATATTTGTAATATTAATGTGGGTAAAGTATTATTTATTTTTACTTATATCACCTTTTTACCCTATTCGTGAAAAGCTAAGAAAAGTGAAAGCTTTTAAAAAATTGGCGAAGGAAGGTAAGTTAGTCAATTTTAATCCTAAAGTTTCTGTAATTATTCCTGCTTGGAATGAAGAGGTAGGTATTTTAAAAACTATCAAATCTGTTCTTTCAAATGATTATGATAATGTTGAAATTATGGTAGTAAACGATGGTAGTACTGATAATTCAGATAAAATAATTAAAAACTTTATAAAATATCTTAAGACTAATAACATTCCTGGTCACGAAGATATAACATATATTTATAAGGAAAATGGAGGTAAAGGACACGCTCTAAACGCAGGAATAGAGAGATCTTCAGGTGATATCATATTGACTATGGACGCAGATTCTGCTATCGAAAGTGACGGTATTAGAAATTTAGTTAATTATTACGCAGATCCAGAAATTATGGCAGTAGTTGGAAATGTAAAAGTAGCAAATAATAATACTATCGTGGGATTATTACAACAATTAGAATACTACTTTGGATTTTATTTTAAGCGTGCTTACTCACTACTTGGATCAGAGTATATTTTTGGTGGTGCATGCGCATCTTTTAGAAGAGAGGTGTTTGAAAAATTAGGTTTGTTTGATGTATCAAATAAAACAGAGGATATAGAGATGAGTATGCGAACACGCTATGCGGGTATGAAATGCACGTATGCGGAAAATGTCATAACTTACACCGAAGGAGCTTCCAATATTTTTGGTCTCATAAATCAACGTGTAAGATGGAAAAAAGGAAGATTTGATACATTCTGGCAATACAAATCAATTTTCTTTTCGACTCAAGATGACCACAATGCTACTCTATCTTTCTTTATATTACCCCTCGCTATGCTTGCAGAAGCCCAACTTTTGATAGAACCACTTGCAATTTCTATGCTTATAACTTATAGCTTTATTTCTAGTGACTATTTATCTCTAAGTTTAGGTATTTTCTTTATTTTTCAGACATATTTAGTAGCATGTATTTTTAATAATTCAAAGATTGAACTTACTAGACTTTTCTCTTTTATATATACTTGGCCATTATTTTACATACTTGTATGGATCGAATTTTTGGCTCTTTTAAAAAGTATTTCAATGTCTATAAAAGGTGAAGAAATAGAGTGGCAAAGATGGAAACGAACAGGTATTGGAAATGAAATAAATCTGTAATAATAAATATTTATGAAAAGAAAAGAAGTCGTCCTATTTACAATATTGTTTATAATATCAGCATTATTTGGAGCATATCTTACATTCAATACTTTTTCAAATGAGAGTATTGGAAGTATCACAGAAAAAACTTTTGCAAAAAATTTAAACCCAAACATCGTTAAGCAAACACAAATATCAGACTCATCAAAAAATAATAACTTTAATACTGATGCTAAAAAATGCATGCAATTACAAAAAACTGATTTTACTGAAACAATAGATAAAAATTTGACTGTTTTAGAAAAATATCAAGATTTATGTGATTCCCTCGCGGTAAGTCAAATGATGTTTATTATTGATATGCCAACAAACGAAGAAGGAGCTATTATCAAAGCAAAAAAAATAGCTCCTAAGCTTAAAGAATTTGCTAAGTACAGAGTACTGCCTCTTATTATTGCAGAGCCTACTGACGGAGACAATAAAATTAGTTTTAAAGAATTTAGCTCTGGAAAATATAATGAAGTATTTGACTTGTATTTTAAAACTATAAAAGATGAAGGAGTAACAGATGATCAAATTGGAATGTGGGTTCCTTTCCCTGAGTACAATGTGCCATACTGGAATTTTGATGGTACCCTCCCTAGCGATTTTGGTACAAATATAAATAATTATATCACTCCTTTAAAAAAGTATTTTAAGGCAAAGACGGGAATCTTACTAAACTCACAGACCTATTATCCAGAAGACTCAAATTGGGAATATGGTAGTTACGATAGTTTTATACCCTATTTGAAAGGTGTAAAAAAAGGATTAATTGATAGTTTTGGTGTGCAAGGTTTACCCTGGGTTTCACCAGCAAGTACAAAAAGAGTTGAGCAGTTTGATCCAAAAGAATATCTTGCTACTGACCTTATTATAGAGGCAGCAAAGTTTCTAAAAGTTAGAGAGGTTTGGGTGAATACTGGCACTTTTTCTGAAAAATATACTAATGATATAGTAAAAAAAACCAATGTTTCTATTAACAGTCGAAAAACAATGCTAAATGGAGTATTGTCTGAGGCTGAGAAATTGAAAAATGATAAGTTTCAAGTTACTATAAACCTATTTGCTCAAGACAAGAGTTATCTTGGAGAAAGTACAAACTGGTCATACTTTGGTAGTCAAGCATCAAAAAAAGTTTTGCGTGAGTTTTTTGCTACCAGTAATGATAAAGAAATAAAACTATCATTATTTGATAAAGATTTATAAAATTTCTTCTAAACTCTGGGCTATTTTTATTCCCATTTTCCTGGCTTTTTCAAGTTTACTGCCTGCTTTCTCACCTGCTAAAAGAGTTGTTGTAGATGAAGTAACTGAATCAATTACTTTTGCACCATTTTCTTCCAGTTTTGACTTGATTTCGCTTCTGGAAACAAGAAAAGTTCCTGTAATACATATCACTTGCCCAGAAAGCAAAAAAATTTTACTATTATTTTTAATTGTCTTTTCAATATTTATCTGTAAACCATCTTGTTCCATTTCTATAAATTTTGAAACTAATAACCCGTATCGTTTTGATTTAATAAAACTACCATAATTTTGAGCTAAAGTCTCGCCAATACCTTTTATGGAGAGTAAATCGTCTTTAGATAAATACTGTAACTGATTCAAAAATTCTGATATTTTCATGTATACTAATTACAAAAGATTTGTTACTTTTTGTCCAATTATATTATCATAATACTAAATAGTTTGACATTTCGCCGATAGTTTATGATTATTAAGTATATGCGTTCCAATGGTGTTTCAGACTATGCCTCTCGATATAAAAAACAACCTGGTAAATCAAGCAATTTACAATCAGGTACAAAATCATTTTCTTTCAAAAATCTATTTAGTTTTGCCTCAAAATCAAATGAAAACCAATATAAATCTAAAAATTTGCATCACAAAGCTTCCTCAATAGCAAGAAATAAAAAAATAGATAAAATAAATGTAAAAGACGGGTATGAAACTAGCTTATCTTCAGCTCAGAATAAAACCAGCAGATTTATAATTAATTTTTTAAAATTTGTTTGGCTCGTCTTATCTGCTCCATTTATAATAACTGGAAAGTGGTTGTATTCACTACTATACAAACATATTTCTAGAGAATTTATTTTTAAATCTGTAATTTGTACATTATTTATAGTTGTAATTTTTCGGTTTGCTCAATTGCAAGTAATGACAAGTCAAGATACCCTACAGTCTACAAGTTTAGAAAGCGTATCTTCGCAACAAATAATAGAAGCAAAAAGAGGTCAAATATTTATTAATAACTACGAGAAGGGGAAAGATAATATTTCATTAACATCAACTAGTCCTACTTTTAATATATGGTTTAGCCCTCTTGACTTAAAAAATCAAATAGATCCAACAAAAAATATCATTACACTTGAACAAGTTGCTGAAAAGCTATCCGGAAGCTTAAATATAGGCTACGACAATTTGTATCAAATCTTAAAAAACGAAACAAACAAGAGTAGTGCCGACATAAAAAAATATGTTGTACTTAAAAAATATGTTTCTCCAGAATTGAAAAAATCAGTAGAATATTTACGTAAACCTCCACAAAATGATTTAGGTATTAAAGAAAATTTTGTCGTTCCATTTGCAACTTGGCTTGGAATTGAGAATGTAGATATGCGAACATATCCTGAAAATTATTTACTTGCAAATACGCTCGGATATGTACCAAAATACTATATTAATAAGGCAGAATTAAAAGAAACTAAGTCACAGTGTTTAGATCTCGCAATTGAAAATGAGAGACGAGGAACATCTCTTAACCAATTTACTATCGGGTTATATGGCTTAGAACAAAAATACTGTAAAGAGTTAGGTGGTCTCAATGGTAAAAAAGTCTACAATAGAGATAAAGGACTTGCAAAAGAACAAGAAAACAAAGTAATAAACGGATATGATATTCACTTGACTATCGATATTAATTTGCAAAAAAAAGCTGAAGACGTACTGCAAAATGCAATGAAAAAAAATACTTCAAAGCTTGGCCCACCATCAAATGGTTCTGTAACTATTATGGAAGCAAAAACTGGTAAAATTGTAGCAATGGCATCTAATCCAACTTTTGACCCAAACGATCCCTCAAATCTTAATATAGATACGTTCAGTAGTCCACTTAGAAATGTAAGCTCAGGATTAGATTATGAAGTTGGCTCAGTAATGAAGCCATTAACTGTAGCAGCTGCATTAAATGAGTACAGGCTTGGAAATAAAGATAGTAATGGTAATAGAATTGGTGTTCCAACTGACTGGAAAGGCGGAAATTATAGTAAAATAGGCAAACCATACCCAGAAAGAGACGACATAAAATATATTAAAAACGCAGATGGTTACGAATATAAAGAGCCTCAATCACTCTCAAATATTTTGCGAGACTCCATAAATACTGGAATTGCTGATCTTGTGCCTACTATTAGTAATAAGGTTTTACAAGGCTACCTTACTGATAAGTATCGCTTTGGTCAAGAAACAGCAATCAAACTACCGGGTGACACTACAGGGAATCTTATAAGTTTAAAAGAAAAAGAAAATTTAAATTGTGATATCTGCTATGCAAACTATGGGTTTGGTCAAGGTTTTCAAATTTCTCCAGTGCAGCTACTTAGGGCATATACCACACTCGCAAATAACGGTAAAATTATTGAACCATATTTAGTTTCTAAAATTACCGATGAAAATGGAACTATAATAGACGACGGCACTCAAGAAAAAAGTATTTTAAAAAGGGCTGCACCGGCACAAGTGCTAGATGAGCAAACTGCTCATGACGTAACTCAATATTTAGTAAATACGGCTGAACAAGGTTATCACGGTTTTTCTGAATATGGTATAAAAATCGATGGTTATTACGTAGCTGCAAAAACAGGTACTTCACAAATTGGAAACAAAGCCAAATACACTGGTGACTGTCCAGGTCAAAATTGGATCGATTGCAATACTGCGAAAGGTTTGTATGAGCACACATATGTAGGATATGGACCTAGCACCAACCCAGAATATATCATAGTAATAAAACTATCAGAACCTCAACCAGGATCTGGAACCAAAAACTTTGCTGTTACTACACTTACTGAATCTTTTAAAGACATTATGGAATACACACTAAATTATATGAAATCACCAAAAGATAAAAAATAATACCTTAACTTATGTTTAAACAACTTTATTTAGTAATTATAATTGGAGTTACGGTCCTAATAACAGGTTCTCTTGGTTTTGTAATTTATCAACGAGTCCAAAACTCAGAAGTAAGTTGTGAAAAAATAGTATCTAAGTTTAAATCTTTAGCGTCCAATCCAACCAATGTGATAACCGGAAATGAAAAAATTATTTTAAAATCTATAACACAGACTGGTCTTATTGAAGACATAAAATCTGAACAGCTCATACTAAAAATTCGTAAACTTAGTCCAAATTATACTCTACAATCAAACCCAGTAAACTACCTAAATCAAGATAAAAATTACGCATCGAGCAAATTGCACTTTGAAACCAAATCTCCAAATTTCAAATCATTTGATGTTATTTTACAAATGGAAAATATACAAAACTTCTGGCTTAGTGATAAATGTGTTATATTTAAAGTAGAAACTCCAGCAAACTTTGAGACTGTAGATGAACCGCTCAAAGCAATTAAAGATAATGGGCTGATAGATAAGGCAAATCAAATCAAAGATGAAGGAGTTAAGGCTATCACTAACACCTTAAATGGTATCACAGGCGGGCAAAAATAAAAAATAAAAAAAAGAGGTGAACATAATTAAACTTTCACTCAAAAGATACATAAATAAATTAGTTTTTATTATTGATAAATTTCAAATCATAACCTTTTTCAACAAGAACTGTTTGAAAATTTTGACTATGCTCTAATAGATTTCTATTTCCATAAGGAGCACCGAACCAAATCTAACTGCATGGATGACCTTTTTCGGTATCAAAATTGTTAATCTCTATAAAGCCATTTTCTTTAGCCAAATTCATCAACTTTAGTCCTTTTGGGGTATCGAGAGGATTCAAATCGAAATCGTGAAAATCCTGTTCACTTCCAATATATACAAATGGAATATCCACACCTCCTTGTTTAGTATAGCATACCATAACTTCAAGCTCTTAAAAAAATAGCAATGTTTATCTGCAACAACTGGCTTAGCGGATTTCACGATTAAATCTTTAATTTACTATAAGTCCGTACTCAATATAAAATATAAAACCGTATATGTCAATCATAGGCACTTGGTATAAAATTAAACTTAGGTTGATGTAAAACATTAATTGTAATATACAATATTTGATAATAAAAATAAAAATGAACGAAAAATCTAAATCCCTAAAATCAAATCTATATCCAATTTCAGCACAGAAAGAAAAGCCAAAATATTCGATAGGTATTAAAAGTTTGCAACAACAAATAAATGAAATAAATAAGCGAATTAAGAAAATAAAAAGTGATCCAATAGCAAATGCTAGTAAGGGTGCATTATTAACAATACTTTACACAAAATTAGATTCACAATCACTAAGCCTATCAAAGCTTGAAGAGTCCATTTCGCCAGTAAAAGTTAATAGTATCGAATAAGAATCAAATAAAGAAAAATTACTATTTAGAAAACTGGTTGAAAGACATAATATAGATTTAAAAAACACCTTTCGCCAATATAAGACGAGGAAAGATCAATTTGAAGATATGCATGTCCATGCCCTTTCAAATATTGTTCAAACCATATTAATTGATAATACTAAAAAGCAAAAATATATTAAACAACTAGGAATTGATGATGATGCGATAGCGGCAAAATATACGAGAGATAGAGCTAAAAAAAAATTTGGGATAAAATTATGCCTGAGGTGATAAATGAATGTCCTGAGATAGTTGCTTGTATCAAATCATCATGGTTTTCAGATTCAGATATCGCAGAAATGGATTCTCTGATGATTAAGAAAGTTAGTAATTCTTTGAAATTAAGTGATGATGTAATACAGATACTCATAAAGTATATTGGATTGTTAAATGACGCCGAAGCCAGAGTTCTGCTAAAAAAAACATCAGCAGAAATGTTAGGTAAACAAAACCAAAAAGAAAAATATTCTCAGATCCTGGAACAAATTAATTGATTTTATCAGAATACATTAAAAAGCTAGAACCTAATTTAAGAGAAGACTTAACATATTCTAATATATACAGCGAACTCGAACGATTTGTAAAAAATTATTAAATACTCGGAATTAATGTAAGAGCAGCAAAAAATACCATTAATAATAAAACTATACCATAAATCAACATTGTCTATCCCGTATTTAAGAATGATGAACCTAGAAAAAAGAATCATAAGAAATTCTCAAAAAAACGTTAAAAATATAACTTCTATTTATCACATTCCAGACCTCTTTCACAAATAAAAATACGTTTGGAAATACGAAAATCTATATATTTGAATTTATTGCTTTTTTGACCGTCAATAAAACTAGGATCTTTTAGATAACTAATGATTTTTTCTTCTTGAACATCTTTTGAAATTGACTCACTATTAAATTTTAATTCTGTTCCATTTGATGTTGTCACGGTAACGTCAGTATCAAAAAGACTTGGAATATTTATTTTTACAAACTCAAGATTATTTTTTATCAGTACTTTCTTGAGCCAGTTTATGTACCAAAATCGATTAAATTGCTGTGAATTATTTACAAAACTAATATCTTGAAAAGTAATACCTGACTTATTGAAATACACTGGCTTGTCTACTACTATAAGATTTTCTCTTATTCCTGCGTCATCTTGAGTGACAACTGCACCCGTTTTACTGATTCTCCAATACTCATTACCATTTATACCTAAAGTTAACAATATTGGTTCGGTTTTGATTTTGATCTGTGCAGTATTCGGCCAAACTCGCTTTTGTACTTCAAACGAACTTATTTCAGGATTTATGGCACTAGAAATATATGTAAGATTATTGCTATTTAAAAACCATAACTGATTAGATGGTAAAACTCCCAAAAACTTGTTATCCTTGATTTTCTTGAGAAGTGCAGCCGTATCTTTCTTGCTTAGATAAGAGGAGTCGTCAAAAGAAACAGTATAATTTTTTATTAAAAAATAAGTATCAAAAAGTGACAAATATGATATAAAAATTAGGCTTACAATAGCTAAAGCACTTATTAATATTTGATTGAACCTTTCAAATATCCTCCATTTCGTAACGTAAAAATTAATATTGTACCAAATTGACTTAAATGAAAAAACTTGAAATTCTTGACGCAATTGTTTAAGATCTTTAAACCCTAAAGAGAAAGTTTTTTTTGATTTATTCCTTAAGCCAATTAGTGGAATTGCATTTTTAATATTCTCTTTTACAATCTCTTTAGCGGCAGGTTTAAAAATTTTGTATTCTGTATTTTTGTTAGATCGAATTTTAGGTCTACTAGTCTTGCTCGTCTCATTATTAAAATAGCTTGTTAGCTTCTTAAGAGAGAAAAGTTTAGATAGTAAGGCTTGCGGTACCAAAAAAAAATAAAAAAAGCTTGGTTGTGTGTTGTGTATCACTCTTTTATTGTGTACCGCTGACTTAGAAGACCAAATCTTATTTGGATTAAATTGTTTTTGCATAACATACAAAACGTTGATGCTTTTGGTTTTTATCTATTTTTGGTGCAATCGGGAGGACTCGAACCACCGACCTTTCGGACCGCAACCGAACGCTCTAATCCACTGAGCTACGACTGCTACTATTACTAATACTTAAGTTATTTAGTATTATTGTCAAGTTAACGGAAATGAAATAAATCTTATTTAGTCATAACTAATTGTTGGATGTCGAATGAAAGTGAATACATTATTTCTTCACTAAATTCTGGACCGATAAGCTGAACTCCAGTAGGGAGACTTCTTATAGTCTTTTCATCTATATCAATAAATTTTAAAGGTATATTTATTGCAGGAATGCGTGCTAGATTCGCTCCGTAAACTAAGGCATCGGACAGATACATTTTTATAGGATCTTTTATTTTTTCACCGAAATTGAAAGCAAATTCTGGAGTAGTAGGTGCAAGTAAAATATCGCAAATTTCAAAAACTTTAACAAATTCTCGCCTCATCATTTCTCTGATTTTTGTAGCAGTATTATAATAGGCATCATAGTACCCACTTGATGAAGCAAACGTACCGAGCATAATACGCCTTTTAGGCTCATCGCCAAACCCCTTCTCCCGATGAGCGAAATATAGAATATTTTCTAAATGTTCAAACTGTGTACCATATCGAAGGCCATCATATCGCTGTAAATTAGTTGCAGCTTCAACAGTCATCACGGTGTAATAGACTGCGAGACCATATTTAGTAAGTGGTAAATTAACATCTATTATTTCGTGTCCAAAAACCTTTAGCTTAATGATTATATCATCGATTTTTTCTTTGATCTCTGGGTCAAGACCATCGCTAAAATACTCTGAAGGTATACCAATTTTGAGTTTCTTTGTTGTGGTGAGCAATTTTCTATAAGACTTAGATTTGTTATATATATTATATAGTTCTCCTAATAATATTGCAATATTTTTAGAATCTTTAGTCGTTTGATCTCCGCTATCTTTACCAGACAAAATCTTTAATACCAAAAGATTGTCCTCTACGGTATTAGTAAGTGGACCTGCTTGGTCAAGACTAGATGAAAGTGGCATAATTCCATATCGAGACACTATACCATATGTTGGTTTTATAGCGACTAGATCACAAAATGCTGCAGGTACACGAATACTACCCCCTGTATCAGTCCCAATACTGAAGACAGCTTGACCAGATGCGACTATAGCTGCTGGACCACCAGAAGAACCACCTGGAACTTTATCAAAGTCGAATGGATTATGAGTAAAACCGAATGCAGAATTTTCTGTACTAGCGCCAACAGCCCATTCGTCTAAATTAGATCGAGAAATAAGAATACCACCAGCTTCTTTTAACTTCGTATAAACTGTAGAAGAGTAAGGCGCTACAAAATCTCTCATCATTTGCGAAGCACCTGTAACAATTTCATTTTCTACTAAAATATTATCTTTAAGATCGTAAGGAATACCAAAAAGTGGATAGTCTTCAACAAGCTTATCAAACCAAATAGTACTAGGATTTATTGGTACAGATCTTACTAAATTACTTGAATCAAGTTCTACAGTAGATTTTGCTTTATATCTATTTTTATACTCAATAATGAGATCATCACAATCTTTGGCTTCTTTTATAGCTAAATCTTTAGTATATCGTAAAACTGAGTTAATCTCTATATCTATTTTAAGAGATCTATTAAGAAAAAACGTCATCACATCTGACGGCATCGCATCAGAAAGTAAATATAAATTGTGAATTTCACTAATTGTTGGTCTTTTTGACACAGCAAACATACTAGATGTATGGATAAAATTTTAATTTTTGTAAAGTATTATTAGATCATCACATAAATATCTAAAATATAAGTGAAATATTTGATAATTTATTACGTATAGTTTAGTGAAGAGTAATTTATTTACTTTTTTCTATTAATTTTATTATATAATTACTATGTCATTTATTAAAAAAATATCCACGTTATCACTTCTTGGAACATTAGCAATTACAGGATTGACTTCAGTGTCATCATATGCACAAAATACCAACACTAAGAGTTCAAGCTATACCAAATCCTCTTTCAGGAGATTAAATAGACTAAATATCGTCGATCGTATCGCGTATTATGATGATATGAGCACACTGGTCACTGCTGTTTCAACTGCTGGACTTATTGACACACTAAGAGGGGGTGACTTTACAATATTAACTCCAAGTAACGATGCTTTTGCTAAACTACCAGCTGGAACATTGGAAACTTTAATCAAACCAGAAAATAAAACCACTCTCACCAACATTTTACTTTATCATGTAATTCCAGGAAAGGTAAATTTGGCAAAACTGGAGGATGGTTCAAAAATTAAAACTGTTCTAGGACAAGAGCTTACCCTGTTAAACCATGAAGGAATGCTGCAAGTAACAACACAAGCTGGTAAAACATACGATCTTTCCGATAGTTTTTACAAACAAACAAATGGAAATATCTATAGATTAGATGAAGTATTGATCCCATCATAATAAAATAGATACATTGTATCAGAATATTCTTACCTCAGACGTCCAGTATGTTTGGGGTAAAATTTTGACATAATTGAATAAATAATACATATTTTAACCTTGTGAACTACACTAAACTCACAGATCAAGAACTCATATTACTGATTCAGTCAGATCCTCAAGCTCATTTTGAGGCATTACTGTATCGATATGAAAACCAGGTTTTTGTATACGCTTGCAGGCTTCTTAATTACAATCAAGAAAATGCAGAAGATGTCTGTAGCGAGGTATGGTACAAATGTTACAAATCCATTTTAGCTTTCAATACAAAAAAGAAATTTATATCTTGGGTTTATCAAATTACTCACAACCAAGCTATTGACTATATTCGAAAGCATCACAAAATTCAAATACAAAGTATAGATAAATCTTCAGAAGCTTTTTTTATAGAATCCAAATCTTATAGTAGTGAGGATAAATTAATTTATATACAACATATTTTGCAGCTCTTAAATCCCCAGGATCGATCTCTTCTTACACTCCATTATCTTGAAGAAAAAACAGTTCCTGAAATTGCTGAAATATTTAGCCTACTTCCAAAATTGATCTCACTCAAATTATTTAGAGCTAAAAGAAGAGCACAAAAAATAGCCAAATTACACTATCCAACCCTAATATTTGACTAGTATGATACAGACAGACACAAATCAAAATTTTTTGGATTCTCAGCACAAGCGAGTTTTAAATCGTATTGGTACAGAGTACCCAACAAAAAAATGGATATTGCTTACAAGAAAATACGTATCTAATATCTTGTCTATTGCTTTTTTACTTTTAAGTACAGTAGTTTTTGTATGGTTTATAAATAACCTTATTAGAAACGAGCCTTTTCTTCGTCCATCATTGGTAGACATATCAGGTGTAGAATGGATTTGGTCTCCCGAACTCCTTGGTCTCGCAGTATTGCTCTATTTTATAGGTATTTCACTTCAAAAATCCTTGAATACTTCTTTTTTGAAGCTTTCTGGTTTAGGTATAGTGATGGTATTTGCGATATTTATTAATATAGCACTTTCCAGTCCAGCTACCTTTGCCTTTCAAACTAATATTCAGCCACAATTTAACTCGCTTGCCTACCGTCAATTTTCCCGTGATAATCACATAAAAATACTTTTGGACAAGGATATATATTATGGTATTATTGTAGAGCAAACATCAAAGTCTGTAAGCATAAATCATGGTGGAATAATAAAAACTTTTGTTGTAAGGCAACATATACCGAATATAGATAAAAATTCTGTGCAGATCACTTTTGATAAAAATCTCAATGTTTTAGGTTACACTATTTTGGATAGCGAAACAAAATAATAAATTAATAAAAAATTCTTTGTTAAGTAACTGTATAAATACTTTTTATGCTACTTGACAAGACCGATTTAATGTGAAAATATAGGCACATTATTGCACTTATGATTACTAAACTATACACCGCGACTACACTGGGGTTAAATGCTCAGTTGATAGAAGTTGAGGTTGACCTATCACCTGCCCTGCCAACTATTATCGTTGTTGGACTTCCTGATAAAGCAGTTCAAGAAAGTAAAGAACGTGTACGATCTAGTATCAAGCAAGGCGGATTCGAATTTCCGCTAGGAAAAATCACCATAAATCTTGCTCCTGCTAATATCACCAAATCTGGCTCTGGTTTTGACTTACCTATGGCTCTTGGTATACTGCATGTTTCAGGCTTTTTAGAAAAACAATTACCTCAAAAAGCTCTATTTATTGGTGAATTATCCCTTGATGGTGGGCTTCGACCAGTCAATGGTATTCTTTCTATCTGTCTCTGGGCAAAGAAAAATGGTTTTACCGACATTTTTATTCCATATGACAATGCGAATGAAGCATCTCTAGTCAGTGGTATAAATATATATGGAGCGAAAAATATTTTAGAAATCATCAATCACCTCAAAAATATCAAACTCATTGAGCAAGCAAAGCCTTTCGATTATCAAGGCAAAATAGACGAATCCGAGGTTTTGCAAGATGGTCTATATCTAAACGATATGGCTTATGTGCGCGGCCAAGGTGTTGCAAAGCGTGCTTTAGAAGTAGCAGCAAGTGGTGGACACAATGTGCTATTTATTGGTACTCCTGGATCTGGAAAAACGTTACTTGCTCGCAGCTATCCAACCATCATGCCAAAAATGACAGAAAAAGAAATCTTGGAAACGACCCAAATTTACTCTGTTGCTGGCATGCTTCGTGATGGAGAGATCATAACCAAAAGACCATTTCGTGCCCCACACCATACTTCAAGCCATATATCTCTAGTTGGCGGAGGAAGCAAAATCAGGCCTGGCGAAATAAGTTTGGCTCATCGCGGTGTACTTTTTCTTGATGAGTTCCCTGAGTTTTCACGCGAAACTATTGAAGTACTTAGGCAACCACTTGAAGACGGTTTTGTTACTATATCACGGGCATCCGGCACACTTACCTATCCATCTAAATTCTCTCTTTTAGCCGCAGCAAATCCAACACCAAGTGGCTTTGAAGCTAATGATATTCAGAATATTAATAAACCACAAAATAAATCTGCAAATAGTCGATATCAAGCAAAATTTAGTGGACCAATTTTAGATCGTATTGATATTCAGGTCGAAGTCAATCAACCCAAAAAAGAAGAAATTCAATCTAATATTTTATCTGAAAAATCCATAGATATAGCTAAGCGAGTCCAAAAAGCACGAGACATACAAACTAAACGTTTTGAAAAAGAAGCTATCAGTACTAATAGTGAGATGAGACTGACTATGATTCAAGTTTATTGTCAATTAGATCAGGATACCAAAAAGCTTATAGATACAGCTATGGATAAATACTCATTATCAGCGCGAAGTTACATGCGTATTTTGAAACTTTCACGAACTATTGCAGATCTCGAAGGAACAGCAAATATTCAAACAACCCATTTGGCAGAAGCGCTACAGTATCGAGGTAAATGGGGATAAAAATCTAACCGACCTATAAAATTAGGCTATGTAGTATGAAAGTTGAATTAATTATTTTAGGTGTTAAAAATCTTGCTTGCGAGCTTACTAAAAGAATCAAAAGCTAACTTTTTGTTAGCTAAATTAAGGTTTACTCTAGAGTAATTCAATAAAGTTGAGGATATGTTCTAGCTTGATAGAAGCTCGCACAAAGTAGTAGGCAAGGTTCCCAGTTTTTTTCACTCTTCAATAATTATAAAACTAGTTTGGTCTAAAATATCAGCAATATATGGTTCATAATGAATTTAATCTGATTGAAAGTTTTCGTACCAAGCTATGAGAGTTAGAAAATAATCGTAGTAGATATTATCCTTACTTACTAGCCAAAAATATCTGTCATACTCTATGATTTTACCAACTTGACCTGGACTCATAATCATAGTATTTGGAAATATATGCTTCCAAATATAAGGATCAAGCAGTGGTGTTGGATGTTCTGATCCAACAATTTGAATATATACTTTCGACATGGGCTTTATAACTTGTCGGATATTAGCAAAAATAGACTTATCATTAACATGACCTGCATGCCCTAAAGAACTAAGCAAAATTACACTTTCTACTTTTTCAGAACTAAAATGGGCTCAAAACGATCATTAAATAAATGGTAGAGTATATTTTTTCTTGTCTTTAAATCGACGAATACTGCAATCAACTTGGTTTTGAGCGGCAGTAACTCTAATATATATAAAGTTACCCTCACCTAATTTTTCAAGTAAATACTTTGGTATTGATCTCCAGCCACACTTACAATCAAATATAGCAGGCTTTTGTCGAGTTTTTGCAACACCAATTTAATCGATGATATACTTAAGACTCTCTTGTTGAGTAAAATCTAGCGCCTTAATTCAATTTAGACGACCGGGATTATTGTTCCAGTCTCCACGGGTTTACTTGATAGTGTTACCAAGTATACTATCAAATTCACCTTCAATACCAGTAAATAATATATCAGGCAAATTATAATATTTTTTAGCAACTTGAAATTTCTTTAAATAGGGAAAATTAGAACTTTATTTAAAATTACTTAGTTTTTAAGACTTCAACTGTTAAGTATCTGATCTATAATTGGTAAATCACCAAACTCATTAGTTTGAGCTAGTCGATAAAGCGTTTCAAATAAACCTTATGATTCTTCATACTTAAAATATCCTTTGTAGTAGCTTTCACCAAGACTTTTTTATTTTAGTTTTTAAGATACTATCTAAAATAATAGTAAGTTTATCAGGTTCACAATAAATGTCTTGTAGATGAGATTTGATGGATACAGCTATTTTTTGACTCATCTTAACTAAATAAACCAGTTCATTTTCACCAAAAACGAGAATATCAGCATTTGATAGCAAATCTACTAAATGTTACTGTCTATGATTTAATTTTTATCTCACGATTTTCTCTAAAATATTAATCCAACTGTAAATAAAAACTTTCACAGTCTGTGTTAGCTTATTTTGCCAAATCAAATATTTAGTTATTTGTCAAGCGTTTATTTAAAAAGTTAATTTTTAAATGGTTTTATTTACTTTATTACAACACTTTTGATATTTACAAACTCTTTGATTCCATATTCGCCAAATTCACGACCGTATCCAGATTTTTTGACACCTCCAAATGGTAATTTTGGATCACCTCTTACAATACTGTTAACGTATACATTTCCAGCTTCAATTTGTGGTATCATGCTTCTTGCTAGTTCGTAATTTGTAGTCCAAATACTTGCTCCAAGTCCAAACTCAGAGTCATTTGCCACATCTATAGCTTCTAAAAAATTATCAACTTCAATAACTGTAGCTACAGGACCAAAAACCTCTTCATTATAAACACGCATTTTTTTTGTTACCCTAGTGATGATTGTTGGAGTGAAGAAATATCCAGCAGAGCCTATTCGTTTTCCCCCTGTGATAATCTTTGCGCCTAGGTTTATCGCATCCGCTATTTGAGCTTCGATTTCTTCTAGCGAGTTTTTAGTTGCAAGTGGACCTATGTCTGTCGTAGATTCAAAAGGATCTCCAATTACTTGTTTTTCATACGCTATTTTTAACTTACCTACAAAATCATCAATCACAGCTTTATCTACAACATATCGTTTACTTGCATTACAGCTTTGACCACAATTTCTAAGCCTACTTTGGACTGCACCAGCTATAGCATCATCTATATTAGCATCAGCTAAAACGATCATTGGGTCATTACCACCAAGTTCTAAAATAGTCTTTTTTAAATATTTTCCAGCTGAGCTTGCTACAGCACTTCCAGCTTTCTCACTACCAATAACCGTAATTACAGACACTACTGGACTCTGGATAATTTTTTCTACCTCACTTGCACTTATTAATAATGTCTGAAAGACACCATCAGGAAAACCAGCTTCATCAAATATATCCTGAATCGCAAGCGCAACTTGAGGCACATTTGAGGCATGTTTCAAAAGTACAGTATTTCCAGCCATAATTGCAGGAATAACCGGACGGAGAGCAAGATAAAATGGATAATTCCAAGGTGCAACATGGAGCAAAGTACCAAGTGGTTCAAACGAGATATAGGAATCTATAGCCTTAATATCAACTTTTTGACTAACTAGCATTTCTTCACTTCGATATGCAAAAATTCCAGCCATAAAAGCACATTTTTCAATTTCAGTTTTAGCCTGTACAAAAGGTGTGCCCATTTCAAGACTTGCAAATTTTGCCCAAATATCTTTTTTAGCATGCAGTGTATCGCAAAGTTTAATCATGTATTTAGATCGCTCAGCGAAACCTAGCTTTTTCCAAGACATGAACGCTGATTTCGATAATGCTATTTTTTGATCTACCTCATCACTCGTAAGTGAAGTAAAAGTTTTCAAAATTTCTTCTGTTGCAGGATTTTGTGATATTATAGCCATATTATTAGTAATACTTAGTTTATCATTATAATGATTTTTTTAATTTTAGTGTTGTTCTTTACACAAGAAATCCTACTTTAAGTTTAGAATTTATAACGATTCTAAGGTCAGATAAAAATCAAATAAATATAATATATCACTGAGAAAGAAAATGCATACTATTGGTTTAACTGCAAATATCTTTAACATAAAGATATAGTCTAATACGCTAAAGTTTTTGTCAAGATTTTGTAAGTCAAAGTAGCGTTTAAAATAATTACATTTTATGATTAATGATTATCTAAAACTTATAATTCCACTTTTTCCTAAATTAAAAACTACTCTTGACAAAATACTAATTACTTATTATAAGATTAAATGCGTATGGATGGGTAGCTCAGGGGTAGAGCAATGGACTTTTAATCCACTGGTCGTGGGTTCGAATCCCACTCCGTCCACCATCAATAAAGTTTTTCCCATTTGGGAGCTATTTTTTTTTGAAAAAAAATCGGCCATTCTAATTGACCGATTATAATAATTTAAGAACTACTAAGCATAATCAAGTTGTAAATTAACATATTCACTTTCTTTCATTACTTGCCAACCTGCATTTTGAAATCTTTTTTGCAAACCGTACATTGTTCTAACCGCAGCAGCTTCAGTGTCAAAGCACCAGCTTTTTTCTAAACTCGAAGTAAGACTTAAATCTTGTATGACAATCCCACTACATGGGTAATCATTAACTAATTCTAAAAATTCTTTTTCGAATGACTGTTGAGTTTTTACATCAGGAAAATTTTCGGGAGCATAAAATATAGCAATACTTACATTACATATTTCAGCTTCGTCTAAGTCTGATAATACAACACATTTTGTATTATTCATGAAATTATTTTTAAAAATAGACTGCTTTAGGTATCTGTCAACTATTTTATCTTATGTCAAGATTAAATTTTACCTTACTTTTTTTCTTCAGTAGGGCTTTCATTAGTAACTAATGTGTATTTCTTGCATAGAAATCCTAGATTGTCTCGTTTTATCTTTTTTGTTAAGAGAAAAACAAAACTATCTTCGTGGGCAATATGAAATCCATTCTTATAAGACGCGTACATTTCACCTTTTTTAAGATGATCACCAGTTTTAATGTCATCATTCATAAATTTAAAGTCCTCACTAACTTTGATTGATTCTCGCGGATAATAAATATCTATATAATGAGGAGTTTGAAGTAGCTCTTCTTTTTCAATTGAATTTTTTTCAATAATATCATTTTTTTCTAGAGCCGAAACCATCATATCAAATGTTACTGAAATACTTCGATTTATATTTTCATTACCAAATGATATGGCATACGAAGGTATACTATTTTTATGACTTTCTAAAATTAAATTTCCTGGAAACATTTCAGCGTTGATATTTACATATAAACCGAATCTACTAACCTTAGAAATCAGTTTAAGATCATCAAAATTATTAGATACATAAAATACAACTCGAGGTTTATTTTTAGTGGAAGTATAAATATCTAAAAACAAATCAATTTCAGTGTTAGTCTTAAAATATTCACTAAGCTCTGCAACCCTTCTTGATTCTGAGCCATTTGTAACTTTTGGGGTAAATGACTGATTCAAGTCTGAATAAACAAATTTTTGGTCTCTCTTTAAAGCCTCTGGGTTACCTAAAACAAAACTAATCTTACCCGACTTGAGCAATTCAGGCTTTTCTAACAATTTCTTATGAAGCTTTTGTGCAGCCATAATAGCAGCTGGCTCATTACCATGCGCACCAATTACAAAAGCAATGTGTTTACCTAAGTTCTGGCTAGATATATTGATAATATACGGAATTACGTCGTTTTGATTATCTTTAAAATATTTATATAGTGCGAAAGAATTATGATTATTTGTTGCTCTTAAAGGCATGTTATGAAGTTTACTTTAGGTTTTTGTTTTTTTTGCTTTGTGAGCTATATTAGATTTCTGCAGAAAAAATGTTTCTTGTCTGGATTGAAATTTTTCTTCCATTTGCTCAAGTGAGATAAGTAGATTTATACCTTCTTTAAGATTTAATGTAGAAAATCCGTATCCGAAAATACTATTTGAATAATAAGCAGATTTAAGAGTTTTTATAGACTTGTAAACAGGAAGGATAGTAGGCATTTTTGTTTTGGTACTTTTGTTTTTATTGTACAATACTTATTATATACCACTTATTCCGTTATGTAAAGTTTTATTCCAAAACTACACCTAAGCTTGACTAAGTTTAAATTCTGATATACAAATTTACTACTATACATGACTATTTTATTAGCAATTCTTGGCTTTTCTATTTTTGGCATTGCAAGTTATCTTTTATGGCATTTTGCTAAATTTGAGTGGCTCAATAAAGTTACTAAGTTATTGGTTTTATCTTTACCATTTGAAAGGATTCCTAGCATTTCTTTAGGTGGTTCAAATATCAGAATAAGCCAGATAATCGTAATATTTGGCATATGGATATTTGCGATTTTGTTCCTTAAAAAAGATATTAAATTACTGAAAACTAACCTAAATCGTTTCAATTATTTTTTCTTTGGTTTTCTACTTTTTTCGATACCATCTTGGTTTATAAGCACTGATATAAAAAGATTTTTAGTTACTGAAGCTGCCACACTTTTGGTACTTTGTGGATTTTTTTTGATATCACAATTTACTACTAACTTAAAAGAAAAAATTAAAGACTTAATCAATGTGATGATCTTAGTAACTCTTTTTGGTTATTACCAGTTTATTGGAGATTTGATAGGAATTCCATATTGGGCAACTGGCCTTCGTGAAACATATACTAAAATTGTATTTGGTATACCACGTATACACTCAACTGCAATTGAGCCACTATACTTTGCGGGTATGCTTTTTCTTTGTCTTTTTGTAAGTATTTCTTACTTTTTTCTCAATAAACAGCTTATTTGGGAAAGATTGCTTTTATTTCTTCGTTTACAAAACATAAGTAACTATCTAATAAATGGTTTACTGTTTGTTTACTTTCTCCTTGCTTTTTTACTTACTATCTCTAAAAGTGCGATAGTTATTTTTATTTTAATGTTACCATTTTTTGCTCTTTTTCTGATAAAAATATTTCAAATTAATTTCACTAACATAATAAAAAAATCTTGGATCGGAGCTTTTGCTATAATAATAATCTTTTTAGGAATTTATAGTTTTAGTCCAGCCGTTCAAAATATATGGAAAGGGGTTTATGAAAACTTTGCTGCAACCGTTTATGGCGAATCTGCGAGCAGTAATGACAGATCTTTATTTCTACAAGCATTTTATGATATAATACCAAATAATCAGGTTATTGGTATTGGCAGTGGTCAATTTGGTGTAAATGCTGGAAATTACATTCCGTTTCAGTCTGGCGGTGATAACTTCTTAATCGTAAATAATGTATATTTAGAAATTTGGCTAGAACATGGAGTTGTCTCTCTGCTTATTTTTATTGGCTTTTTGGCTTTTCTACTCTTAGTTTTTATGAAAAAGATAATTACAAATCTAGATTCTGATCCCGAGTTGAGTTGTATAAATATATCGCTTTTTTTTGCATTATTAGGCTATTGTTTTCAATGGTTAACATTTTCTCCAATTTTTATCATGCCTATTTTTATTATAGCTGGCTTGATTGCTAGCTCAATTAGTGCTTCAAAAATCTAATTGCATGTGTCCAGGTATTGTGTTTCATGCCATATTTTATCCACAAACATGTAATAGGTTCTATAATCCTACACTCAGTTATATCGCCCAAATCTGTAATATCTTTCCATCCAAAATCTTTCAAAATCTGGGTTACTTGCTTTTTTGCATTTTCACTATTTCCACATAAAAACATAGAAGGTATACCCTCATTATACGTTGGATTGATCATGGTATGATTATTTACTATGTTTAAAGTTTTAACTATACAGGATTTAGGAAGTAATCTTTGAATTATTTCTCCACCAGAGTTTGTATGACCAATATAAAGGCTTGGCGGCATACCATTTGAAAAATTTAAAGGATTTGTCACGTCAATTACAGTTTTGTGAGATAAATTTTCAGGATTTGCTAAATGTATAGCATTTTCTACCCCATCCCATTTGATAGCCAGGACTATAATATCTCCAAACGTAGCTGTTTTTTCGAAGCTATCAACCAATATCAAATCTTCTAACTCATTAGCCCATATTTTTAGTTTAGAGTTTTCAAAATCTCGCGATCCGATTTTTACTTGATGACCTGAACTTGCAAACCCGATAGCGAGTGCTTTACCTACTTCTCCAGAACCTAAAATACCAATTTTCATAGCTACTTGTTTAATGTAGAGTATATGCTAAAATATTGATATCGATTTGTCAATTTAATTCATTTTTTAACTGAGATTGATTAGTAGGATAATTTTGCATATATACGATAGGACTTTTAATAAAATTAATAAAAAGACATATCAAAACTTAAATAAAAACCACAAACCAAGGGATCAAATTTTAGTTTTTTTAGTATCCCGAATATCGTTATTATAGAAAATAGAGTCTACTTTTAACTTTAAAACTGTCAATTAATAATTATTACACTCATAATTACTTGCGTAAATTTTAAAAACTTATAATTCTATTTCATAACTAATTAATGCTGTAAATATCGATTATTTTGTTATATTTTAAATCTAATTTATTTATTTTATGTGTAGAATATTTGTACTTACGCCCGATGATATAAAAACTAGATTCAATATTTATGACGAAACTCTAAAACTCTTAGTAAATTGTAATGTATCTTCTCAAGCACTACCTATAACCGTGCTCAGTGATAGCCATAATATTTTAGAATTTACGGAATAGGGAACTTTTGCCGCACTGGTCGAGAACATAAAATACCGGCTACTCTACGATAAATGCATGCATGGAAACACTGAGAGAAAAGCCAGCTTTCAAAAACTTATTTCAAAAGCATCGATGCATCACACCAGCAAACGGATTTTATGAGTGGGATACAAAATCTACAAATGGCAAACAACCCTATTATATAACTTTACTAAATAAAACTAACATTTGATATGCTGGTATTTATGACATTTGGCAAAATCCTACCACTAAAGAACTCAAAAAAAATGTAGCATAATCACTACCAGCTCTAAAGCTGAATTAACTAAAATTAATGATAGATTGCCTATAATACTTAGAAAGAACAAAAAAGATGATTGGCTAATGGATAGTGATGAAAATATACTACATGATATATTGAAACTCAACGAAACTAACTTAAAAATGTATACTGTAAGTAAGCTAGTCAACAAGCCCACAAATAATAATACTTCTTTTATAGGAACTATAAATATTTAAGTTATTATCACCGCAGTGATTTGGAAGTCATTTATGTAAGAGACTCCTAGTAACTATCGATATTTTTTATAGATACAGGCTCTTCACTCGCATCCAAAATCTTGCTAAAATCTAAGGCAAAAAGCTCTTTTGGAGTAATCTTTATACCAGTTTTTTCTTTCAAAAATTTGATGATTTTATAAGGTTGACCTGTAAGACGAGCCTCATACAAACAATCATAAAACTCTCCACTATTGTCTTCGTTTAAACTTGTGATTTTTTCATCGATATTAAATAATCGTAATAAGGTGTATTTTCAATCAAATTGTTAAACTCTTACTCATCACTTGCACTCATATAAATAGCTAAAAATTCAGTTACGCCTTCATTTAGTTCTACACCAAATTTTTTTGTTTCTACTCCTATAGGCAAGGAAGATCCTTTAAACTTAACATTATTTAAATATTTACCAACAAGTTCTTCACCCATTTCAAAATAGTCCTTAAAATTTTTAGAGCGAGAATAATTTACTAAAAGTGATCTGGAGTCATCATTTAATTTCACAGTTCCAGTTTCATCTTTTAAAAACTCATTGATATTTTGTAACGAGTCAAAATTTATATCATATCTTAAATCTTTTCTTCTTTTATCAAAGGACAAACCAGAATTAAAATTGTTTAATCTCGGTGATATTTTGGTTACATTTTTACTTAAAAGACAGTGGCCAACTAGTTCATGAAATAATGTTTTAATAATGCCTATTTTATCTTCATCTTCAACAGTTTTATCTTTGATAGTAATATAATTTTCTCCACTTGTAAAATAATTAAACACTGCCATATTCGTATCACTATTTTTATTAAATTCAAAAAATATATCATAATCCTCAATTCGATCAAACCCAAGAGTCTTAGCCTTTTGCACAAAATCATCATAAGCCTCATAATACTTCTCTCTATTTTGCAATGCAAGAGTTTCAAACACAGCCTGGGACTCCTGCCTTTTTTGCTCCAGATTATCTACCTTCTGTATAGGATATTCTACGGTTTCATATTTTTTAGATTGATTTAAAGCTGCTTCCATAAATACAGATTAACTATAGCTTACTACAAAAACTATTTTTTAACAACCACTTTTCCCTTGCTATTGACAAAATTTATCATAATACGCTAGTATATACAGATATGTCAGACCCACTAGATTTCATCGAAGGAAATACTCCCGCTGTCGATCCAGACGCTATAGATCGTACTAACGATACAGAAAGTCTTATTGAGACGCTGGAAGATAAGGTAGATATCAAAGTTCTTGAGGAAACCATGCAAAGCTCGTATCTTACATATGCTATGAGTGTCATTGTATCTCGTGCTTTACCTGATGCCCGTGATGGACTCAAGCCTGTACATCGCCGTATCATCTACACCATGCACCGTATGGGACTTACTCCTGGCAGTAAATTTATCAAATGTGGACGTGTTGTTGGTGAAGTACTCGGTAAATATCACCCTCACGGTGACCAATCTATTTATAACGCTTTAGCTCGTCTTGCCCAAGAATTTAGTCTTCGCTACCCCCTTGTAGATGGTCAAGGTAATTTTGGTTCTGTAGATGGAGATCCTCCAGCAGCCATGCGTTATACAGAATGTCGTTTTGCTCGTCCTAGTACTTTTATGGTCAGTGATATTGATAAAGATACTGTAGACTTTGTAGATAACTATGATGGCAGTTTTCGCGAACCAACAGTGATGCCTACCCAGTTCCCTAACCTACTACTTAATGGACAAACTGGTATTGCTGTCGGTATGGCAACGGAAGTACCGCCACATAATTTATACGAGATCTGCACCGCTTTACAGCTACTTTTAGATAATCCAGAAGCTACTATCGATGAATTATGTCAGCATGTTAAAGGTCCAGATTTTCCAACTGGAGGTATCGTCTATGGTAAAGAAGGTCTAATCCAGGCTTATAAAACAGGACGTGGAAAAGCAACACTTCGATCTAAGGCAGAATTGCTAGAGAACTCAATTGTGATCACTGAAATCCCATATCAAGTTAATAAATCAGACTTACTTATCAAAATTGCTGAGCTTATCAAAGACAAAAAAATACTTGGAATCAAAGATATTCGAGATGAATCAAGTAAAGGTGGTATTCGCGTAGTAATCGAAACTAAAAGAGAAGGTAGTCCAGAGATTATTCTCAACCAACTTTATAAAATGAGTGATCTTCAAACAAGCACTCACTTCAATATGGTAGCCCTTGTCAATCGTGGACGCCAACCAAAAGTAATGAATTTAAAAGAAATTTTGCAAGAGTTTTTGACTCATCGAGATGAGGTTATCATGCGCAGAACTAAATTTGATTTAAAGAAAGCACAAGATGAACTTCATATTCTTGATGGTCTTAAAATTGCATTAGATTTTATCGATGAAGTTATTAAAATTATTCGTGCTTCGTATGACAAAGAAGAGGCTAGTAAAAAACTTCAAACCCGATTTGAGTTAAGTGAGCGACAGGTTGAGGCTATTTTGCAAATGAGACTTCAGACTCTTACAAACTTAGATAAATCTAAAATAGAGCAGGAACGCGAAGCTAAGATCAAACTCATAGCTGAGCTTACAGAAATACTTGAAAATCCAGAGGTCAAAAAAACTATATTATCAAAAGAAATTTCAGATCTCAATGATAAATTTCCACCTGCAAGACGTACCCAAATTGTCGATGTTGCAATCGGCGATTATAATAAGGAAGACTATGTCGTGGACGAGGAAGTGCTAATTCAGCTTACCAATTCACAGTATATTAAGGTATTACCTTCTGGAGAATTTCGTCAACAGGGTCGAGGTGGTCGCGGCGTTACAAGCTTTGATCCAAAAGACCAGGACTGGGTTAAATCAACCTTACTAGCTAATTCGCATGACTTTTTATATGCCTTTACTTCGTTAGGAAGATGCTTCAAAATTCGCGTATTTGATTTGCCTAGTGGATCACGTATAGGTCGAGGACAAGCCTTAATAAACTATTTAGAACTTCGAGAAGGTGAAAAAGTCACAAATGTTTTGACGATAACTAAAGACCAAGAATTAGACAAAAATGGATCATTGATTTTCGCTACAAAAAAAGGTTTAGTAAAGCGAACAGAGCTTATAGACTTCCAAAATGTACGTAAAACTGGTATTATCGCTATCACACTTAATGATGATGATGAAGTTATGGATGTTTGCCCGTCGCTGCACGAAAATGATAAACTGGTATTATCGGGAAGTAACGGAAAAACATGTATCTTCGATCGAGATAAGCTAAGCCCACTAGGTAGAACTGCCAAAGGTGTTAAAGGAATGAAACTTAAAAAAGGTGATTATTTGATTAGCTTACAAATAGCTGACTTTGATTTTGCAGAAGCTACAGATGAAGATAAGGAAGAGGAAGGCAGTGCGCTGATCAAAAATACTAACAAGAAACAAAAACAATATCCTTCACTATTAGTTATTACTGAAAATGGTTTTGGTAAACAGACACATCTTGCTGAGTACCGAAAAACAAACCGTGCTGCAAGTGGTGTCAAAACCTTAAATATGACTAAAAAAACTGGTAAGCCTGTATTAGTACAGATTTTAGGTGGAAACGAAGAAAGTTTAATCGTGACAACAAAAAATGGTATCACTATCCGTGTAGATCCAGCAGACATAAGTCAACTAGGACGAAGTACACAGGGTGTAAAAATCATTCGAGTACTTACAAAAGACTTTGTAGTGGCAGGCAGTGTAAGCTAATTTAGGTTCTAAATTAAAACTTGCCAAATTTGTTAAATTTAATCCAGAAATAAGTACTTAGACTTATATTTTCATAAAAAGTGCGTAAATTTTATGGTTTGAACAACTAAATTATTATGTATTCATGATAAGCACTTTAACAAACTGGTAAATGAGGTATATTTAAAAGAACAAAAACTATTTCACAAGCCAGATGTGATGGCCTAGATCTACTACCATCCAATGGCGATGCTTGCTAAAGATGATGTATAATAGTACCGAAACTGGCACTGATACCAAGAATATAAGCCCTAGATCTTTGCTATCTTTGCTCAAATTTTGTAGTATTTCCAGATTCAAAATGCTTTGTAATCGATTCATTATATTACAATTATATCCAACGATTACGTTTTGGTCAAATATTTTTTGGTGAATACAGACTTTAATAAAATAACTGCATAGCACAATCTAAGAGACTTGAATAAGAAAAATAGATATTGACAATAACAAAAAGACGTGATAGTATGAATATACGTATCAAGATATAAATCCTATCTAAGCCCTGTATATGTTACCAAATGTGTTAACACCCGAATCACCCACTCTATCAAGTGGGATGTCTGCAATAGCAAAATTAAATGCCCTTAAAGCATGTAAAATAGGAAATAGTAGCTCTATTTTACCCAAAATATCACAAATCGCATCTCCTATTGAATCTTTAGAAACTAACTTAGAATTAGTAGCAATTAACACTCCTAATCAAAAGAAGTTGTCTCCAATAGGTGTTACTGCTTTCGAGCCCCCTACTTTTAGCTTTAGCCAAAAAATACCAGATAATCAGCCTTCACTATCGACTTTTAGCGATATCGAACCATTGGCTCCTACTCAACCTGTCGTAATAGAACAAATTCCAGCTCAACCACCCATAAATCAATTCATTCAAAACCATGCGGAAATTCAGCCAATGGTCCCTGAACAAACCCCATGTATGGAGAAAATACCACCTATTATTTCTGATATTTCAAAACTATTGGTGGCAACACCTCCAAGCTTAGAAGTCGTCCAAATCGATTTACCTACTATTAAAAGCAAAATAAATAATATTTTAAGTAAAATAAATTTGCCTTTTATGCGTAATAAAAAACTCAATGAAGCGGTTGAGCCTAGTTTAAAGTCGACTAGTAAGGGTGCTGTAAATGGAGCGTTTTCTTTAGAATTACATTTTATAAAGCAGTTAGGTGAGCACAAAGGTCAGCGTTAAAGTTTCTTATTTTTATTTTGATAAGCTAAAATAGAAAATCCAAATACTGCAAACAAAAGAACGACTTGTGTTATGAGAACGTAAACTTTGAATTCGGTAGGAAAAATAAGGCCAAGCTGTGAAGTGATAATAATGATGATTGTAGTAAGTGACAATACTTGCAGCTTACTAAAGCCCATATCTATAAGTCGAAAATGCCAGTGTAATCTATCCCCTTTGAAGGGATTTTTGTTTTGTAATAGCCTGATAATCATTACCAATATGATATCTAGTATAAACCATCCTATAACTGTACTAGAAGTGGCAACTTTTGCACCTGATAATATAGATAAGACACCAATTATAAAACCTATAATTTCAGATCCACCCTCTCCTAAATATAACTTAGCATCTGGAAAATTATATGGTAAAAAACCCACTAAGCTAGCTACCCAAATCATAGCAAAACCAAATACTAAAGGCTGATTTACATTTATAAAAAGACTAACAGAGCCTATACTAAATAGTGCGATAATTCCAACTGTAGTCACGAGTCCATCTAGTCCATCTAAAAATTTAGTGGCGGTAAGGCAAAAACCTATCCAAACAAAAGCTAAAAATGAGTGAAGAAGTCCAATATTTGGTAAAATAGCAGTAAAAGGATAAGATAAAACTTCTATTTTGAGACCCCCTCCAATGACTGCAATAAGCAAGCTAATAAATATAAAAGGAAACATCTTTTTGGGTGGAAGATGTAGTTTATCGTCATAATAACCACCGATAACTAAAATCAAAATTGAAAGAGCTATCCAAAGCAAGTTAGGCCAAGATATACCAAGATTTAAGTTGATACCAAAATAGAATTGGTTTATAATCCACAATAAAGTGGTGCTAAAAAAACCACATAAAATGAACCCTGTAGCTCCAATAAGCGGTATTGGCTCTTTTTGGCTTTTGCGGTGAGGTGCTGACAAAGGATCGTCTGTTATACCATTTTTTAGCGCAAACAAAGCTACTAATTTACTGAGAAAATAACTACCCAAAACATTGGTAAGAAATAAGGCAGTGATAAATAATGAATACTGATAAGTGATATGCTTTTAGTCTATTTATGCAAAAATAAAGGACCATCTTATAAACATTGTCAAATATTAGAATAAAACACTTGCTAAATTGCTATAGATTTGCTTTATTTAAAAATGTGTCACCATCTGTTCTTAAAAATCTCAAGCAATACTTTGGCTATGATAGTCTGCGTCCTTCTCAAATACCTGTCATTAGCTCTATTCTTGCTAACCAAGATACACTTGCTATCATGCCTACAGGAGGGGGGAAATCTATCTGTTACCAATTACCTTCTACACTGCTTTCCGGGCTTACAATAGTTGTTTCCCCTCTTATCGCACTTATGCATGATCAAGTAGAGTCGCTGAGCAAAAATGGTATAAATGCTATGTATTATAACAGTTCACAAAGTACTGAGGAACAGGCTGAAGTACGCGGAATACTTAATGAAATGGAAAAATATGGCCATACTAACTGGGAAGGAAGTATCAAAATGCTTTACACATCACCTGAAAGATTGCTAGCCAACGATGCGCAGTTTTTAAACTATCTTAAAAAAGTTCCCGTTTGCTTATTTGCTATCGATGAGGCACACTGTGTATCTTCCTGGGGACACGATTTTCGTCCTGAATACAGTCAACTTGGCAAAGTCAAAGATCTTTTTCCAACTATCCCAATCATCGCTTTGACAGCCACGGCTGATGAACTCACTCGAAGCGATATCCTTGTAAAGCTAAATCTGGTAAACCCAAAAACCTTCATATCATCATTTGATCGGCCTAATATTCACTATCGAGTTGAGGCAAAAGCAGACGCATACACGCAGCTTGAAGAGTTTATTTCTGGATTTAAAGGACAGGCTGGTATCATCTATTGTCTTTCTCGTAAAAGCACTGAAGAAGTAGCAATAAAACTAACCAAAATGGGTATCAAAGCTCTACCTTATCATGCTAGTATTGACGGTTCACTAAAGCAAAAAGCTTACAAACAATTTATGGATGATAAGGTTCAGGTAATAGTGGCAACTATAGCTTTTGGCATGGGAATTGATAAACCAAATGTCAGGTTTGTAATCCACTGGAATCTACCAAAGAATATAGAGAGCTATTATCAAGAGACTGGACGTGCTGGACGAGATGGATTACCAAGCGAAGCCTTACTTTTATATAATGCTGGAGATTCAGCTACTCTACGTAAATTTATAGATAATGGTGGGACTGCGGGACCAATGATAAGTATCAAAGATCGTGATATGTTTAGAAGTATTCAGCATGATAAGCTTGATAGGCTATTGGAGTTTTGCCAGACTGGTCATTGTCGTCGCCGTGTTTTACTTCAATATTTTCGCGAGAGTATGATCAAAGACTGTGGTAACTGCGATCGCTGTACAAACCCGCCAGCCAAAATCGATGGAACTGAATTAGCCCAAAAAATTATGTCAGCTATTTATAGGACAGATCAGAGATATGGGGTTGGATATATAGTAGATATACTACTAGGCGTCAGTAATGATAGAATGGTAAAAAATGGTCATATAAATCTCCCAACTTTTGGAATTGGAAAAGACTTGGAAAAGCAAGAGTGGATGAACTATGTAAACCAGCTTATTGACCTAGGTTTAGTAGATATAAAATACGATGGTTTTATAAAAACTCTTAGTCTCAATGAAAAATCTAAAATCGTATTGACAGGTGGAGGCAACACTGATCTTGTCGAATATAAAGCCAAAATAGCTACTCCAGCGAAAGCAAAAGATAAAAAACATAAGGATATATTAAGCGCAGATCAGCAAATAGTATTTAATAAACTTCGTGAATTACGAAAAGAAATTGCCACTCGTGAGGATGTACCTGCCTTTGTGATATTTGGAGATGCTGCACTAGTCGATATGGCTCAAAGTATGCCTAAAAATAAAAAAGAATTTGCTGAAATATCAGGAGTAGGAAAACTCAAACTTGAAAAATATGCTGATGAATTTTTAGAAGTGATAATTTTTTAACAAAAGATAGAAAGTTTATAAGCACAGTCAGCGTAAGCAATAATTGATATTTGGGAAAAAAATAATTATTATAAACAAATACTGTAAGTAAAGTATTTAAAAAATATTTGTGCCTTACTAGGACTAAATTATTTATATAAATACATTCTTATGCCTTATTCACCTAACCCCCAATAACTCCTCCCAAACCGTAGTATACCTACCTGAGCGCATGTTACTTTGAATTTTCCAGGCAGGGTTAAATCCTAAAGATGCTAACTTTAGAGTATTTCTGCCATATTTTTTGTTGGTATTATCCATGCTTTCCATGATAGTTTGTTTTTTCTTTCTCATTACTTCTATTTCTTGTTTGTCTTCAAAGAGACTAAAGGGCGCTTCTCCTACTAGTGATAAATCTGTCACCATAATCCCTGCTTTTTTGTACTCAAGTCCTGGGCGAAAAAGTTTTTCTAGGCATTTAAGAGCTGGATTGATAAGCTCAGGGGTGTAGTTTGTTCTATCATACAAGGTAACACCGGTTGAACTATAATAGTAACCTACTTGAAATCTGTTAGTCATTACAAATACATAGAGATGTGAGGCAACCAACCCTTCTTTTCTAAGCTTTTCTCCTACTATACTGCAATAACTTGATACCGCTTCTTGTAATTCTTTAAGGTTTGTTACCGGCTTTCCAAATGACCTAGTAGAAGCTATTCCTTTTTTTGGATCTGGTTGGATCACTAGATTATGACACTGTATTTCTCGCAGTTCATTGACCATACGGAGCCCTTGAATTGTAAGTTGCTTTTTGATCCACTCATCATTTTGCTCTGTTAGCTGATAAGCATTTTTGATACCATATTTATTAAGTTTTTTAGCATATTTTCTTCCAACTCCCCACAAATCACCTACCTCATAGTGACTTAAAATATATTTCATTTCCTCAACAGGTCTACTTACTGTACTGTATACACCACCAAATCGATTCGTCTTTTTACTATCACTTTTGGCTATTTCGTTAGCCACTTTAGCTAGGGTCTTTGTTTGGGCAATACCTATCGAAACTGGTATGCCAGTACACTGCAATACTTTAGCACGGATTTGTTTGGCTACTTTAACTAATTCGTTTTCTGGTATACCATCAAAACTTAAAAAGGCTTCATCTATAGAATATACTTCCATCCCTTCACAGTACTCACTAAGGATTTGCATTACTCTTGCTGACATATCTCCATATAGTGCATAATTTGATGACAGGGCCACACCATCAGCTTTTTCTAATATTTCTTTGATCTTAAAATATGGTTCACCCATACCAATGCCAAGAGCTTTAGCTTCGTTACTTCTTGCTACCGCACAACCATCATTATTAGATAAGACAATTACCGGTATTCCTTCAAGCTTAGGATTAAAGGCCCGCTCACAAGATACATAAAAGTTGTTGCAATCAACTAGGGCAAAGGTTTTGGGCATATGTTTGTTACCTTTTCATGCTCCTAACAGTATGCACCACTACACCCCAAATAGTTAGTTCTTGCTCATTAGTAAAACTGATTGGTTCAAAGTTTGGATTTTCTGCACAAAGTGTAATACCTTTTTTAGTTTTTACAAGTCTTTTTATAGTGATCTCTTGATCCACTACGGCTATTACAATATCTTGATTTTTTGGCTGCAGCGATCTATCAACTACCGCTAAATCTCCACTGTAGATACCTGCTCCTATCATAGAGTCCCCTTCTATCCTTACCATGTAGGTACTGCTTGGATGCTGAATAAGATAGGAGTTTAAATCTAATTTAGCTTCGATATATTCTTCGGCAGGAGAAGGAAAACCAGCTTTTACCCTAGACATGAAAAGTGGAATAGAGATTTTGGTTGTATGTGTAGATTTGTAAATTTTCATAAAAATTATATAATATATTAGTTGCTAAATTTGGTTTAAAGAAAATCAAATAGGATACTCTATGATAAATGTGAGAATGGAAACTCTATTAGAGAAACTAACTTACAAACATCTTTTTAAAAGTAATAAATGTATTATTCCAGCAAATGGATTTTATGAATGGCAAAAGACTGATCACGGGAAACAGCCCTACTACATTACTCTAAGAGATTAACCCCTACTTGGATTTGCAGGGATATTTGATATATGGGAAGATAAAACCACAGGAAGTACTGTTAAGTTATACAGCATTATTACAACTGCGTCAAGAGAGATTATGGAAAAAATTCACGATAGGATCCCAGTAATTTTAAACCTAGATACTGAAAAAGATTGGCTATAAGAAACAGAAGAAACAAAGCTTTATCATATTTTAAAACATAACGAAACAAATTTAGAAATGTACACCGTGAGTCGATTAGTGAATATGGTGAAGAATAATGATAGAAGTTTGATTAAGGTTGTGCAGATTTAGAGTGGTTGGGTAGAGGGTGATAATTTCTTGACAAAAAATAACAGGTATATAAAATTGTGCGTAAAGGAGTATTTTTTATTTTGAGGATTGAATAATGACAATCAAAATTACCAATTACCATGAAAAAAAATTTCTAGGTATTGGCGCGTCTTTGGTTATGGATCAAATCAGCGGTTGTTTACTTATATTGTACTTATCAAAACAAGATAATATCGAGCTAGAAGGTCAATACAAAAAAGGACTGAATTATAATGAAGATATAATCGAAGTTATCGAAACTTTTGATAAATATCTTAGTATAATTGATATGATTAATATAACAACGGTATATATAGGTAGTGATAATATTATGATTTTAGGCTATCTTATACGTAAATATTGTCACTTGAATATAGCGATTTGCAGTAACCAAGAATACTATCTGCTGAGTGCAGATAATCCAATTCCTACAATTATACAACCTCCTAATGATAGTTGGTAAGTCTATAAAATTATCTTAACTCTCTACACAAAGAGAGTCTTTTTATAACCCTATCTCGATCCAATATTAAATATCAAATATTATTTACATTCCCATCATCATTCCCTGATCACCAAACTTACTAGAAAGCCATTCACTTAGTACTATAATTTCAGCTTGTTGGTTCTTAATGATATTGTTTGCTAATGTTTTAACCCGTGCATCTTTAGCAATTTTGAGCACTGAATTTGACATTATGATAGCCATTTGGTGGTGCATTACCATACCGCTCACGTATTCTTTATCAATATCAGTTCCAGTTTTACCATACATGCTAGACATCATAGGTGTATATGTA
>JACMQI010000002.1 GCA_014377045.1 candidate division SR1 bacterium
ATAATCGATAAACCTCTTGATCTATGTCATTATCCACGCTATTTGCTTCATTTTCCATTGCTAACAGCTCGGTTTTCTTGGTGGTGTACCAGCTGTGTAGCTCTTCTTTCTGGGTGAAAGTGAGATTGCTAAGCTTGGATACCATATCAGTATACTCTGGCAATGTTTTTTTGATCTCCAAAGCATAATTGTCTTTTAGAAAACTTTTGATACCCTGCTCACGAGTATGCAAATTAGCTTTGAGTGTCATGATCTTGTCACCATCATTGCTAGTTTTTCTTGTTCTTCTGATGTGGCTTTCGGAATAGGAGTATTTTCAATAAATATCTTTCGGTATTCAAATCCATTTTCACCTAATTTTACCGCATTTTGCTGGATTAAAAATTTTAGTGTAGAAGAATTTAACAAACCTAATAAATATTTTAAATTAATTTTTTCTGACACCATTAGAAAACCTTTATCATTACACATAAAATTGGTTTCAGCATACCCAAAACTATGATTTAAAACAATCTGAGGGTAAAATATTTTTGGCTTTTCAAAATCATCATAATATGCACAGTTTCTTAAATTCATCCAATGATTGCCTTTATCCTATCTATTTTCCATTTGTCCACCAGATTCGATATTTTTTTGGTTAAAAAAGCTTGCTATAGCTGGATATTCTTGTGATATATTTATGCCATTTTTAGCAACTACCAAATATTGTTCGGCAAAATCTATATTATAACGGCTTATATCTCTACCACGTAGTATAGGTTTGATAATATCAGCATTTTTAGGATCTTTAGCTATTAGCTCGTTTCTTTTGGTTTTATCAATGATAAAGGCTTCATTGAAACCAGTTAAAATACCTCTATTTATCGTAATATTTAAGTCTTTGATTTTAGTACCATTTCGCTCGATTTTATTTTTGAGATCAAATAACTGACTCGATACAAAGCTCCAGCCATCTGGTGACAAGCTCGACTGTAATACAGTTTCGGTTTTATTGTATACAATCTTATGGTCACTATTTGCTTTGGCTTTTTTAATAATGATAATGCACGGGTCAACCACCGCGTCATCAAAGACTTTGTTATCAAAATGGTCTATATATTCTACGATAGTAAAGTTTTCTAAAATCCATTGTCGTAGTTTCTGTCCATAACCTGCCCTACTAAATTTATTAGAAACAACATATGCCATATAACCACCCTCTTTGAGGGTCTTCAGTGCTTTTTCAAAGAAATATACGTATAGATCAGCTGTTCCCATGTATGTTTCATAGTTTGATTCCAGGTGAGGTTTGATAGCTGTGATTGATTCATGTCTTACATACGGTGGATTACCAATAATCACATCAAATCCATTTTTTGATTCATAGTATTGTGGATTTTCTACCGTGTACGGATAGGCTTCTGCAAACATGTCTGGATATTCCTTACTCCAATCAAAAGCCTTATCACCTGCTACTTCTGGATCGTCTATCAGACTATTTCCGCACTTGATCTGACTATCTAGATTTTCGAGCTTATGTTCGCGGTCGGCTGTTTTGAGCCACAGACTTAACTTGGAAATCTCTACACTTTCGGGTTGCAAATCTACACCATAAATACTCTTGAGAGCTTTGATCTTGTCTTGCACGGTTTGATTGGTAGTCAGCAGATCACCTGTTTCGTCTTCAGGGGTAGCCTGCTTATATCGATTTACTAGATAGTTATGTGCTTGATTGAGAAATGCTCCACTACCACATGCTGGATCTAGTATCTTGATAGTCTCCAGTCTGTCAGGGTTTTCATCCAAGTATCTACCGATAGTGTTTTCTACGATGTACTTAGTGATATACTCTGGAGTGTAGTAGATACCATCTTTTTTACGTTTGGATTTTTTGGTATCGACCGTTTCGCCGTTTATCTCTGACTTGATGGCTTCGATATCACTGATACTCTGCTCAAATATATGTCCTAAGATATTTACATTTAGTTCACTAGCAAAGTCATACTTTTCTAGATCTACTATCGGTTCCCAAATACTGTCTTTGATGTGTAGATTATCCAGTATATCATCTTTTTTGAACAGTCCACCATTGTACTCTGGGATTTTGGGACTGATATCGCTGCGACCTTCGTCTATATCTTGAAATAGGTTCTTAAATTGTAACCATATTTTTTCATCTCCACGGTCACGACTACCCTTTCCAAAATTTTATATGTGAGCCGTATAATACCCATATTATTTTCACCCCTCGGAAGCAGTGTGACATCTTCTGCTACGAGTGCAAACGTAAACCTATCAAGAAACTTTTGTGTTTTTTCAAGTAAAATATACTTGTCTACATCGGAATTATACTCTAAAAGATGTTCAAATAGATTTTTTCTTACCTGTTTGAACTCACTATAAAACTTTTTGGTTACTATCTTTTCTTCCTCTGTGGTAGACCTTGCTAGTGTAGTGATGATTGGGTTTTGAGTAAGTACATTATCTTTACAAAGTAAATAATAAAGCTGGTCAATAACCTCTGGTTTTGTAGTTATTTCATCTAGTTTGAAAGTATGGAACCGCTCTTTTTGAAACTCCCAGTGATATATCCTAATTTCCGTAAAGTTTGATACGATACCGATTTTGGTTTGCTGATCTGCCATATATCGAAATAGCTGAGTGACAGGGGCTTCGCTTGTCTTGGTTTTCTTGCGCTCCAGATCTTTGTGATCTACACCTTTCCACTCGACCGAAACAATAGTATTATCTTGTAGAAAATATCCTAAAGAAGCATCCGAACTTCCTGTAATAGAGCTTTTTTCTAGCTTGTAGTCAATATCATGTAAATATCCAAGAAACTCAAAAAACTTAGTTAAAAATCTTAGTTTCTCTGACTCTTCTTTGCCAAACTTTCCGCTATTTATACGTTCCAAAACTTCTAACAAATAGATTTTCAATTCTTCTTTATCGGATTTGTTTTGACTAGAAAGTTGGCTTTTGTACGCTTCGGTTTTTGCGAGCAGTATTTTTTTGTTGAAAAGATTCATGTTTTATGCCTATTTTAGGTTTAAATATAGCTAATTTATGGATAAAGTCCAAACTATTGTCAATAAAGTTAGTGTGTGACCATCAATCGATAAAACTGGATGCAAATAATGGTGTATTTTTGAGATATTTTATTACATTTTCATCAGTTATCTTGATAAATCTCGGACCCTGATACTCTGGCCTATCTACACTCTCGATAAACATGGTATAGGGACGACTATGAAAACTAATACCTCTTTCATCTGGTTTTCTCGGATCACAAAAATATAGCGGCTTATATATTAAGTTTATCTTCGTTCTATCTTCTGTATCTTGAGCAAGACCAAATATATAATAAGCATGATTTTCGATTCCTTTACTTACATCTCGTTTAAAATTATAGTAAAATTCACCAAGTTTGACTTTGTACATAAAAATTATAATTCCTTAACTCGAACAATCTTCGCAAACCTCTCCTATAGCCATTGTTTCGAGACCGTCATCAATAATAGATGTTGAAGGTACCCACCGTGATTTTGGTGTGCCATTTGTAGCCGCCAGATTATTATTTGTAAATACTGTACTACCACCCAATTCTTTTTTGGCAGTACTCGCTGTTTCTGTGTGCTGATAATATGAAAGTGTCTTGAGACCTTTTTTCCAAGCATAAATAACTTTTTGAGTAAACGCAGTAGGACCCGAGTCCTCGTATGTAGTATAATGGTTATAGCTACTTGTTTGACTTACAAAAACACTACGATCAGCCTGCATATCTACTAAATCGATCCATGGTAATTCATATACAGTACGATACCGCTCTTGAATATCAGCTGGTATGCTGTCTATACCCTGCACACTACCATCTTGAGCTAATATCTGATTGCAGACTTGCTCGTTCCAAAGATTCAGACTCACTAGCTCGCGAACTAGATGCTTATTTACTATCTGCATAGATCCAGCAATAGTTTGGCGTACATAAATATTACGTGTATACGGCTCGTGCATTTCGTTATTTCCCATTCTTACAGAGCTTGACGCTGTAGGAGCGAGTGCTGTCACTTCACTATTTCTAAGACCATATTTTTTAATATTTTCTTTAAGCTTATTCCAGGATTCTGCACCTAGCTGAAGATCTTTTTCATCTATATTCCACATATCAAATTGCAATATACCTTGGCTCGCTGGAGATCCTTCAAATCCAATATATGAGCCATCCTGTTTTGCCATTTCCATAGACTCTGTGAGACAACCATAATAAATAGTCTCATAGATTTTATTATTAATTTTCTTTGCCTCTTCCCCTATAAAATTGATTTTTAGTTCGTGAAATAAATCTGCTAGTCCCTGCGCTCCGATACCAATTGCACGTCTCATCAAACAAGCATTTCGCGTTTCTGGCGTGGGATAATATTGCAAATCAATCACATTATTTAGATGCCGAGTAGCCATACGTGATACCTCAGTAATACCGTCATAATCTATTTTTTCTGGTTTGTTTGGATTATAGAACTGCGAGACACATACAGAACCAAGTACACAAACGGCTGTTTCTTTACTATTCGAAACTAACGCGATCTCTGTACATAAATTAGAACTTTTTATAACTCCTATATTTTTTTGATTAGATTTTTTATTTATCTCATCTTTATTTAAGATATACGGCATTCCAGTTGTTTGCCATAAGTTGCAAATACGTGACCAAATTTCCATGATTGGAACAGTTTTTCCTATACCTAGTCCTTCCAAGTACTCATATTTTTCTTTAAATTCATTGCCATAATACTCTGAAAGTGGTTTGTCTAAATAATTGGAAATCACACCTGGATCGAAAAGTGTCCATTTAGCTCTGCTCTGCTCTGTCACAAATCGCTCAAAAAATAAATCATTTATAAACAGACCATAAAAAATATTTTTACATCTTCGCTCTTCAATAGTAAAATGATTTCCAGCGTCAAGAAAATCCAGTATATCTGCATGCCACGGCTCTATATATACAGCACATGTCCCTGCCCGCTTACCTGATTGATTGATAGCTCCAATAGTTGCGTCAAACATTTTCATAAACGGCAAGATACCATTAGATTTTCCGTTAGTTTTGCGTATTGGACTACCCTCTGCCCTAAGATCGACTATCGTGATTGCATTTCCTCCTCCACCTTGTGACTGTTTTGCTAGCTGAGTCATAGCTTTCATAATACCATCTACTACACCAGTTTCGTGATAATCATCACCCGTAAGCGCATCTGAACAATATTGCAAATAACAACTTGCCATCTGATTATAGCTACTACCAGCATGAAGCAAAACTGGTCCCGAGTGTGAGATTTTTCTCATTGACATGATATTATAATATTTGGCTATTTGATCTAACCTTTGTTCATCCGTCATTTTGGAGATCCAGCTTGGATTAAGTTTTTGACCTGTTTGCTCCTCAAAATGTTTCACTTCACTGTCTGTACGAGGGTTCCACACATTGAGCCCAATCGCAACTCGCAAATACATTTGTTGCGGAGTCTCTGCCATTTTACCATCTATCTGTTCCAAACCGCGTTTAAAAAAGCTTTGAATAGCTGCAAAATCATATTGATCCAGGTCACGAGAGTAGTCGATCAAACCATTTAGAAAATCTTTATGTTTTTGAATAAAAGCATAGCTTTGTTCGCTTACACGCGTTGATTTTATACCATTTATTTTATGTTTATAAAGCAATGCAACATTATCAGAAAAACTACGATTTTTTACATCAAGCTGTTTATGAAGACGATTTATAGCTAATTTTGCACCTAATATAGAATAATCAGGATGAATATTGGCCATACTAGCAGCTATCCCTGCACTAAGATTATCAAGCTCAGTCGTAGTAATACCATCAACCATACTTTGAATAGTCTTTTGAGCTACTATGCCAGGATCTACAAGTGCATTTAACCCGATAGCTATAGTGCTTATTTTTTCTAAGATTTTGTTAAAATCTACTGTTTCAAGTCCTTTATGAGTATTTACGAGCATATAAATTTTAATTATTTTTTGAAGTCTTGAAGAAATTCTTTTTTATATTCTGGAATATAGTCTTTTTCAGCAAAAAAACCAGGAGTTTGTTTCCATTTTTGAAACACTTCATCGTATAGTATAGTAAGGTCTTTACTTTTATTCATTTTTGTATTTTTAACATTCTCGCCTGTTGCCAATGAAACTCCACAATCATTCATATTTCGCTTATCAATATAAACGATTCCAAATTGACAAGCCACTTTATCCAGAACATATATAAATTTAGATTCTTCATCAGACATTTTTTCATATTCTTTTAGCGAATTTAATAAATCTGGAGTATCATGCAACTCTAGCTCAAGTCTTTTCAGTGCAATTTCTTCATTTATTTTTTTAACTTTGAGCATTTCTGATGAATTAGAATACATATAAGGATCAATGTCTCCTGCATACACTTCAACTAAATCATGAACCAAAGCATACTTTATAACTTTATCAATATTTAAATTTAATTTATGTTTAGAAATCAAAAACCAAGCTAAAAGTGTCAACTCATAACTATGCTCTGCATCATTTTCAAACCTCCTAGGATTAGAGTTTCCAACAAAATTTTTTCGTCGAATATTTTTAAATTTTCCAATTATATCCATCATGCTTAGCACATTTTGTAGCTCAATGTTCATACAAATTTAAAATGTTAACATGCTAAAATCAAGGGCTTTTTGCTCAGTCTGACGACCATAATTAGTTCGGGTTTTTTCGTGAAAATTATCTTTACGCTTTTGACCGATAGTCGCCATAAAATTAAATGGCTGTACTACGTTGTATACTTTTTTGCATCCAAGAGCAATAAGCCATGTGTCAGTTACAAACTCGAGATACTGCATCATCATTTCTTTATTCATCCCAAAAAGACGATCTGGGAGAGCATAAAGTGTAAATTCTTTTTCAAGTTCAAGTGCTGAAAGCAAAATATCACTTATAGTCTTTTCATCCAAATCATTACAGTATTCTTTGTATAAAGTCACAGCAAAATCAGCATGAAGCGTCTCATCTCGAGAGATATATTCGTTTGCGACCCCTAGACTATTTGCCATAATACCACGATCACGGAGCCAGAAAATCGAAGCAAAACTGCCAGCAAAAAATATCCCTTCTACAGCTAAAAAAGCTATCAACCTCTTACTAAAATTTTCTTTACCTTCCTGCATCCATTTCATCGCCCAAGCACCTTTTTTCTTTATAATTGGATGTTTTTCAAGACTCGCAAATAGCTCGTCACGCTCTTGCTGACTAGTAATCAGTGTATTAATAATATTACTATACGTTTTAGCATGTACAGCCTCCATCATAGACTGGAAATAGTAAAAATATCTCACTTCAGGAATTTGTACATCTTGAATCATGTTAAGGGCTAAGTTTTCACCAACTAAACCATCGCTTGCTGCAAAATAAGCTAATATTTGCTTTAAATAATTTTGTTCTTGTATAGTCATTTTATTCCAATCTTTATCGTCGTGTGTTAAATTAATATCAGATGAAAGCCAGATATTTGCTTCTTGTTTATCACACATTTCTACTATTGAAGGATTAACATCTTTTGCAAAGACTACATATTTACCTGAGTTTGGAGTTAGGAGTTGATTGGACATAATATTATAAATTTTTAGTTAAGGATATGAAGGTTTTGGAATTTTAAAACAAAAAAATGTACCTAAGGGTATTGAATTGTAATTACATGGATTATTTAATGGGTTTGATAAGCTTTATAAAATCGTCTTCATTTTCAAAATTACTAAACATTGCAGAAAAACAAATGTAAGCAACTTTATCAACTTTTTCTAGATTTTTAAGAACAATTTTTCCAATTTTTGTGGATTTTATAGGATTTTTATCAGTTGCTAAGATATCTTCGGTAACTTTTTGAACAATGCTTAATACTTTATTGTTATCAATTCTTCTTTTATTGAAGGCTTTCTTAATACCTTTTTCAAGTTTTTCCTCAGAGAAAGGCATAGTTTGTCCATTTCTTTTTTCTACCATTAAATCAAGAATTTTTATTTCTTCAATTGTAGTAAAACGATGGTGACATTTCAAGCATTCTCTTCTTCTTCTAGTTATACGCCCATTTTGAGTGACACGTGTATCGTATACTTTGGTCTCAGAAAACTGACATTTTGGACAAAACATTATATTATAAGTTATAGTTGTAGAAAAGTATTTATATACTATATATAGTAGTTATGCAAATGACTTACCCACTACAATAAGTAGGAAAATATATTTAAATACTATTGTCAAGAAGTTTTTGGTACTGCTTACGGTGGTTATTTATAAAGGAAAAATTATTTTATGGGCTTTATAAATTGTTTTATTTTAAATTAATATCATAAAATATAGCACTATTCATCTTTCCAAAAATCAATTTGACCAATCTTAAAAATTGTGTTTAGATATTGTTTGACTGTAAACAAGTTAATTATTGAGCTAACACGCTAACACCAAGTGTTGGGAGTAAAAATTCAAGGAGTCAGGGTAGTACCTGATTTTTTGATACCCAATTTATGTGCTTTTTGGCTTGATAAACTTTTTAGCTGTATCCATTCTTTTCTTATTACTTTTAGATTATTCTTCATAATATCAAACCCTTCTTCCCAAAATTCTCTACCTTCAATATCAAAATCTATTTTTTTCATCAATTCGGCAGGGGTCATAGATCCTCCCAAACCCAAAATTTCTTTATAAATATGTTTTTTAGTTGGATTTTCATGTATTTCTTTATAAATATGTTTTGCAAATAATAGACCTGAAGCATATGCGTAATTATAAAAAACTAAACTCAAATGTGATACACCTTGCCATCCATGCTCAGCTCCACTTGTAAACTTTATAGTGTCACCAAAAACACTTTCCAAATACTCAGTACGCCAAAAATCTCTTGCTTGCTTTGCAAGTATGATACCTTGCTGCTTGTGCATATTGTACATCTTTTTTTCAAATTGGTAATAACCAAAACCAGTAGTAAACAGGCTATAGCAATCACTATCAAATTTCGAGATTAGCAGGTTTAATCGCTCGATAGGGTTATCAATAGTTTGTATGACATATTCAAACACGATCGTCTCGCAGTGTAATGAGGCCATTTCAGCCGTTACTGTAGAATACTCAGAATTAAAATATGTTTGTTTTTGATTGGATAAAATAGTGTGTATACCATGACCTATTTCGTGTGCAAGTATCATAATATCCTGTATTTTACCTTCAAAATAAACCAATATCATCGGATCAAAGCCAGGTGCAAAACTACTAGTAATAGATCCAG
>JACMQI010000014.1 GCA_014377045.1 candidate division SR1 bacterium
TACTGCAGGTAATAATCCAACAACAATAGCTATAGATCCTGCTGGTAATATTTACACTGCAAATTATGGTAGTAACAATGTATCTAAAATCACACCTGCTGGTGTTTCTAGTATTATTAGTATCAGTGTTGGTACATCTTACGGATTCGCGGTTGATACAATTGGAAATGTATATATTACAAGTGGAAGCAATGATAGAGTAACCAAAATCTCGCCTGCTGGTGAATCTAGTACTATTCCTATTACTATTTTTAGTATTAATGGTAGCGTGTCTGATATCGCTGTTGATACATCTGGAAATATATATATTGTTAATTCTGGTAGTAATAATATAACTAAGCTAAGCCCAAATTTTGCTGGTATCAAAGCCCTAGGAGGTGACTACAACGAAGCTTCCACTTTTACAGATAATACTGTAACAATTGCCAATATTTCTACTACCTTACAATTATCTGTTTTACTATCAGGGGCTAAAGACATAATAGGTATGAGATCTGACCTAAGAGCAGCTAACCTCATCCCTGCCTCACAACCCTACAATACACCCGCCTTTGGTTATGCAGGTACAGAAACAATACCTGGAGGAATAGATGCAATACCTTCAAATTTTGTAGACTGGATATTGGTAGAAATCAAGACTCCAAACGGTGTAAGCGAGCTCAAAAAAGCAGTTCTTCTCGATAATAAAGGAAGAGCACATGACGCTGCTACTCCAACAGTAGATCGTATCGACCTTGGAACTAACGTGACTGCTGGTGCTTTATACAACGTCATCATTCGACACTTTAATCACATCGCTATTTCAACAAATACTCCAATTACTATAACCACGGATAATTCAGGTAACAATACTCTAGACTTTACGATAAACAATAATGTAAAAGCAGACAATCAACAACTCACGTATACTATCCCTGCAGGACAGATAGGAGCTGGGAATTATTATGGTCTTAAACAAGGAAATACAAACGGAGACGATGTTATCGACAGTATAGATCGCGCTCAAGTACGTATTGCTCCAGAAGCTTCAATATATTCACCAAGCGATCTCAACTTAGATGGTGTGATCGATGGTATAGATAAAACTACTGTAAGAACTGCTATTGAAGTCGGAGAGGTTATCAATTAAAACAATATTAATATAAATACTAAAATAAAAAATATTATATGTCCACTAAAAATATTCACTTCTTCAAACGCAATCTTGTCAAAGGCTTTGTATTTTCTACTCTTTTATTTGCCTTAAGTTTTAGTTTCATGAACTTCGTAAGTCAAGTCACCAAGCCAACTAGCAAATCTACTGCTGCTGGTAGCAATACAGCTAATTTATTGGTAGGTAGAGTTGATACTGGAAATGCTATAGAAATCTTTGCATGTTTGCAAAATACTGGTGATAGTATTCGCTTGACAGACTCCAGTTTGTGGCTAAATTTTGACAATTCTCAACTCACACCAAACTCTACATTCATTGAGCAAGGTGTCTTTAAATCACCTACTCCAGGATACGCTGGTATGGGATTTGCACAAGTTGCTCCTGCTCCAACCCCTCCTGCAACTAGTGAAACTTGGAGTATGCGTACTAATTTTTTAGGTACTGTTACCCCTCCAACTCCCGAACCAGCTGGAGCTTTCATTCCTAACACTCCGACTTTAGTAGGAAAAGTGAGTTTTACTAAAATAGGAAGTCCAACAAATCCAAGCATCACTATTATAAGAAGTAAATATTTAATTGTTAAATACGGAATAACTCCTATCACATTGACCATTATTAACCAAAATACTGACTGCAATATACCTCCGCCTTGTACTAATGGAGCTGCTAATCCACCATCATGTAATCTATGTCCTGTTGGTCAGTACTACAATACAACAACAAGTTCATGTACAACATGTCCTAGTGGTTCATCATGTCCTAGAGGATTAAGCCCTCAAGGTAAACCAGTTCAACCAATAGTGTGTGTTGCTGGAACTTATTCAGGAAGTGGCGAAAGTAGTTGTACTCAATGTCCTAATGGCACCACTTCATCTACACAAGCAACTTCAATTTCAAGTTGTACTGATAATGTATTACCAGAAACTACAATTACAAGTAACCCAACCAATTTATCAACACTAACAGTATCAAATTTCATATTTACAAGTAATGAACTAAATTCAACTTTTGAATGTAAGATTGATAACGAAAACTTCATGTCATGCACTTCCCCTAAGACTTATACCAATTTATCTCTAGGTTCACACGCTTTCCAAGTACGATCAATTGACATATCTGGAAATATAGACTTGACCCCTGCAATCTACATATGGAGCATAACAACAACTACTCTTCCTGTATGTAGTAACGGAGCATCAAGTTCATCTAACTGTATTTCATGTCCAGCAGGTCAATATTATAATACTACATCTTCAAACTCATTCACTGCATGTCCAAGTGGAACCTATTCAAAAGAATCTTCTACAAGTTGCACTTTATGTCCTATAAACACATACTGCGCAGCAACAAATACAACTACTCCAACACCTTGTCCTACTGGAAAAGTAGTAAATAAAAAAGGATCAAAGACACTTGATGAATGTGTTAGTCAAACAAACACTACAGTAACTCCACGAACAGGAGGAGCTGATATCTTAACTATTATTGTTACCACTATATTAGCTGCTCTTATTGGTATTTGTACAAACTATTATTTGAATAAGAAAAAATAAAACACATATTTGTAAAAAAAGACTAATATAGGCACTCTACTTCCCACAGTAGAGTGCTTTTTGATTTAATCAAATAATCTATAAAATTAGTTTTGATATAGGAGGTCGAAAAAGATTATAGACTCTATAACAAATAATCAATTATTATTTCGGTAAACAAAATAAGTATCAATCACCTGTATCTTAATATACAAAAACTTACCTATATTTTAGTTAATTTTTCTCCAGCCACTTCTTCTTATACAATTCCGCTGTGAGTTTATACTTACCATGCTCTACCCGAATCAATCTCTGAACTGTATAACCATAATATTCTGTCATTTTTCTAATTTGATTATTTCTACCTTCTGTCAAAGTAAACGTGTACCAATTGAAACTAGGCTGCAACCGTAAATAGTCGAATTTATCACCTTCATATTTTTCAACTTCTACGGGATTCAGGTTATACTTTTCTATTACAATTCCTTTTCCCATCTCTTCAATCTCTTTTAGTTTAAATGATCCCTTGATACCGACTAAATAAACTTTCTTGCTTTCATTACTTGGATGAGTCAAATTATAGATTAGATCACCATCATTACTAAGTACTAGCAATCCTTCACTCATATAATCTAGACGACCAGCTGATTTAAGTTCCAGAAAACTCTTCGGCAAAAAATGATATATTGTTTTTCTCTTAACCTCATCATCCCGGGTAGTCACACAAAATATCTGCTTGTACATAACCACTGTTCGCGCACTACTTAGGCTACCGAGTGTTATCCACTTTCCATGCTCTATATATTCGACCTTATCTTTATTTTCTACCGTAGTAAACAATTTCGCTATTTCTCCGTTTACCTTCACCTCATTAATCACAACTAAAGACTCAGCATTTCTGCGAGACAAACCAAGTGATTGTGCTAAAAATTTATTGATTCTCATTATCTATGTATAACACTAAAATAGAATCTTGACAATAGATTTTATTGATATTACTTCTTTAAACATGAGTATTGAGATACGCCCACCTATTCGATTGATATTACTAAGTGGAGTATTCTTTATTATTTTTTTTAGTTTTATAGCTAGTTTAAACAATATTTCTAGCCTTAGTGCTTACAAAGACTCGATTCAAGAACTACAAAACAAACAACGAACACAAAAATCAGATCATCTTGAAACAGTAACTAAAAATTTAAATCAAGAATTAAATCAAAATAGTGCAGCTGAAACCCTCTTAAAAGTGAAGCCAAACGAGATGAAAAGACTTCAAATACAAAATAGTAATATGCCAAACGAGTCGGAAACTCAAAAAGCTACTCCGCAAAAAGTATTTATAACAAGATAGCTACTTGACAAACTATTATAAAAACTGTCATCATTTTTTATAATAAAACTTCATTTTAACACTATGAGCGAAAGCACTAAAATTAAACTCAAAATTGGTGATATAGCCCCAGATTTTGCTACAGTAACGCAAAATGGTGAAAAAATCGATCTCTATAGTATTTTAGACTCAGGTAAAAAGATACTTCTTGTCTTTTATCCAGCTGATTCTACTCCTGGATGTACTACACAGTTATGTGGGATTCGTGACCTTTATAAAGAATATTCTGACCTAAACGTTACAATATTAGGTGTCAATCCTGGCAACGCTGAGTCACATATCAAGTTTATTGAAAAATATAATTACCAATTTGATATTGTCATAGATGAAGACCGTCAAATCATAGAAAAATATGGAGCAAAAGGATTTTTATACGGCAGACCACGAATTATGAGAGGTGTTTTCCTTATAGGATCAAACAAAAAAATTATTTACCGCTTTTGGGGTCAACAAGATAATCAAAAAATTATAAATATATTAAAAGAATTATAAATTAATAACACTATTATGTCTGAAGAATTAAATATAACACAATCAACTGAATGGACACCTGACGAAGTGCCTCAACTAACTGTAGATGTATATAAACAAGATGATACTATATTTGTAGTTTCAACCGTAGCTGGAGTAAACCCACAAGATTTAGATATCTCAGTAGAAAACCAAACCCTTTCTATCAAAGGAATGCGTCGCAAACCCTATGATGCTCCTGCGGGAAGTGTATTACTAGAGGAGTGTTTTTGGGGAGAGTTTTATAGAGAACTTACCATAAACGAAAGTTTAGATGTAGACAATATTAAAGCAAATCTTAAACAAGGTGTTCTTAAAATTACAATTCCTATTATTGTAACAAAGTCTCAGCGAAAAATCGAAGTTAGTTTTGAATAATAATACAGTTCGAGATACTACAATGGTCTCAAAGAAAGAACCTGTAAAATCTTTAAAGGAAACTTTTTTTGGAAAAAAATTCTACCTAGAAGTGTGGTAGCGTATAGCATGGTCGCAAAAGAATTATGCTTAATTGTTCGGACTGTAGGTTAAATAATAGCTAGCTTACCAGAAGAAGATATGATCAATATACGTTAGCAACGTTTTGTAGGCGCTATCCCTGTTTTTATATACAGACTTTGAGAAAATTAACAAATAAGAAGACTTGAGGAGGCGCCTTTAATCTGGAATAAAAATAAGTTATTACAAATAAAATCAGCAATTTATACATAACTAGAGAAAGTCACCGGCTTAATACTTTTTCAAAAAACCTTTATTTCTAGCAAATTCTTCTGTTGCAAAACATAGTTGAGGAGTTACTTTTGCATAATTTTTATTGTCAGGTGAATAAAAGATACCACTATTGGTATTATTAAACTTTGCTTTAATTTTATGTGTTTCTGGACAATCTGGCTTTTGACCAGGTGTTATCCAAAACACCCCTTCCACTTCTTTAGTTACAATTTTATCTTGACTTGATAAAGAGCTATCTGCAAGAGCTTTTATGTCTGATTTAGTTGCTGTTAAATTCGTAACTTGAGATTGCGAAGTTTTGAATCCAAAGTAAAATCCAGAACCAAAAAGGATGCAAAAAACAAAGAAAAACCCAAAATACTTGAGTATTTGATTAGTCATATAAAGAAGTAAATTTTAGGCTGTTTTAAAAGCTTTTTTCATAGTACGAAGTGCTCTGGTTGAGATTTTAATTCGCTTATTACCAATTTTAATTTTCTGTAAGTTTGGCTTTACTTTCGTAAGAGTACCTTGCATAGACTTACTTCTTTTTCTTACCATTCTGTATGTTGTTCCGGTGATCGCGCAAAAAGCAGGCATAATAATTTTGATTATACTTTATATTTCAGTATTTTTATTATATTGTCAAGCAACAAAAAACAAAAAAAGATTATCACTTGCTTACCAAAGTTCTAATCACAACCATAAAGTATACAAAAGCCTGTTTTCAATTTTCTTATTACCCTATCTTAATATTTGAATAATAAAAATTAATGTTAGAAATCATTTATTCGGAGAAATCTTATTTTTTAAATTTGAAAGCATGGTACTTTGTTTAAGCTTTGTAAGTTGACTGATAGAAGTAGATTGGCTTTGTTGTTTAGTGTCTTGTTTAAAATTTTCAGAAGGTTTACTAGTTTGATTCTTATAGGAATTACCTCTATCATCCCGTGTTGGTTGCAAAAAAGGATTGTGCTTTTTCTTTTTTTGCTTACTTTCTTCATTGTTATCTTTTGCATAGGGTTGGGCAGCGTTTGGTTTATTATAATTAGGGTTTTGGTTATGATAATTAGTACCTTGTCCAGAATTTTGAGCCTGTGGTCTATTATTAAAATTACTTGACTGCTTCGGATTTTGCTTATTTTGTTGCCACTGACCTTGGGGTTTTCCTTGACCCGAGTTTGAGTTTTGATTTGCAGATGTTGCAATTTCCTCACCAAAATCGTCACCTAGCCAGCGATTTATTTTTTCTTTTACTTCAGCTTTTGGACGAGTATTTCTTTCACGAGAAATACTTACTATTGTATCCAATCTTCCTCCTAAATCTGCAAAAATAGGAGGTAATGTACTAGCAATAAAAGGCATGCATGGCTTACCTCCAATAGACATTTTAAGTGCTACTTGTCTTGCATTCAAATTTATCAATTGCTGACTTTGAAATACTGGTTCAAACTCTTTTTCTAAAACAGCGCCATCATCAGAGCCTACCCTAAAAGATAACATAGTACCAACATTTCCAAAAATAGCATTACGGATTTTTTCGTTTCCCGATTCTGTTAATTGTGAAATATATTGATGAGCAAGGATTAAATTTAATCTGTATTTTCGAGCTTCTGACAAAATAGTAGCAAATGAATCAGAAGTAAAGTTTTGAAACTCATCGACATAAAGATAAAAATCAGCACGAACAGACTCTGGTATATCTACTCTGCTCATAGCAGCTAATTGTAACTTGGTAACGATAAGCGAGCCTAGAAGGTTTGAATTATCTTCCCCTAGTCGACCTTTAGACAAATTAACAATAAAAATTTTACGATTATCCATGATATCTCTCATATCTATAGTACTCTTTGGTTGACCCAAAATGTTACGAACCAAGTCTGTAGAAAAAAACTGGCCGATTTTATTTAGGATCGGTGCAATCGCTTCCGTTCTATACTTATCATTAAAGCCTGCAAACTCTTTATTCCAAAAATTTTTAACCAATGGGTCTGTTACATTACCTACTATTTTTTTGCGAAAATCATTATCTGTTAAAAGTCGAACAACAGCTAATAGTGTATTTCCTGGAGTTTCTAGAAGTGCAAGTAAGGTATTATTTAAAATATATTCCATACGTGAGGACCACATTCCAGCCCAAATACGACTAAAAACTGCCATCATACCCGAGGCAATTAAAAAGGCCTCTTCACCACGATTACTTTCTAACATATTGAGCCCAATTGGGAAATCAGTATCAGAAGGGTTTACATAAATTACATCGTTTTGCCTAAAGGAAGGTATTCTATCTAAAATATATGTAGCTGAGTCTCCATGAGGATCTAGAAAACACACACCGTGACCATTATATATGTCTTGTAATATCATATTTTCGAGGAGTGTAGACTTACCCATACCAGATTTTCCAAGTATGTACATATGTCTTCGCCTGTCATCTTGTAAAATTCCAAAGTTTTTAGATACTCCTCGATCGCTAACATTACCAAAATAACAGATATCTGGTCTTAAGTTTAGACCTATATTATATTTATCCATACTGGCTTCTGGTATCGCAACTTCGTTCATTATAACTTACAATAAGTGGGTTGATTTTCATATATTATATCCAATAAAAATTGTTATGTCAAAATTATCGATTAACATTCAAATAGATGCTAATTAAAAGACTAAGCAGATATACAATAAAAAAAATTATTAAATTGTTTATAACATATTTATAAACAATTACCATATATAAGCCACTATAAAGATTGATTTCGCTAACTCTAAACTAATTTACTTTGACATGACATTAAAACTAAATTAAAGTTTATTTTATAGTATATGAATACTCCTAATATCCCTAAAAATCTATCAAACTCACCTGTAAACAATTCCAGCTTACCAAATCAAAATAACATAGCTGGAAATAGAACTGAACAGATAAATAATACCTTTTCAAATAGTGTTCAAAGAAGTAAAACAATAAAAAAAGTAACAACCAATATTATATCGAGCCGTGGAGATTTCGTCGTGTATCTAAGAAAAAGCCGATTAGATTTACTTACCTCTGCTGTTATTTTTCAAGATACTGGAGATTTTATCCTTAGTAGCTATGTTGTATATCTTGATCATAATAACGCCAAAGAACCACTTGATTCATTTTTACAAAGATATCCTAATTTGGTTGAGCCAATCCAAAAAATCAACGATAGTTTAAAACCATTACAATCAAATTTAAAAATTATATCTAGCTCATAGGATATAAATTTTTAAATGAACATTGGCAAAACTACTATTTTAGGAAAATACATTACCTAAATATTTATTTTTATACAAAGGCTTTCTTATTGACAAACCAAAAGAATATTAGTATACATTTATATATTATGTCATATATTATGTTACAAGGTGCTAAAGTACTAGAAAGTCTTAAAACTAAACTATCCTCAATAAGAACAGGACAAGTAAATGCAAGAGTTCTTGATAATATCTTAGTAGAGGCATATGGAAGTCATTTACATATAAATGAACTAGCAACTATAACTATTCCCGAGCCAGGTCAAATTCTTATTACTCCATTTGATAAAACTATAGTTTCAGCTATTGAAAAAGCATTAGTTGATAGTAATATAGGGGCAAATCCAAATAATAATGGTGCTGGAATTCGTCTAATTTTTCCTCCCCTCACCCAAGAAACACGGATTTTAAAAACTAAAGAGATACACAAAATCTTAGAAGAGTTAAAAATAAATGTAAGAACTATAAGGCAAGATTTATTAAAACACGAAAAGCGCGAATTTGATGAAAATAAAATTTCTGAGGACGAGCTAAAAAGATATGAAGCTAATCTTCAAAAAGAAGTTGACCAATTGAACAAAGATTTAGAAAATGCTGCAAAATCAAAAGAAGAAGAAATTCTAAAAATTTAAAATCAATATTAAAACATACTTTATGAATTATTCCGAAGCACTAAAAGTATTTGGCCTTAACTCTATAAACGGAATAACCGAAGAGGAGTTTAAAATTATGTATAGGAAACTTGCTCGCGAGAGGCATCCAGATACAAATAATGGAAGTTCTAAAGATTTTGTCATTCTTAAAGAAGCTTTTGATTATTTGCGTGAATATGGATCATTTCACGAAAAAAGAAAATCAAAGAAAAAAGAAAAAAACATTAACATTAGCGATATTACGACTATTGAAACTTTAAGTAGAGATGAAGTCGTACGTAGATACAAAGAAGACAGAAAGGTTTTAGAAAATCAACTTGAAGTGTTTGAGCAATCTATTAACGCTCAAGAAGATACAATGCTTGAAATAAAGAATGTTGTAGAGAAACTGATGAGTGATTATGAAAATGAAAAAGGAAAGCTTCAAATTACACTAGATGAGCAAATTCAAGAATTAGAAAGTAAGTATAAACCAAGTTTTTTTAAACAGTTGTTGTTTTTTTTACCTCGAATGTCTAAAAAAGAATTTTGGAATAAATATAATGAGTCAGTTTCTCAGTATACTTTAAAATACGAATCCCTCAATCTATCTTTTTTTAAGATTATGGTGGCAACTTACGGTGAAGGCCTCAATAAAATATCGCAAAACTTAGAACATAAAAATTAATTTATTGTTTATTTAAGTCTATCTAGTCTTAATATATCTATTATAAATCATTAGCTTAAAAAAATAAAATTACCTAAATTAGGTAACAATATTATAAAGTATTGGAATTTTAAACTACGATTTAGGTCTTTTTGCACCGTACTTAGATCTTGATTGCTTTCTGTTTGCTACACCAGCAGCATCAAGTTTACCACGAACTATATGGTATCTAACACCAGGTAAATCTTTTACACGACCGCCTCTAATCATTACCACAGAGTGTTCTTGTAGGTTATGTCCCATTCCTGGAATGTATGCAATTACCTCCATTTTATTAGATAGTTTTACTTTTGCAACTTTCCGAACAGCAGAGTTAGGTTTTTTTGGAGTAGTAGTATAAACCTTAGTACAAACCCCTCTTTTAAAAGGATTTTTAGCACTTAAAGTCTTTTTTTGAAGACCATTCCAGTTTACTGCTAAAGCGGGAGATTTAGTTTTTTTGATAACTTTTTTTCTTGGTTTACGTACAAGTTGGTTAATAGTAGGCATATATGATCTAATTCTTAATTAATTGGCAGGTGTTAATTTTTGTGCAACGTTGTGGTCACCTTTAAAAATATGAACCATATTGTTCATACGCAAGTCCTGATGTCTATTTTTTGGAAGCATATTTTTTATAGCTTTATAGATAGGTACAGTAGAGTCTAAAGCATTTTGTTCCTCAAAAGATCTAATTTTTAAACTTCCAATTCTACCAGAGTGTCTAAAGTAATTCTTTTTTTGTCTCTTTTGACCAGTTAAGACTATTTGATCGCTATTGATAACTACTACTACTCCTCCCATATTTACGTCAGGTGCAAAGTCAGCCCTATTTTTCCCCATCAAAATAGTTGCAGCTTTAGTTGCCAATCTTCCCAATGGTTCTTTTGAGGCATCTAAAATATACCAATCTCTTTGTAATCCGACTTTAGTAGGTCTGGTTGATTTTGTTGCTTTTAAAATTGATTGTGACATATTTATATTTTATTCAGTAATTAATACAATGCTTTTGTCTTTGGTATTAAAATCTTTATCAAGTTTTAAGATTCTAACGTAGCCTCCGTTTCTGTTTTCTAGCTTAGGCACGATGCTATCAATCATTTTACGGGAATCAGTTTCTGATAAATAGACTCTAAGCCTTCTAAAAGCAAGTGCTTTATCGTCACCAGATTTTTTTACATGAGTTACTAATCGTTCAAACTTAGGTGCAAACCATTTAGCTCTAGCAGTAAAAGTTTCTATTTTACCGCTTTTGATTAAACCACTACAAAGATCAATCCAAAGTCTTTTTCTTTCTTCTTCTGTTCGTTTAAATTTTTTTGTTGATTTAAGATGTCTCATATCTAGATTATTTGATTATTTCTAATATTGTTTCAGATTGTCTTGGTCCGTACTGTTTGTGATAATTTGATTTTGATTTATATTTTACAACTCTCAATTTTACTCCTTTTTGGTGTTTAATAACTTTTGCAGCTACAGACTTAACTTCTTTATCGTCACCAAAAGTATATAATACTTCAAGATTTATATTTTCATTTTCTGGAATATCAAGCTTATTGACTATGATTTTTTGACCATAATTTACAATATACTGTCTTGATCCTGATTTTACTACTAAAGCCATATATTTATTATTATAATATTATTTCAATGATTTTTATTTCGATAACTCTGTCTTTGATTTTAAACTCGGATTTATCACCTTCTTTCTTGCCTAAAATAGCTACAGCAAGTGGAGATTCATTGCTAATTTTTCCATCAACAGCATCAGATTCGCTACTACCAACAATCTTAAGGTTAAATATTGAGTTATCAAATAAGTACTGAACTTTGATTTCACCTCCAATTTGCACTGTTTTGGATGGCTTCCCAGTATGTTCCTCAATGATTTTAAAGTCATTTAAGATTATAGAAATCTCCAACTCTCTTGCTAATAGTTTATCTCTTTCAAGCTTAGCTGAGTCCAAAGCCGAATTTTCTTTTATATCACCTTCTGCTAATGCATTATTAATAGAGCTAATAGCTTCTGGCATAACAACGTCTTTTATCTGCGTCAATTCTTTCCTCAGTTCTATTAAACCCTCGTTTGTAATATAATTAGTCATCTTTAGTGGTTAAGCTTTATCAATATAACAAAACTTTTCTTATTTTGTCAAGTATAGTTAGTTTATAGTATTGGAACTGATATTTAAATAGGACATGTTTCCAAGTAAAAACTCTTGACAGAACACTACAGATTAATTAGGTATCAATCAATGCTATCATACTTCAACATGACTCAATTATACCAAGTTTATGAAACATACTCAGCTATTCACAAGCTAAATTTAGTTGATACTATATCGAAAAAAGCTATTGTTGTCGTTAAGCTTGAATCGTGGAACCAATTTTTAGAATCCAATCAAACAGATTTACTCTTTTCTCCACAAGAAAATATTGCAATAATTTATGACATCAAAGGACTTGGTTTAAATGATGACATATTAAATCAGATTTCAACTAACCAAGATATTTATATTTATGATAGCGAAGTAAAACTACTTGCAACGGGGAAAAAACTTATCTCTCAGCATAAAGGAGTCGTCATTGAGCCAAGCATTCTTTCTAAATCTGATATTGAAAATTTTGCAAATGAATACCTCTCTCATAATAATTACACCTTATCCAAAGCTGACCTATCTCTTTTATTCCATCTAACAGTGGATTTATTTGAAATAATTGATATTATTGATTTTGCTTTTCTTTCTAACGATCCACATACTGCATTAGCGTCATTAATCCAAAAGGATATACCCCCTATCTTTGTGCTACCTTTGAGAGCAAATAATATGATAGATGATTTACCAAAGTGGGTACCCTATATTAAGAACGATGATAGTCAGTTAATTTTGAGTATACTTTTTACAAAACTTAGTAAACATAATAACGAGGTATCAAACTCGTTATTAAAATCATTGATAAATATAGATAACTTGTTGAAATCACAAACACGATTAAGCTCTGTTTTATTGATAAAACTGTTTATTTGGAATACTAAGAACCAAAATTTGTAATATGCATTATACTGTATTCACTTTACAGCCAAATATTTTTGATTCATTTTTATCAAACAGTCTTATTGCTAGAGGTATTAGTAATAATATTATTTCAGTAAACAGGGTTAATTGGAGAGAAAAATATGGAATCGGTGGGTATAAACAAATCGATGATAAGCCTTTTGGTGGTGGTCACGGTATGGTACTACAACCCGATCCTATTTTTCAAGCCCTAAATGATGCTAATTTAGTAAGTACCTTATATGAAAAATCAAATAAAATCATAAATCATAATCGAATAGTTCCAAATAATTCTAATTTTTATCAAAATTGGCAGTCAAATGAAAAAAAAGTTGGAAAAGTAACTATTTCATTGACACCGAGAGGTTTTCCTATAAACCAACAACTTGTGGAGTGGCTATCATCTAATTTTTATGAGCTAGGTATTTTGTGTGGAAGATATGAAGGTTTCGACCACCGTATCAACGAATTTGTTGATTTAGAACTATCGCTGGGAGATTTTGTCTTAAATGGTGGAGAAGTTGCGGCGATGGCACTTATAGAAAGTGTTTCACGTCTTTTACCTGGATTTGTAACTAAGTCTGAAAATGTAATGCACGACTCTTTTTCAAGCCAATTAAATCACTATGTAGAGCAAGAAGAGTATGTGATAGGTAAAAATAAGTTTCAAAACTATGAAAGAATACCTAAAAATAATACTAATTTACAACTATTTGATGATAATAAATGGAAAACTAATGTACTAACAAAAATAGAGCATCCTCAATATTCAAGGCCAGAAATATGGAATAATCTTCAAGTTCCAGAAATTTTATTAAGTGGTAATCATAAAAAAATTCAAAATTGGAGACTAAACTGGTGGAAATAAATATTATACTTTATACCAAACTATAATATTTTCTATCCATTTTGTAATTTTAAGCTATTTATTTTTAGAATAACTTTACCAAGATATAGTATAATTAGCTAGTTATCTTTTTAAAATTTAAATAGTATTCTTATTCAATACTTTATCTACCAACAAAAATCACCCTTATTATTAGGGTGATAGTTGATATTTTTTTTATTAATATTATATATATTAGAATGAAATTTCTGATGGTTCTGGTTCCAATGCCGGAACTTCATCAAATTCTTCTTGTACCACATTCGCTAAATTCATTTTTGAAGTACTGAATCCAGTTCCTGCAGGAATAAGCTGACCAAGAATTACATTTTCTTTAAGACCCAACAAGTAATCTTTTCTACCGCTAATAACAGCCTCTACAAGTACACGAGCAGTTTCTTGGAATGATGCAGCAGATAAGAACGAGTCGGTTGAAAGCGAGGCTCTAGAAATTCCAATGATAGTTGGTTTGAAACTTACAGCATTTTTATGTTCATTTTTTAGTTGCTGATTTATAGTTCTTATAAGGGATAACGAGATAGTATCACCAGTTGTCAAGTCAGAACTTCCAGGGTCGACTACACTTACCTTTGAACACATTTGCTTGACTATTACTTCAATATGTTTCTCATTTACCGAAATACCATTTGCTACATAGATATCATTTAATTGATTAATAATGTACTCTTGTACAGCATCAATACCTGATACGTTCATTATTTCTTGCAGATCTGCTGACCCCTCAGCTAATAGCTGACCTCGTTTTACTTTTTGACCAACTGTCAAATTAACTCCAACTCCAGGTAATATCTTAAATTCTTTTACAATTGGACTATTTTGGATCAAAACAATTTGATTTTGTTTCTTTTGAAGGATTCCAGAAAGACCACTAACTACAATTTCCCCATTTGATTTTATATAGAGACCGTCGTCATAATCAACTTGAGCACCCTCTTCAAGAAGTAATCTATCATTTTCAGTGTCATAATTTATAATATGCTCTCCTTGCTTTGCTGCAATCGTAATTGTGAAACCTGTATCCACACTACCTTCAAGCTTTTCAATGACCCCATTGATAGTGTTTATTGGTATTGAATACTTAGGCATTCTAGCTTCAAACAATTCTTCTACACGAGGTAAACCTGCAGTAATATCAGCTTTAGCAAGTACACCTCCACTTCTTTTCGCATCCATGGTAAGTTGAGTTGAATTTTCTCCCATTGATTGAGCTCCGATGATACCAACAGGTACACCAAGTTTTACTGGAAGATGATTTGAAAAGTCTACACCATAACAAAGCTTACAAATTCCTCTTGCTAAAGCACATTTAGTAGATGATCTTGCATAAAATTCTGAAACATTAGCTTTTTTAAGCTCAGCAAGTTTATTAATGCTGATAAATTCGCCAGATACTGCAATAGTTTTACCGTCTATCACCACATCTTTCGCTAAATATCTACCATACAAACGATCCCATATAGTTTTATTCATTCGAGATGAATTTTCTTCATTTATAAGTATACTTTCCTTAGTTTCGCAGTCTTCGGACATTACAATTAGATTTTGTGCAACGTCAACTAATCTGCGAGTTAAGTAACCTGCATCTGCAGTTTTCAATGAGAGATCGGCCTGAGCTTTTCTTTGACCTTTCATACCAATAAAATATTCCAAACCTGAAAGACCTTCTATATACCCGTGTTGAGCAGGAAGCTCAATAATATGGCCTGAAGCTGTTACAGATAACCCACGAATACCTACCATCTGGTTTAAAAGTGAGTTATTTCCTCTTGCACCAGAAGTTAACATCATTCCGATATTATTATTACGATCTAGTTGTTCTTGAGTCATTACGGATATTGCCTCTGATGTTGATCTCCAAGTATTTACTACTTGTTTATATCTTTCCTCATTAGTCATCATACCAATTTCAAAGAACTGCTGAATTTGCTGAACCCTATCACGTGTTTCATTTAGTAGCTCATGTTTACCAGTTGGACTGTTCAAGTCAGCAAAAGAAATTGAAATTCCCGACTCAGTTACGTACTTAAAAGTTATATATTTTAAAGTATCTAAAATTTTTGGTAAACTATCTGGACCTAAACTATGGTAAGAAGTATTTAAGATATTTTCAAAGGCTTTCTTGTCTACAGTGTAGTTATAATATTCGTTTTCTTCAGGAAAACAAGAGTTAAAGATAATTCTTCCTACAGTTGTTTCCTTTATTTCACCTTTGCTTCCATTATTAAAACGAACTTTAATGAGCTCACCAATATCAATATTTTTTTGATCAAATGCTGACAAAGCTTCATTTTTAGATGAATAAGCTTTGATTGTGTTTTCAACTGGAGTTTTGGTAACATTTGTTAAATAGTATCCACCTAGAATCATGTCTTGATGAGCACCCATAATAAGATCGCCACTAGCAGGTTTCAATAAATTTTTAGATGCTACCATCAAGTTTTTAGCCTCTTCTTGACCTCTAACTGTTATCGGAAGGTGAACTGCCATTTGATCTCCGTCAAAGTCAGCGTTGAAAGCACGACAAACAAGTGGATGAAGTTGAATAGCCTTGCCTTCACTAAGAACAGGTTTAAAAGCTAAAAATGATAGTCTATGAAGGGTCGGGGCGCGATTTAAAAGAACATACTTATCTTTAATAACCTCATCTAGAATATCATAAACAACTGATTTCTTGGACTCTATTAGCCTTCGTGCAGAGTGTACATTGAAAGCCTGACCTTCATCATTTAGTAAGCCGGCTTCTGATTTAACAATGATCTTGCCAATTAAGAAAGGTTTAAATAGTTCTAATGCCATTTCTTTTGGAATACCACACTGATCAAGCTTAAGATGTGGCCCGATAATAATTACACTACGACCCGAATAGTCAACACGCTTACCAAGCAAATTTTGACGGAAACGGCCTTGCTTACCCTTAAGGATATCAGTAAGGGATTTTAATGGCCTCTTAACACCTGCAGATGCCATAACCTGACGTCCTGATTTTGCAGAGTTATCAATAAGTGCTTCTACTGCTTCTTGCAACATTCTTTTTTCATTACGTAAAATAACTTCAGGAGCACCAATTTGAATCAATTTTCGTAGACGATTATTTCTATTTATTAGTCTTCTGTATAGTTCGTTCAGATCAGAAGCAGCAAATCTACCACCATCAAGTTGAAGCATTGGTCGTAGCTCAGGAGGTAAAACCATTACACACCTTAAGACCATCCACTCAGGGCGAGTATTATTATTTAAAAAGTACTTACTTAATTTTAATCTTTTTGCAATTTTCTTTTTGTTTTGACCTTTTGCTACTTCAATTTTTTGTTTAAGTACTTCATCTTCTTTGCTAAGATCGATATTTCTTAATAATGTTTCGATAGCTTCCGCACCAATTCCAGCTTTGAAAACAGGACCAAATTTTAGTGCAAGTTCTTGATACACTACCTCAGTAATAACATCTTTATATTGCAATGCAGCAAGTTCTTTTTTTGCAACTTCTGAAATAGTCTCAATACGAGCATGCATTTCTGTTTGCTGATTTTTTAATAACTCTTTATCAACTTCGTATTTTGACTTGAGTATATCTGAATCGTATTTTCCAGAAGATTTATCTATTTGATACTGACGGGAAAGGTCCTCAAATTTTTTATCGTAATCATTTTTAGACATTTTGACACGAGCAATAGATTCTCTTTCAATTTTAGCCAAATACTCTTGTCTAATATCTTCATTAATTTCAGTAATTACATATGCTGAGAAATATGTTACACGACTAATGTCGATTGTCTTCATATCTAGCATAAGACTTATTCTTGAAGAAATAATTCTCAAAAACCATGGATGAACACAAGAGGCTGCAAGTGCAATATGACCCATTCTTTCTCTTCTTACTGAAGAATGTGTTACCATAACACCACATTTATCACAAATAACACCTGCGTAACGGTACCTTTTATATTTTCCACAAGCACATTCCCAGTCTTTAATTGGACCAAAAATTGCTTGGCAAAAGAGACCATTCATTTGAGGTGTACCACTTCTATAGTTTATAGTTTCTGCGGTAAGTACTTCTCCATAACTCATGTTTTTCATTTCTTCTGGAGACATAAGCTCTAAGCTTACAGAATCTACATTTTTTAATTGACTTGGAATAGCTACGTATGGCATAATAATGAATAAATATTTATAAACAACAAATTACCCTAGAAACAGGGAACTTTAAAAAACAATATGACTAGTCAAATCTTTCATTTGCTGTATTAATCAATAACATATCTTACTTGCCTTGTCAACCTATTTTATTTCAAAAAGTTTTACACTTTTATTTATTGTATATCTTTTTTAAAAAATTGCATCTACCTCCTCTTCGAATTTAATAGTTCCTAAAATAGGAGAATCTAAAAATATATCTTTAGTATCTAATAAATCGATATACTTAAGCGGCTTTTTGTCCATAGCTAGTAAAAATAATTCGTTTGTCAACTTAACATCGTTCATACAATAATCAATCAAAGGCTCCCAATTTTTTTCTTTATGATAATGTTTATACACCTCGTAAGAATCAGTTTTTTTAGAACCAAGAGTTGCTTTGCACACATCATCAAGTTTTACTTTAAAACCGATTTTTTTTTCAATTTCTATTAAAAGATCGTAACTTGGCAACTTCTTTAGGTCAAAATCTGCATACTTTTGTAATACTGGTAAATCAAACCAAAGATGATTATAACCAATTACTAAATCAGTTTTTTTTAAGATTTTAAGAAATGCTTGGACATCCTTTTCCATAAATGCAATATATTCATCTATCCAGCTTATATAAGCACCAACTACTGATGTTCTAAACTCAGTTACATCTATTTTATTAAGATCTGATGGACTGTAGGTTTCGATATCAAAAGTTATGAAATTCATATTTAACATCTAATCAAATAAATAAATAATGTCAAAACAATTGACAATCATGATAACTATTATAAAAAATAGTTATATGAAATATAAAAGATATATTCAGTAATTGATGATTAATCTACAAAAAAGTCTAGGCACTTTCTTCAATCATCTTACTGATAACAGCATGTACCAAGGCTGGGTTTTCTCCTCCTGCAAAATCTTGAGCAAATTTTATATAGTGACCTACTAATTTGGCTTCTTTATCTTCGTTCAAGTTACTTTCAAGTAAAAATACGATAAGACAAGCTTTAATAATATCAAAAGTTTTGTCCCATTTGTTTATATGCTTTATAATTTGATCAATATAAATTTCTTTGTTAGATAAATAAATATTATAAACTTTAATAAGGTCGCTTTCTGTAAACTCAATATCTTCGTTCTTAATTTCATTTATCAATACTGTCCAGTCTGGAATGTATTCACTACCATTAAAAGAATCCCAAAATAAATTTTGGTATACAGAAGCTATTACGCACTTTCGAAAGTTTTTAGGCCACATGATACTAAATCAATTTTGCTATAATTTTTTTACCTTTGTAAAAACCACAATTAGAGCAAACCACATGCGGTTTTACTTGGTAACCGCAATTAGAACAGCTAGCCATTTGCTTAATTTCGATTTTTCCATGACCTTGGCTTCTACGATTTCCCTGTCTTCTTTTCGTCGTTTTTTTCTTTGGAACTGCCATAAATAAATATTAAATTAATTTTTCTTTAATCGTTTTTTTCTTAGCTATAGTCTTTTCTTTAGCCACTTTAGGTAATGTTTTTTTTGATGAAACAGTCTTTAGTTTATCCTCAGTTTTTGTTTTAACCTTGACTTCTTTTTTTTCAAGGGAAGGAATAACGATATTTAAGTATGTTCTTTTGGTTAGATTTCCATTGAATCCTATTACTTTCTTTTTTACAAACTCTAAAATACCATCAGTTAAAGAAATCAAAGAATCATCAGAAGCTCTTTTTACATTAACTCCTGGATGAAATTTAGTACCTCTTTGTCTTACTAAAATTTCGCCTTTAATAACTTTTTCACTTCCAAAGACTTTAACTCCTAGTCTTTTTGATCTAGAATCTCTATTGTTTTTTACCGACCCTGCGGCTTTTTTATGTGCCATATATTATAGTTAAATTAAATTATTTGTAAATACGATTTATTAACGCTTCACCCACTGGCGTGCTTTTCTAGCTTTTTTGAGACCAGATCGCTTAGGTAAAACTTTACGATTATCAGTTGTAAGGTAGTTGAATAGCTTAAGGGTTGGCTTAATAGTTTCGTCTTTTTTTAATAATGCTTTAGCAATAGCTAATCTAGCTGCTTCGCTCTGACCTGTAAGACCACCACCATTACTGAACAATGTAATTTTACCAGTTTTTAGACCAATATTGGTAAACATGGTTTGAAGAGTCTCATAATAGTAAGCTGTGAAATACTCTTTTGCATCTCGACCATTTGCAGTGACTTCCAAAGTTTCTGAGTCATAGTATTTTGCTCTAACTGAAGATCTTTTTCTTCTTCCTAATCCGTAATAATATTTTGTATTCATAAATAAATGGTATGCTGCTGTTATAATAAACAATAAAATTAAGTTTTGTCAAGAAAAGTTTATATTTTTTTATTTGACCTCACAAAATCCTTCCCACCAGCTATCAAATTGATCTGATGAAATCTTATCTCGTATCAATTCTGTCAGATTTAAGTAGTACTCTAAATTATTTAGCGTTGCAAGTCTATATGCTAATAGCTCTTTAGACACAAAAAGATGCCTAAGATATGCCTTTGAGTAAGTACGTAACTCTATAAATTTTGAATTTTCATTAATTGGACTAAAATCTGTTGCATTTTCGTTTTTTAGTATACGAAGCGTTCTATATTGACTATCTCCAACTCCTATAAATAGAGATCCATGTCTCGCATTTCTAGTTGGCATGACACAGTCGAACATGTCGATACCTCGCGCAACCATCTGAACAATATCTTTAGGCGTTCCGACCCCTAACAAGTGCCTTGGTTTATACTCTTCAAGAATTTCTGTTTGAGATAACACTTGTGAATACATAGTTTCTTCTGGCTCACCTCCATTAGCTACACCTCCAATAGAATAGCCAGAAAAATCTAACTCTTTTGTGAGTCGGGCGGATTCTCTTCGCAAAACTTCAAACTGAGCACCTTGAGGAATACCAAAAAGATTATTATAATGATTTGTTTCTAGCCTCAGTTTTTCAAACTCATCTTTACTACGCTGGGCCCACCTAATTGTCCTTTCCATGGCTTTACGCGCCACCTCATATGTTATCTCGGCAGGTAAGCACTCATCAAGGACCAAGGCAATATCCGAGCCAATAATCGTTTGAATACTAATCGATTTTTCTGGACTTAGAAAACGTTTTTCACCATTTAGGTGAGATCTAAATTCTACACCTTCTTCTGTAAATTTACTAATTTTTGTTAAACTAAAAGCTTGAAAACCTCCAGAATCAGTTAAGATAGGTCTTTTCCAAGAGCTAAAATTATGAAGACCACCTGCACTACTAAGCACATCTAAATCTGGTCTAAGCCATAAATGATAGGTATTTCCTAAAATAATCTGGGCATTAAGCTCTTCTAAATCGGTAAATGTCAGACTTTTAACAGTACCTTGAGTACCAATTGGCATAAAAATAGGAGTTAAGACATCACCATGAGATAAGCTTAATATGCCTGCCCTAGCTTTTGTTTTTTCTGATTTTTTTACAATTTTAAATAGATCTCTTTTCATAATATTTCTAAAAATTTGTATTACTCCTCATCCATTGATCTATCGATCCCGCGCCCATACCTATTATCAGATCACCTTCGGAATGATTTTTTTGTAAATTTTGTTTAAGAGTATCATCTAATAAGCTCTCAATAATCTTTTCTGGATTATTCACAAAGAATATAAGTTCTTGGGGTGTTAGAACAGCTAATTGAGGGTTTTCCCTACTTAAATAAGTTGGAAGCCAGTAAACTTTTGTAGCCAAAGTAAAACAATTTTTATATAAAGCCTTGATTTCATGTTGTCTAATATTTTGGTGTGGTTGGTAAACTACTACTACTTTATCACTTAGCTCGCTTGCAAGCTGCAAAGTAGCTGCTATTTCTGTTGGGTGATGAGCATAATCAGAATATACATTTTCGCTTATCTTCTCAAATCTACGCTGTGTACCAGGAAATAAATTCGCAATTTCGAGCATTTCAGTATAATTATGCAGATCTCCAAATACGTATTGCATAAGACTAAGCGCTAAAGTCATATTAGATCTATTGTGAGCTCCAACAAGATTTATTTCACTATCAAGACTTCTTTCTAAAAAGTTAATCCGATTTGTATTTTTAATTTTAGAATCTTCATTTTTCCACGTAATGACATACTTACTTTGAGAAGCAAATTGATCAAAAGCCTTGTAATAATCATCTTTAACTGGATAAGTATCAGGATGATCGTAGTCAATGTTTGTAATAATAGAAATAAATGGGTTATAATGTAAAAAATTTTTATCAAATTCATCAGCTTCGTATATAAAATATTCACTTTCCTCTTGATAATGGGATGCAGGTCCAAAAGAAATATTTGAGCCTATCAGATAACTAATAGGAATATTTTGTTGTTTAAAAAGCCAGACAGCCATTGCTGTGGTAGTTGTTTTACCATGAGTTCCAGCTACTGCCAGCATTTTAAGTTTTTTTTGTTCTACAAAAGTATTAATAAAAGAATCTCTCTTTCCAAAAGGTATATTATTTATCTTTGCAAACAGCAACTCAGTATCGTCTGGTTTGCATGCTGCCGTATAAACTACATAATCCACTGGTTTTTCTCTATGAAGTTTTTCTAAATAGTCGCAATCTTCATGATAATTGACACTTACATTTCTCTTCTCAACAGCATCAGTACCAAAACTATGCTGTAAATCTGATCCAGAAACTTCATAACCACAATCTAAAGCCAATTGTGCTAGCGGTGAAAGTCCTGTCCCTCCTATTCCTACAAAATATATATGCATACTGTTTACTGTGATAAATTACTAATGATTGTTTGCTGCATAATCTTAAGCTCATCTTCTGACTGAAATATAGCTTTTTTTGACCAAAATTCTCCTTTAGCGCTAAAAATTGGGCAAAGATGATAATGCGCGTGAGCAACAGAAAAACCTTCAACCCAAGCACAAACCCTAAGACAGTTAGTTGATTTAATTATAGCTGTCGCTATCATTTTACTATTCTCAAAAATTTTAGTGTAATATGGCTCAGGAACTTGCCAGATCTCATCAATTTCAATTTTTGGGACAATTAAAATATGACCTGGATTAATAGGGTGAATATCTAAAAAAGCAAAAGTTAAACTATCTTCAAAAACCTTGTAACTAGGAATTTTCCCATTTATAATTTTAGCAAATAGCGTTGACACGGTTTTTATATTAATGTATAACCAAGATTTAGTCAAATAACTGATAACAAGGTATTGGTTGACATAATTTTTGATATATAGTATATCTAAATCTAAATGACACCACCACAACCAGTATCAAAAACTAGTATACGAAGTTTTCTGTTTGAAAATAAGGGTATTATTGCGGCATCCCTCCTTACTATTCTAGTAGTTTTTTTCTTTTTTGTTATAGGATTTCCCCAATTTTTTAGCTCTATAAGGTATTTTAGTCAGAGATGGTTTGGAATTGGAGTTGTTTGTGTATACTTAATTATTTCATTTTTTATATGTGCTTTACAGTGTTGGAGCCTACCAAGACTTTTCTCTACTTGGGTTCAAACTAATATTTTATTTCTTTTTGCAATCGCTTACTTTATAAGACTAAATAATAGTTCGCTAAATTTTTCTACTTTTGAAATTTCTACCGAGCTAGTTTTTATACCACTTTCGATTTTTATATTTTTTGTAAACAAAAATCTTTTTCAGTCCAACAAAACAAAAGTTCTTTATATACTTGGTCAGGTAATTCTTATATCTCTTTGTGTCTTTTCTTTAGTCTATTATATTGAGATTGATAATACTGCAAAACGAGCCTATTCCAATGACTTACTATTACAGCTATTCAAGCTTCCTTCGTATTTTTGGCTTGTATTAAGTGCCTTTACTATTAGCCTTATCTCTACACTTTCATTGAAACTGAAGGAATCTATCAATGCATTATCTATATTTATTTTTTTCTTTCTTACAACTATCCAAACTGAAATTATATTAAGTAACCTAAATTTCGGATACTGGGCAAAAACCCTGGTACTAATTATTATATGGGACTACTTATTCAACGCAATTTTAAGCTTTTTAAAATACCCTGAATACGATAAACATAGAGTAAAGCTGATTATATCAACCGTATATCATGTTGCTCTGCTTGTCATTATTTTTCTTTTCAATTATATTAGTATATAAATATGATTAGGTTAGTCTCGTGGAACGTAAATGGTATTAGAGCAAATATTAAAAAAGGATTTTGGGAAAGTATTGACACTCTAAAACTAGATATACTCGCTATTCAAGAAACAAAATCAGACGAAAGTATCATGTTGTCTGGTGTAACTGATAATCCTGTTTTTGATATGGTGTTTCACTCTTGCTCTATGAAAAAAGGATATAGTGGAGTTGCTACATTTCATTTAAAAGATGAAATTAAAGAATCAGTTTTTGAAAGTAAGAATGCTGACCGCAAGGCATTATCAATGGAATTATATAGCAGCACTATCGGCATTGGAGACGAAAAATTCGATATTGAGGGTCGACTTGTGACAACCAAATACATAATATTAAATCCAAAAACTGACATTAAGCAAATCACGCTTATAAATGGATATTATCCGCAAGGTGGACGGGATGGAAGAGTACCATATAAAATAGAATTTTATCAAAAAGTGTATCAATACGCAAAATCTCTTCGCCAGCAAGGTGAAAATGTTATTTTGTGTGGAGATTTGAATACAACAGTTAGTGATATTGATTTAGCAAGACCCAAAGAAAATCGTAAAACTACTGGATGCTTACCTGAAGAACGAGAAGCGCTCGATTGGTTTCTAAAAGATGGGTTCGTAGATAGTTTTAGACATTTTTACCCTGATAAAGAAGCGGCTTACTCATATTGGGACCAGATTACGAGAGCTAGAGATAGAAATGTAGGCTGGCGAATAGATTATTTTTTGGTTGATACTAAGCTTTTACCGTATCTTAAAGATGCTTATATTTGGCCTGAAATCATGGGAAGCGACCACTGCCCAGTAGGGATAGATCTAGATTTATAAAAAATATAGTCTAATTGTAAGATTAGATCGCATTTCATTTGTCTTTTTAAGTTTTTGAATTTATTATTTTTAATTTATTTAATTATTCAGCCAATTATATTACATCAATCACTTGAGATACCTTTTCATCTAACAGTCTTATTATTTTTTACTACCAAGACCATATCGCTTGAGAGCTTCTTCTCGAGCTTGTTTGTGATCCACTATTGGTTCATGGATATTATAGTTTTTCGGTAGCCAAAAACGTATATATTCTTTATTGTTGTCATAGTTTTCTTGCTGTAAGTAAGGATTAAATATCCGTATAGGTTTTGGATCTGCACCTACTGAAGCTGCCCACTGCCAGCCACCATTATTTGACGCTTCGTCTAAATCAAGTAAAACAGCACGGAAATAGTCCTGTCCCCATCGCCAATCAACACCTAGATTTTTAGTTAATACACTAGCTACAATCATTCTAGACCTATTGTGCATCCAACCAGTGTTAGCTATTTGATGCATAGCGGCATCTACCACTTCATAACCAGTTTCACCTTTTATCCATTTTTCAAATCGGTAAAGAGCGGTCTTATCATCCACCCACTTAATTTCATTATTTTGAAAACGCTTTTGAAATTCTAAATCTAATACGCTAGGGTTATTATAAAGTATGTATTTATAAAATTCACGCCATATAATTTCTGAAATATAACTAAATACTCCTTCTTTTTCGAGACCGCCGTGCTGCCTGAGTACTATTTCTTTTATTGTTCTTGATGATATTAAACCCCATTTTAACGCAAGGCTCATTTTACTTGTCTGGCCATTACCCTGCAAATCAAGAGCTAAACTGTCTCTGTTTTCTTTATAATTCAGTATCTTATTTCTTACAAAATCTTCAAATTGTGCGATAGCTTCATCTTCTGAGGAATACCAGTTACTATAATCTGGTCTATTCCATATAGCATCTAAGCTGATAGTTTGATCCTTGCCAAATCTAACTTGCCACTGCTTATTTATAAGGTTAAAGATTAATTGTTGAGATTTATCTATATTTTTTAATTCTAAATCGAGACTTGTAATATCGTAATTATCAAATGAAATATTTTGAGCATATTTGATATCATTAAGTTGAGGTTTTTGGAAAGTTACTGATTTTAGAAATCCTTGTAATACTGTGTTACGAAAAGGAGAAAATACAGTATAAAGGCTTCCTGATCCAGATATTGTATCTTTTGGTACAGTGAGCTGATCTTTTGAGGCAAAAAACTTGTCGCTTCCAATCAAATCTGCAATTTCTTGATCTCGCTTTCGTGAATAGCTTTCAACATCATGATTTACATAAATATAAATATCATAATGTTTAGATAATTCTCTAAAAATATCATTTGGAGTACCAGCAAGTACACTAAAACAATCAAACTTATTGATAAATTTTGACAATATTTTACTTAAATAAAATCTTCTTGGATATCCTATATTTCCTTCATTTCCACCCAAAAGTGCATTATCAAGTATATAGATCGGTAAAAACAATACTTTCTCCTCTTTTGCCTTTTCTACAGCATTATATAAAGCAGGATTGTCTAGCAACCTAAAGTCTCTTCTCGACCAGTAAATGATTAATTTTTGCTTTGTCATAATATTTTAGTCCAATAAATATTTAGATTTTAAAGTTTGTACTTGATTTTTTATTTTTTTCTCTTGATTTTCTAGTACGATAGCTTGATCTTGAAGCATTTTTTTGGGTTCCTGCACTGCTTTTTTAAAGTTCTCAGAATTAAAAAAGACTGGATTTTTATCTTTTAGTTCTAATAGCTGAGTAGAACCATTTTGTATTAATTGACCATTATTTTTTACAAGACCTTCACTTATAGATTTTGTAGCATCTGCATATCGAGTATAAAGATCATTATCTTTTGTCAAATCATCTTTCATTGCTGGTAGTAAAAATTTGCTGTATTTATCGTTAAAACAGTCAGAAATGGACTTCGTGAGTAATATATTATCATTGATTTTTTTATTTGCAGTGTCGACTATAGCAGCTCTTTCTTGAGGGGTTAATTTTTCATCTAAATTTGAAAATTTTGTAAGTTGATCAGAAAATTGAGATATATTTTGATATTGGGATGATGAATTTTTTACCAAGCAAACTTCATATTTAACAAAATCACCTACTAGATCTAAAGTAGCTTTTTTAGTAGTTAAGCTTTCATTGAATAATGTGTAAATATTTTGAGAATCACTATATATACCTTTTTCTAAATTTTGTGATGATTTATCAATATCTAAGGATAGAGTATTTATTTTTGGTATTTCTAGATCTAATTTACCTATATTTACTTGTACTTTAGTATCATCTAAATTATTAAAATCCAATAAGTTTTTAAAGCTTATAAGTAGCTCTTTTGCTGGTTCGGTAGAGCTATTATATAAGTCAGTATTTTTATTTAAGGTTGTCACAACCTCATTTCTCTTGTTGATGAACTTTTTTACCTCTACATATCCAAAATAACCTGCTACACTTAATATAATGATGATATTAATAAGTGCTATAAGCTTAATATTGATAAATGTTTTACGATTATTGGACATAACAAATTATATAATTAAGTTAACTAATATGTTTTCGAGTACATTATATCCTCACCTGCTCGTGTATAGTTTATTTCGTTACTATCACTAAACCACAGATTAATTTCATTTTGCGCCTCTTGTATTGTCTCAGATGTATGAAAAAGATTGTGAATAGCACGACCCTCAATATTTGCAACAACCGGAGAGTCTACGGAAAAATCGCCTCTTATTGTACCCATGTCAGCCTTGAATGGTAAAGTGTGGCCAGCAAGTTTTCTGACCATGTCAACAGCTTGTACACCTTCTACAATCATGCATACAATTGGAGCGCTTGTCATGTAGTCTACTAAAGCATCAGCAACTGACTTACCAACCTCTGACTTATTATTCATTCCTAAGAATTCGTTAATGTCTAGATCTAAGTCAGAAAAGGTACTAAGACCTTTATCGCCCAGCTTATCTACCCAAGATTGATCAGAAACTGGATAATGTTTAAGAATCATATCTTTATTGGCTTTCACCATTTTTAGTGCTACTATTTTTAAGCCCGAAAGTTCTATTCTTCTTATGATTTCACCAGTTAGCCCTCTTACAACGCCATCGGGCTTAATCATGCAATAAGTTCTTTGGTTTTTTATACCTTTAATGACTAAATTATTTTGAGTGTTCATATATAAAATTATTTATTAATAAATTACCTGTACAATTTTTGAAGTATAGTCAAACTACAGAATAATTGTCAATTTAACGAGTCGTGCATAATATAAAATGTTTACCTTATTACATAGAGTCAAGCATATCATCTTCAGGTAACACATAAACGTCGCGAGGCTTACTTCCATTTTGTGGTCCAATCAATCCCATTTCTTCCATTCTATTAATGATTTTAGCTGCCCTTGGATAACCTATACCCATCATTTGTTGCAAAAAAGATGTAGAAGCTTTCTGATATTGCACCACTATTCTTTTTGCTTCTCCAAAAACATCATCTTGAGATGATCCTACATCTTCACTATCGGTTGACATGCCTGGTACGTTTATACGAGTTTTTTGTACCTCTGTTACAGCGTGATTTTTATTATCTTTACCTGTTTCTAAGGATTGACGCTTAAGATAAGATACATAATCTTTAATCTCATCATCCTCGACTAAAGCTCCCTGGAAACGAATTGGCTTGATGGTTGTTGGACTCATAAATAAGCCATCACCTTGTCCAAGTAGTTTTTCAGCACCACCCACATCTAATATAACACGGCTATCTATTTGTGAAGCTACAGCAAATGAAATACGCGTAGGAATATTTGCTTTTATAAGCCCAGTAACTACGTGTGTATCAGGCCTTTGAGTACCAAGCACAATATGAATACCAACAGCTCGCGACATTTGTGTCAAACGCACGATTATCGGCTCCACTTCAGATTTAGCTAACATCATCAAATCGCCAAGCTCGTCTATAACAAAAACCAAATAAGGTAATTTTCTAGGTTTTTTTTCCTCACCATCTGGCCATTCTTTATCTCCAAGTGAATCAATCCAAGTATTAAAATCCTTAATATTTCTTTTTCCGTGAGTTTCTAAGGATGCATAACGCTTGTCCATCTCAAGTACTGTCCATTTGAGTGCGTTGATCGCCTTTTCTGCTTCAGTTATAACATTACACATAAGATGAGGCACACCTTCGTACAGTTTAAGCTCCACTCTTTTCATGTCAACTAAAATTAGTTGGAGTTCATCTGGCGAGTACTTACTTAGCAAACTTAATAGGAGTCCGTTGATCCAAACTGATTTACCCGAACCTGTTGCCCCAGCAACTAACATATGAGGCATCTTAGCTAGCCCGTATAGTATTTTATTTCCTCTTACATCCTTACCTATAACTACTGGTAAATCGTCATTTTTTTCAAAAGAAGGATCGGCTACTATATCATGCAGTCTTACTTGTGACTTTACTTTATTAGGTATTTCGACACCAACAAGACTCTGACCAGCAATTGGTGCCTCAACACGTATAGAAGTTGCTGCCAGAGAAAGTGCTAAATCACGTTGCAATCCATCAATCGCACTCAACCTAACTCCGTTATCCGGCTTTAGGGTATACTGAGTTACAGTCGGACCCACATATACATCACCCATAGTCACTTTTATACCAAAATGTTCTAGAGTAGTGCTAATAATAGTCTTATTTGCATCAATAGGACCTGGATCAGGTAAATTAAGATTTTCTCTCAGCATGGAAATTGGAGGCCTTTTCCAGTTCGAAGTTCCTGGTGAAATTGGCTCCATTTCCAAATTACCAGAATCATCACTAGCAGCTGCAGCAAATCTTTTTTTTGCTTTTTGAAACATGTTTGGAGTATCCAAAATAGATGAATACATCTTCTCTACTTTAGAGGATGGGATGGGTTTTTGGTCAATGTAGACTACAGACTCTTTAGTTTCAACATCTTCAGAATTATCTAAGTTTTCCACATTTTTAGTTTTCCACATTTTATTTATGCTTCCTATATAATCAAGGATAAAAAATGGGTTTTCCACAATCTTTCCACAGCTTATCCACATATCTTTATAAAGTTCTGTAACCGTTTTTTGTGAGATAACAAGGATACCAAATATAAATACGCAGGACAATAAAATGAAAGCACCAAAGCCACCAAAAAATCTAAAAATATATGGATAAAGTATATACCCTACAAGTCCGCCGCCACTTTCTATATCTGACAAAAACTGTACATTAGCAAATAAACTAGCAAATCCACAGACACTGGTAATAATCAAAAATACTCCCCAAAATAGTCGGTAATTAAACTCTTCTCGCACATGAGGTTGATTTTGTATCTGAATAAGCTTAAAACCAGCATAAAAGAAGCCTATTGGAATCAAGATTCTACATCTTCCTAAAAGTAGCCATAAGAAAGACGATACATATAAACTAAACTGACCAGCCATCTGAAAAATAGATAGCATAAGTAGAAGCCCAAGAGCAAAACAGCCTATTATAGCTAGTGTTAGCTTCGATCTTTCGTCTATTTTTGGGTACGAAACAGGAAGTTTTATCATAGTATATGAAAATTTTAGAAAGAAAAATCATTTTTGGCAAGACTTATCCTTGCGTATTTATAATAATTTATGTAGAAATATAACATGAAAACACCTATTAGACAACCATTTTCACACACAGATATAGTTTTTTTGTCTCATATACTAAAGATATCTAAATCAAGTTTGTATTTAAATAGTATTGTACTAGATGTTAATCAGAAAAAACAATTCCAAAAATATCGTAGATTATTTACTAAAAGTTATCCTATAGACTATATTATAGGTAAAATTGAGCTTTCAGGGCTTACGTTTAATTTAAATAAAAATGTTTTGATACCGCGACCTGAGACAGAAATACTTATAAAATATATCTCTGATAACGCTGAATATACTGATTTATTACTGGACGTAGGTACTGGTAGTGGACTAATTGGAATAACACTAAGTAATAAATTCTATCAAGTTATTCTTGCTGATATATCTCAAAAAGCTCTAAATATTGCTAAAAAAAATATCCTTGAAAATAAAATAAAAAATATTTTGACTACCAGATCTAATCTACTACAAAGCAATTCATTGCAAAAAACTATTCTAAATAAAGTAAACTGGACCTTAGTAGCCAATTTACCCTATATTCCAAGTAGAGAAATAAAATATGCCAAAAAATACAATGTTTTCTATGAACCATCATTGGCTCTATATTCAGGAAAAGATGGACTGGACTGTTTTCGAGAACTAATAAATCAAATAAAAGTTTACAAAAATAAGCCAAAACAGTGCTTTTTTGAATTGGACCCGAGAAATATCCACCAAGCGAAACAAATCATCGAAACAATAGGATATAATTGTAAAATTATCAAAGATGAAAATGATTTTGATAGATTTTTGATTGGAGAGATCATTGAATAGCTAGAAAATAGATATTATACTGCTTGTATAAATCCAAAAAAACTAATAAATATTTAATTCTAGTAGTAAAAAACTTAATATTTATATCATCCCTAACTTTAAATTTTTTTTGGTTTTTTGTAACTGCTTTAGCTTTATATGGAACAACCTTATACTCGTCTGTATTTTTGTTATTACAAACTATAGCTCTAATGTTAAAACCATGATTTACTTTCTCTATTTTGATTATTGTATTGAAAAATAACTCAATACAAGATTGGGTTTCAGGAATCAAATACAATGAAAATGTAAAATTTAAGCTTACTATTAGGACATTTTTAAAACATATTTGTGCGAGTCTTGTTTTTATATTTACGGGCGTTGTTGCCATGAACTACAGTTCAGTCAATTTTAGGATCGAGCTAATAGTGGGAATACAAGCTTTGTTGTTTATTGTCATTGATACCGTAATAGTTATGAGGTCAAATACATATACTTCAGTGTTTAATATTATTACTGAAGTTAAAAAATAAATTAACTACTATTTTAGTAAATACCCAAAAACTGTCGTAAAAGCCAACTGACTATTTTTTTCGTAAAAAGAGATTGATTTGACAATATGAGCACACTTTACTTATCTTAATAAACATAGTTATTGTGTATTTTATGAAAGAGGAGTTTGAGCAACAATTGCATACTATTTTAAAGCTATTGATCGAGCCTATAGCTCCAGATCCTGTTATCAAAATTACACCTGAGGGTGATCAATGGAGAGTAAACATAAATTCAGATCACAATGACCTACTTGTAGGATACAAGGGGGAAAACGTCAAAGCAATTCAGCATATCACTCGCGTCATCATTCACAAAAAATTTCCAGAAGACAAAACTCATTTTTTGATTGATATAGGTGAGTATAAACGAAGCCGCGAGCATATTATCACTAGTAAAATAACGAATTTAGCGGAAAAAGAAGTCTATGAATTAGGTAAAACCCTCATACTTACTGGGCTTAGCGGGTATGAAAGAAAGATCATTCACGGTCTTTTAGGTGAATTAATTGGAATAGAGACTACTAGTGTAGGCGAAACAGATAATAGAAAGCTTTTAATACGTCCTACAAGTGGTGAAATGACTGCAGGAATGGGTATGGATAGCGCTATTGTTATCGATATAAATAAGCTCGAAAATGATGATCCATCAACAAGTATATAAAAATTTGTAAAACTATTGATTCTTTAATATAAAAAATATTTAATATTTGTCTTTGGAGGAGGCAGGGAGATTCGAACTCCCGATACCTTGCGATATACACGCTTTCCAAGCGTGCGCACTAGACCACTATGCGATACCTCCTTTTGGTTAAAAATAAAAGCTTTTTACAGATTCGTCAAGCAATATATGTATTATTTTAGTTCTGACCAATTATTACCAATCCCTACATCAACTTCCAGTGGTACATATAGCGGCTGACCCAGTTCCATTTCTTCTTTTAAAATTTTTTTAGCCATCTCTGCATCGTTTTTAAAAACCTCAATCACAAGCTCATCATGTACCTGCAAAACCAGCTTATAATTTACTCCTTCTTGTTTGAATCGATTTTCAAGGCCAAGCATAGCAAGCTTGATAATGTCTGCATTACTCCCCTGCAAAACAGCATTGAAGGCTGCTCTTTGATCTAAAGTTTTTAGAAAATAATTTGATGACTTAAGATTTGTAAAGTATCTTCTTCTCCCTGAATAAGTTTCCACGTAGCCATCATTTGCAGCTTTAAACAAAGTATCTTCTATAAATGGTTTCACCTTCGTAAATCGAGCAAAATATCTATCAATGAGTCCTTGAGCTTCTTTTACCGTAATTCCAAGTTGTTTAGCAGTTCCAAAAGTACCTTGTTGGTATAATAGTGCAAAGTTTAAGGTCTTTCCAACTCTTCTTTGTGATTTTGTAACCTCGGTTATTGCTACCTCAAATATCTCCGCAGCGGTACGAATATGAACATCCTGACCAGATTTAAAAATCTCTAAAAGCGTCTCGTCTTGCGTAAAATGCGCCAAAAATCTAAGCTCGGCTTGAGAATAATCAGCACCTACGAATAAATTTCCAGACTCTGCAGTAAAACAAGCTCGTATTTTTTTACCGTAAATATCGTTTTTGATTGGTATATTTTGAAGGTTTGGGCTATTTGAGGATATTCTTCCTGTTGGTACTATAGTCTGATCAAATGTAGTATGAATACGACTCGTTTGCTTGTCTAAAAGATCTAAAATTGGTTTTACAAAACCACTATGTAGCTTTATATACGTACGGTGTTCTAAAATTTGTTTGATAAGACCTATTTCATCATCTTCAAGTAGTGTTTCTAAAATTGCACGGTCGGTAGATATATTTCCAGATTTACCCTTTTTACCTAGTTTATAGCCTTTTTGAATAAGAGCCTGACCAAGCTGTTTAGTAGAATTTATATTTAAATCGGTTTTTAATAAGTCTAGAATAGATATTTCTAAAGTAATGATATTTTCACTTAATTCAGTTTGTATATCTATAAGAGCTCTTTGATTAATGAATACTCCATTTAATTCAACTTTTGCCAAAATATACGTAAGTGGTGACTCAGTGCTTTGCCAAAGCATACTGATCCTCTCTGGCAAGGATTTTTCAAGTATATCTATCAATTCGCCAAAGGCCTGATTGTCGAAACTTTTTTGTATTTGCTGAGCAGTGCTTAGATCTGAAAGCGACTTTGCCATAGAAATATCTAAAAAGTTTAAAGTTGAAGCTTCGATCATCTTATAGTTTTTTAGAATGATCTTGTATAAAATTTTAGCGTCAAAAACATATATTTTTCCAGTAAAAACAAGTAAAAAATCCAGTATTTCTACAAAGTTTTCTGTTGATTCTATTCTTATATTTAGAGAATTAAGGGTAATTTTCTCTAATACTAAGTTATTATCATGCAATATTTCCACCACTAAATATTTGCAATTTTGTAGCGGGATTAGGCTCGACATAGTTTTACTAATAATAAGTATCTTTAAATTAGTCAAATTTAGCAGGTTGAGCTTTTTATGAAATATATTTTCCATCAAGCAAATCCTGTATAAACTGTTTGGTGCCTTTTATATCTTTACTATAGCTAGATACATCAGGAAGATTTAAAGTTTTTATACATTTCCACACCGCGTCTATAAGATTTTCTAAATTTTTAACTTCGGATGAGGTTATTTCCATTTCTAAAATATTGTGCTCAGGAGTACTACTTTTGCTTATAGACTCTATAAAGTCAATTTTACCAGTATTTACAGTATATCTACCACCAAAACGGCGTGACTTCTCGACTAATATCTTATAAAAAATCAATTGTTGGCGATATTTTAGCCATTTCATAGGACTTTTTCTTTCAAGATCCTTCCAATTTTTTCCTCCTGACCCTGTTTTATAGTCTACAACTTCGCAAATACCAAATGTGCTCGTTTTAGGCCTACTTAAATAAACAATTTTATCTATATTTCCAGCTAATATAGCATCTCCAACCTTCACATTTTCATAGCGAAACGGCACTTCTGTATCAATATCAACTTCAAGTAGAGCATTATCTAAGTAATACTCTAAATTTTCCAAGCCTTTTTTGATCAATAAGGTGTCATTATTTAGTCGTTCTTTTTTCATTCCCCACTTAAACCTTTCAAATACGTACTCTTTTGATGGAGTCTGATATGTTCGTGCTCTTTCTACATAAAAATCGCGCAGCGCATTATGCATAGCCGTACCATATCCACTAGATGGATCTTTACTTTGCGGGAATCTCAACAAATTATTTTCTAAAAAGACTTCAGGACCAGCATGCTCTAAATCCAAAAAGTTATTTAAGTGAGTTACACTCATAATGTAGTTGTCTAGCTGATTCTGTAACACTGAGCGTAGCTCTACATAATTATATTTTTGATCTATTTGAGCCTGCATTAATTCTAAAGCCTGTCTTTGTGAATCATCATTTTTAGGGTGTTTAGCGCACTCATCAAAATGACCATCCTCAAAACCAGCCAAATATCGTATCTTTTTCATTTGTTTCCCTTTCGAGGTAGTATGACAAGTAATATAAAGTTGATTTTTAGCCCTTGTTATGGCTACGTAAAATAACCTTAAAACGTCGTCTTCTTCATCCAACTCACTACCAATAGGCATATTTAAGGGAAAAGGTAGCTTAGTTTTATTTGAACCAGGTTTCCAAGTCTCTTCACTTGCATTAACGATAAACACGTATTCAAACTCTAATCCTTTAGATTTATGCACAGTCATTAGGTTTACCGCGTTTGATTGTATCACAAAAGGTGAAGTATCTACTAAAGAAATGTTATTTTTTTGATACATTTCGATGACTTCTAGTACTTCTTGCACTTTTACCAACTTACTAGGATTGTATTCTCGGACCATAGTCACTAGCGATCTTAAACCGGAAAGCATACTAGTATACTCTTGCGAAACTAGTTTATCTTGATCCATTTTTATCTTTGGAAAATAATAACTTTTAAATGGTGAAATGAAAATTTTTACTACAGTACTATTTAGATTGATATCATACTCTTCCTGCTCACTGTCCGCAATACTTTGACCTGCACTTCCCACTATTAAATCTATGAGGCGTTCAGCCGGCAGTTCAACCGAAGATACTCCTAAATAAAGTAAAAACTGCGCCACATCTTGCAACTTTTTACTATAATTATTCTTTAATTCTTCATTAGTTAAAATCTGCATCCATGTTTTACTCGTTTTACTCGACTCTAAAGACAAATCATATAGTTCAATAGGTGAAATTTTCCAAAAGTCAAATGAAAGAATACTAGGTAAAAGGTCATCTTTTTCAAATCGAGTACTATCATTTATCCAGCTACCTATATACTTGAGAATTGTAACAAGTTGGGCAATATGAGGTTGCTTAAGAATATTCTGTCCCTTCTCATAATTTACGGGTATTTTGAATTGATAGGCGACATGCGCCAGCATTTCTAGTGATTTGTGAGTTCTTGCCAGCACTGCGATCTCTCCAGGGTTAATACCACTTTCTAACAGTATTTGAATCTCTTCGCCTACCCACACAAGCTCTTCTTCTACCGTGTTAAAGACTATATGATGAAGCCTGGAATGTCTTGTTTGCTCAAAAGCTCTTATTTGCTTAGAAATATTGAGAATACTCTGTAATTTTGAATTTCCTTGTGCAATGATTTGATGAGAGAAATCAACTATTCTGGCAGGACTTCTATAATTTGTATCTAATACAATTAGCTCAACAGAGTTAAACATTTCATAAAAATAGCGAATATTATCTATGTTTGCACCTTGAAATCTATAAATAGCTTGATCATCATCCCCCACAACCATGATATTGGGACTTCCATCACTCAGTTCCATGTCTACCAAACCTTTAATCATACTTAATTGGGCTCCGTTAGTATCTTGAAATTCATCGACCAAAATGTATTGAAACTGCTCTTGCAAGTCATACCTAAATTCAGTATTATTTTGTAGTGCTTTATTTATTTCAACAATCATATCACTAAAATCAAATAGACCTTTGCTAAATAGCTGCTCTTGGTAAGATTCGTATATGTCACAGGTGCTTTTAAGATATTCGGTTTTTAAAAGATCCCTTAAAGCTAAAATATTTTGATCATTTTTTTTCATTACCCTGTCTTTGAATTCTGTAATAGCTTTAGTATTGTTTTTAGCTTTACATTCACTATAAATACTGGTAATATCAACTAAAAGTGTTTTTTTATAAGAGTTTATCCTTGGTATATGTTGTGACTTGTACGGTATTTCGTTTATTTTTTCAATTATATTTGGAAGCAAATCAATAGTTTTTCTAGTTATTTTAGTCGAGAAAAGCTCTTGTAAATAGGGTTCAAGTTGCTGTAAAAAAGCTAGATTTTCCTTTAAAATAGAATTAAATTCATCCGGCAATATTCCTGCAGCTTTTAAGTCTTTTATCATGTTTTCTACATCTTTTTTATACACCCAGCCAAGTTCAGGATGCCTACTAGAAAGTTTATTTGTGTAATCTAGCTTTGAAAAAAGATTTTCAAGTATTTCTACTCTTGCGATTTCCTCAAGTGGTGTAAACTGAGCACCTAAAAAGAAAACTTCAGGGTATTTACCGATTATATCTGTAGCAAAACTATGAAATGTGTGAATATTTATTTTAAATGCATCTATACCTATTATCTTTACAAGCCTTTCGAGCATATTTTTTGCAGCAGCATCAGTAAATGTTAGGCAGAGTATGGATTGTGGCAAACTGTCTGTTTTCTGCAATATATTTGCCACTCGCATGGAAAGTATCTGAGTTTTACCACTACCCGGACCTGCGATAACTAAAAGAGGGCCTTCAATCTTGTCCACAGCCAGCTTTTGCTTATCATTTAATCTTTCATAATTTTTCAAAAAAATATTCTGATTTTGCATAGTAGTGAAACTAATATTATTTATAATCAATGTCAAAGAATTTTTTTTAAAGTATTTTCATCCAAATTTAAAGCTAAACAACCATATAATTATTTATTTATGTGGATAACATACCTACATATGTCTAAAGTAAAGTATTTTGAAGAAATATTGATATATGTTATCCACATGTTATCCACATATAAATTACTATTATGTGGAAAACTTTTCCACATAATTGGGGATAACTTAGACTAAAAATTGTTTTTTAAGCTTTTTTGTTATATTCTCCCCCACTGTTTCTATTACTAATTCTTGGTTAGAATATAAGTTTTTAATAATATTTTCTTTCGACCTAAATACTTGAAGAAGTTTTTGCTTAGTTTTTTCACCAACCCCTGGTATACTATCCAACTCACTTACACTTATTTCTTTTAAGCGAGCATTACGATTATTTGTAATTGCAAATCTGTGCGCTTCATCACGTATACGCTGTATCATAAAATGAGCATTACCAGAAAAAATATATGGTTCATTTTGATTGGGTACAAAAACTTCTTCCAGCTTCTTAGCCAATGAGCAAACATCAACATCAAACTTCAATCCTTTTGTTAAAAATAGCTGTCTATATTCGTCCATAATCTCCAAATCAGCTGAGAGCTGTCCCTTACCACCGTCTACAATAATTAGATCAGGCAACTCCCATGGATTCTTATCTACTTTTGCAGGATGTTCATCATACCACTTTAAACACCGCTCAAATCTTCTCCGTAATACTTCTTTATGATTTTCAAAATCATTATTTTGCTCTTTTGTCTTAAATAGACGATAATCTCGTTTACTTGGTCTCCCATCTATAAATACTACCATAGATCCATATACAAATTTTCCTGAAAGATGTGAAATATCATAACATTCTAGTCTTCGAGGTATTTTTTCTAGTTGCAAAGTTTTTTGAATATCTACTAATCCTATAAAAAGATTATTTTCTTCAAATATATTAAGTTTTTGCCCTAATTCATTTCTTTGTAGATAAATAATCGCATTTTGCCTATTCATTTCCATTAATTCGCCTAGTTTATCTCTATTTATTTCAAATGTATTTTTGAAGTGTAGTTTTATACCATACTTACGTTCTAAAATAGCTTTTTCGAACACTAGTTTTTCTATTTTTTTAAATTCATTTACTCCAGTAAACATTTGTACAAATACATCTATATTTGAATGTTGATTGTATGAATTAGATAAAAAACGGTCTAAAAATTTATATTCTATGTCTTCCTCTTCAGTGCCGGACAGTAAGAAATTGGCAACATTGATAACCTTTCCATCTCGTATGTTTTGAGTAAAAACACTTCCAATTTGTAGTCCAGTTTCACTTTCTTTAATAATTAGACTAATCAAATCTACATCCTGGGGCTCCGCTAAAATAATCTTTTGTGAAGAAATAGTATCTTCAAGTATATGTTTTTTATCTCTCCATAGAGCAGCAAGCTCAAAATTACTATTCTCAATAGAATCTATAATTTTTTGATTCAAATAGTTTTCCACACCAGCTGTTTTACCTCTTAGAACATTTTTTATCTGTTCTAATTTGTCTTTATATATATTTTTAGCTTCTAAACCAATGCAAATACCATCGCACTGTTTGATACTAACATAATTACAGGGTCTTTTTTGAGGAAATCGCTCTTGACAATAAGGAAATATCGTTCTTAACGTACGCAAAACATTTATAATTCCAGCTTTTCTTGTGTAAGGCCCAAAATACTCACTTTTAGGATCATATTTTTTACGAGCAAAGAGAATACCTGGTATTGGATCATTGGTAAACCTTACATATAGGTAGCTTTTATCATCTTTTAATAATACATTATATTTAGGTTGTAAATTATTGATTAGGTTTGCCTCTAAAATCAAACTTTCTTTTTCAGACTCCACAACTGTATACTCTATTCTATCTATTTGCGATATCATTAACGTAAGTCGTTCATTTTTAGGTCGACCTTCCTGAAAATAGCTAGAAACTCGATTTTTGAGATCCTTAGCTTTTCCTACATATAATAATTCGTTATTTTTAGTATAGTATCGATATACCCCAGGTTTATGTGGTATTGATTTTATAACTTCTTTTTGAAGATTCATATGCAAAGATCTTGACATTTTAGATTAAAAAAAGAAATATGTACAATGTATTAAATAAAAATAATTAATAAAATAACATTTGTCTAGAAATTTAATCTTGATATATATCTTAGTCGTAGTTGACTCGAGTATTGCCGCTATGGTATTGCCTATTCAGCCGCAAATATTCGCTGTTTTAGCCTTACCTACCTTTTGGGTACAAATATCCAATGCTCTTTTTAGGCTTACACAACTTTTTTCCGCCCCATTTTTAGGGTATTTAGCTGATAAATGGGGTCGTAAGCCTGTTTTTTTAATGGCTACAGGAGGTACTTTTTTTTCGTATTTGATAGTACTACCTTTAAACGTCCCTGCAATGTTTGCAAATAGACTATTTGATGGAGCTTCAAACGGTTTTTATACTGCGGTTAGATCAGCAATAACAGATATATCCAAAAACTCCAAAGCTCTTGAAAGAAATTTGGGAATGCTATCGTCCCTTGCAGCAATAGGAATTATTATAGGTCCTGCATTAAGTGCAGTTTTTGGTTTATGGGATATTCAGTTTTTGCCAAGTAAAAACGTTACACTCATCGTCGCAGCTCTAATATTAGCACTTTTTAATATCGTTTTAGCCTCTGCAATTAAAGAAACAAAACCTATATTTACTGAAAAACAACAACTATCAATCGTGTCTGAGCGTTTCAAATATAATGAGCTTATACCTAAATTTATAAAAATATGGAGAGAAAGGAGGCAGTTAGGCTTACTCATCGTCATGGAACTTTTGATGGTATCCTGTTTATCATACTATTTCTATTTTATAAATTTTGTGACATATTCAAATTTAAAATTTCAACCTATTGATATTTCATTTTTTATGATTTACTTTGGTTTGATGATAGGCTTAGTACATTTCTTATTTTTTAAGTATATTTCTCATAAATTAAACAAAAAAAAACTCTTATTATTTGGATCACTTTTAGGATCAATCGCACTTTTTAGCTACGCATTTGTAAGTCAAAAATGGATGCTTTACGCCTTAGTGCCTTTTGATATAATTTCAGTATCACTTTTAGACGGTGTAATTCAAGGAATGATCGGTAAAAAATTATTAGAAAATGAAATAGGTTCAGTTAATGGCTTAGTTCAGGGGTTTTCTGGAATAGTTGCGTTTTTAAGTCCTGTTGTGGCTGCATTATTAAGCTTATTAGGAGTTGGTGTTCCATTTTTTTGGTTTGCAATCTGTCTTGCATCTATGTTTTTTATTACTTTGAAATTAGAAACGGTTTAATAATACTAGCTATTTTTTTTGCATCTTTTTCAGTTACATGAATATTTGTTGGCAAGTTAAGCACCCTATTAGATACCAACTTTTCGCAAATAGGCAAATCGCCTAGATTATAACTAAGCTTTGAAAGATCTGCATCTGCTGGTATAAATATAGAGTTATACCAAGTTCCAACCAAGATATGATTTTGCCTTAATATGCTTTTTATATTAGAATACGCACTACTAGGTACACAAACAGGAAATCTTAAGTAGTTATAATTTGTTACCGGTAAATCCAATTCATTTGCATATATTTTAGAAATATTATCTCTATGAGCTTTATAAATACTGATTTTCTTTAACTGATTTTGCAATAAAATTGAAAGAGTTGCTGAATACTTTGAATGATTTACAATCTCACTTGTCACTTTCTTCTCCTTAATACTATAAATTCCACCAATAAAATGCAATTTTCGAAAAATAAATAAAGCTAACTTACCTAGTCCATAGTGATAAAAAGGCCTTATGAGAAATACACATAAAATACAATAAATTAAAGATTGGTATTCTCTTAAAATGCTAATCTTAGGTAAATTTTGATATTCTTCGTGCAATCTAGTTTTATATAATTTAGAAGAATCATTGAGAATAACAGCGCCCCCAATTGTAGAAGATACTACTTTATCTCTACCAAAACTTAATACAGAACCATAACCTAAAGATCCAACTTGTTTCTCTTTCCCATTTATTAAAATCGGATGGCTAAAAATATGAGCACAATCCTCTATTAAAATTAAATTATATTTTTTACAGAATTCAACGACTTTGTTCATTTTGGGAATAATACCAAAAGAATATTGTACAATTAAAACACGTGTTTTATTGGTTATCTTCTTTTCTGCATCAACTAAATCTAAATTATAATCAGTTTCATTTATGTCGCATAAAATTGGCACTAAATTCGACTGTAAAACGCTATTAGGTACAACAACACAAGAAAAGCCTTGAATAATTACCTCACTTTCCTTGTCTAACGATAGAGATCTCAATAACAACGTCATTGCTGTTCTCCCAGAATCAACGAACTGAATATATGAACTATCTGAAAAAATATTTTTTATAATTTTATCCTGATGTATTTGTTTTTTAAAAATATGATATATCGGTAATAAAACTAATAGCTTTAAAGCAATAACACCATCCTCTAATTGATAATTTGGGCCAATTTCACATGCTACTAATTTACGTTTCACCGTTTTAAAATACATTAACTTTTTTAGAGTGTCAAATTTTGACAAAAATACAGTTATCTTTTAATATTTGTCTTGAAAATTATCAAATAATAACTAGTAATTCATTATGACTAATAACAACTCTTTTAAAGAATCAAAATTTAGAAAAATAAGGCATTCAAGTAAAATAATTTTATATTTTGTTATATTATTATGTTTTCTACTATGTGGTATTTTTGCTTTTGTAATTGTAAATAAAGATAATAATCTTAGTAAATGGATTGTGGATAACTCTATACTAAAAAATTATATAAAACTTAATAATAAAGTAAATAACGATAATGAAAACAAACTATCGGCTAATAGCTTTTTTTCTTTAAACGATGAAAAAGATAAATACCGTTTCGCAACTATGGATAAATCACTTTCTTCTGTGGATTTAGTTGAAAAAGAAATACCATCAGTAGTTTCCATAAATGTTACAAGTGAAGGTAACAAATCTTTTAGTCAGGAGCAAATTGCCGGAACAGGATATTTTGTAGATAAAAGTGGACTTATAGTCACTAATAAACATGTAATTTCCACCGAATGCAATCCTAAAAAGAAAGTTAAAGTAACAGCAGTTACTTATGATCAAAAGGTTTACGAATTACAATTGCTAAGTATCGATCCAGTCGAGGATATGGCTATTTTGAAAGTTATTAAACCAGATAAAGAGTTTTCGCCTGTTCAGTTTACAAATTCAAATAATTTGAAATTAGGAACAGAAGTTATGGCAATAGGGAATGCACTGGGTGAATTACAAAATACCGTTACTAAAGGAATAATATCAGGGTTAAACAGAAACCTTAATCAGCCAATACAAGACGAGTGTACTGGTAAGGAAATTTTACCAGATAATCTTATTCAAACTGATGCAGCAATTAACAAAGGCAACTCAGGAGGCCCCTTGTTTGATAATACTGGACTTTTAATTGGTATGAATACTTATGGTACGGGTGGTGAAAATATTGGGCTAGCAATACCGAGTAATCGAATAATTAGCGGCTTAAATAGCTTCCAAACTAATGGAAAAATAATTAGACCTAAATTAGGAGTTTCTACTCAATCAATTTCAGCTGTGATTAAAGAAAATAATCCTTGGTTGCCTATTGATTATGGTGAGTTTATTTATGCAAATGGAGCAAATCCTATAACTGCTGATTCCGCTGCAGATAAAGTAGGTCTTAAAGAAGGAGATATTATTTTAGAAGTTAACTCCACTAAACTTGTAAAATCAAGTAGTATATCATCTCCTTTAAAATCAATATTGCTAGGATTTGATGCAAATACAGAAATTGAATTAACAATTTTAAGAACTACCAAAATACAAACTGAGTTTAAGTACGGTAATCCAGAAAAGATCAAAGTAAAACTTGGAGGTCAAAGTATAGATTTATCGACTCTTATCCTAAAGTAGTCATCATATCTTCTTTATTATTCTAAGTGTGGCACTTCTACTTCTTATATTATTTTGAATTTCTAAATCACTAGGAGTAATAGGTTTTTTCGTTATAATTTCGAAAAATTGTTCTGTGTTTCCAAAATCGTCAACAATGTCTTTCTTACTTGCATTTCTCATAAATTTAGTCACTATTTTATCTTCAAGACTATTAAAACATGTAACCATTAGCATTCCTGATGGTTTTAACTTATCAAGAGAAGTGACTAAAAAATTTTCTAAACTATCGAATTCGTTATTTACCCACACTCTTAATGCTTGCCAAACTCGTGACAAAATAGCGTTTCTTTTATGCATAAATTTTTTTGGTATAGAGGCTTCTATACTTTTTACAATTTCAGAAACATAAATAACTTGATTATTAGCACTTATGAAAGCAAATAAATTTTTTCCTATTCTACTACTAAAGGTTTCTCCTGAGTACTGGAAAATTACTTTGGATAATTCTCGATCGGTTTTTAACAGTCTAATTTTTTGATAAGCTGGTAAATCATCATCGGTATTATACCTCAAGTCTAGCACTTCATCGCCTTTTAAATAACTAAATCCCCTATTGCTAAAATCTAACTGATTACTAGAGTATCCAAGATCAGCGACAATAATGTCAAAAAAAGATGAATTAAAAAATGAAATATAATCTTCAAAATTGCTTTTAACGAGTTGTAGTTTGTTACTTTTAGAATTATTTGATATATAATAATCTATTGCATTTTGATCTAAATCACATGCATAAATATGTACGTCTGTCTTAGATTTTAGGAAATAGTCACTATAACCTCCTCCCCCAAAAGTGCCGTCGAAAATATTTGAACCATCACTTATTAAAGACTCATACTTGGAAATAGCTTCAAGTAAAACGGGTTTATGATTGTTAAAGGCAATATTCATTTCATAGTTTTGTTTTTATATGGTGCAACCGGCAGGATTCGAACCTGCGACCTAAGGATTAGAAGTCCTTTGCTCTATCCAACTGAGCTACGGTTGCAATAATATTGATATAATTGCATTTTTTGTTGATTTTGTCAACTTTAATTTATTTGAACACTCTTAGTTTTAAGGTAAAAATTGTAATGGATCAGATTGCACACCGTTAACAACAACCTCAAAATGTAAATGAATTCCAGTAGCTTGCCCAGTTTGACCCATTATACCAAGCTGTTGACTTTGGGACACTTGCTGACCCTTAACTACATTAATCTCTCTCATATGAGCATATAAGGTTTTTAAACCATTACCGTGATCTATAACAACAGCTAGACCGTATCCAACGACATCATAATAATATGTAGCCACAACAGTTCCAGACGCAGCAGCAACTATTGGTGGAGATGAAAAGTTTGCTATATCGCATGCTTTATGGTAAGATGAAAAACATCGTGAAATAGTTCCCTTTGTAGGCCAGATAAAACCTAAATTTGATTTTTGCTGTATAGTATAACTATCTGAATTAGTTATATAATTACTAGAAACTGCTTGAGATTCTAATATTTCTTTTCTTTTTTGTTCTTCTTCTTGAAGTTTTTTTTCTGAGTCAGCTTTATTTTTAATATTCTCTAAAATTTTATTTATCTGAGTATAATCTTTAGTTGGAATTAAAACTAAAGTATCTTTTCTAAACTTATTTATTTCTGAGTTATAAATAGCAACGTTTTCATTATAAATGTTATCTTTTTCTATATTAAATAAGCTTGCCAAGTCATCAAGTGAAATATCAGCGACTGTCTTATATATGTATCCATCTACCCATGGAATAAATATTTTTTGACCCTGAATTTTATCCGTATTTAAATTATTGTTATTTATATATAAGGTTTCTTTATTGAGTCCAAAAAATAATGCTATTTTATCAACAGTATCATTTTTTCTAATTTCATATTCCGTAATAATTTGAACACTTGCTGCATTAGCGCTAACATTTAACAAATTGAATTTTGATTGATTATTGATCGTATTGATTGAATTATTATATTGTGAATTATTTTTTACAAAATTAGATAAGAAGCTATTAGATTGTAGGTTTGGAATTGAATTTGAACCTGCTGATAATACTATTAAAGATATAAAAATTATAAACGTTAAATAACTCTTTTTTAATAAGTAATAAAAAGATTTATAAAGACTGAGATCTGCAGACAAAAAAGTTCTAATATCTAGCTTTAAATTTAAATACCAAAGATCTCTAGTATCAGAGAAAAAGATAGTTTGTAAATATTTTTTTAATGCGCAAGAAAATTTGTTAACAAAAATTGGAATATTTTTAATATGGCCAATGAAAAGAAAAACTGTTCTATAGATTGAATACAGAACTGTATTTAGAGTATTTTGTAAAAATGAATAAAGTATCCAAGCAAAGGTCCAAATTATTAACAAGAATGAATGAAAAATATTTATAGTATTTTCTTTAAACCTAAAAATTACTGGATTATGGATAATTTGATCAGTCTGTTGTATTAGGTATTTTTTGCTATTATTAATCAAAACAAAATTAGGAATATAAGATGTCTTATTTTTATTTAAAAATTTACTTTTCGATGATACGAGGTTAAATGTCATATAATATTAAAAAGGCTCGCGTAATTATTTATTATAATAATTAAATTTAGCCAATTTTAAAGCTTCGTTATATAGGTATAAATAAACTAAATTAAAATTTATGTCAAATTTATTTCTATTTATTGGGATAATCAATAGCGTTAATACATATTTAATTTAAAAGATGCAATAAACTATATTAATTATTATTAATAAGTATATATACTAAGTGCTTAAAGATGATATGTATCTTTAATAAAATTTAAAAATATATAAATTTTAAAGTAGTGCGGTAATTAAGCAATATGCTTAATTACTACCATCTCGTTCATCTTCTTCTTTAATATTATTATCAGTTAAATTTTCTATGTTGCTACTTGCACTGTTATAATTTTCTATTTCTATCTTTCCCTCTTTTAACCTCTTTTTAAAAACCTCTAAGATTTCCTTTTTAGCTTGCTCCATATCAGGTTTATGGTCGTATAAATATTTTTTAGCATTTTCTCTTCCAACACCAAGCTTAATTGGCTCTTTATCCTTTAAATTAAGAGTATATGTATTCCCTGTTTTTACTACTACATCATAACTCGATCCAATATCAATTATTTCTCCTGCTAATGAAAAAACACCTGGTTCGTTAAACATCATATCAAATTCAACAATTTTGAAAGGAGCTGCCATTTTATTTTTTACAACTTTTACTTTTACCCTTGTTCCAACATCTTCTATGCCGTTTTTTAACGTACCTGTCTTACGAATATCAAATCTTTGAGATGCAAAAAACTTTAATGCTTGACCTCCTGTAGTAGTTTCAGGGTTTCCAAACATAACTCCTATTTTAAGACGAATTTGGTTAATAAAAATAACTGTAGTTTTAGATTTAGATATCGCTCCAGTTAACTTCCTTAAAGCTTGAGACATTAATCTAGCCTGTACACCCATTTGTGCATCACCCATACTTCCTTCAATTTCAGATTTTGGAACAAGGGCAGCCACAGAATCAACAACTATGACATCAAAAGCATTGGACCTAACCAAAGTATCTACTATTTCTAATGCCTCTTCGCCATTACTTGGTTGTGACACGTAAAGATCGCTCAAATTTACACCTATTTTAGATGCCCACTCTGAATCTAGTGCATGTTCAGCATCAATAAAAGCAGCTATTCCTCCTTTTTTCTGTGCTTGAGAAACTGCAGATAATGCCAGAGAAGTTTTACCGCTTGATTCAGGTCCATATATTTCTATAATCCTTCCTTCAGGGAAACCTCCAATACCTGTTGCTAAATCTAATCCTAAAGAACCTGTAGATATTACTTCTATATCATCTAGGGCAACTTCATTCATTTTCATAATTGAGCCTTGACCAAAGGTGCTTTTTATTTGACCTATTATTAGGTCAACCATTTTTCTTTTTTCTGTTACCTCAGCTTGGGTTATGGAAGATGCTTTTTTAGTCATACTATTACGTAACTTATAGATGTATATTTTTATTTTGTCAAATCTATATTTTAAAATATAAATATAAAAAATAATAGTAATAAGGGGTGTGCAAAAATTAGATAAGATACTAGTATTCTCATCTCAATAAGTTTTTGTATGTTTATAAAATATGAATAACTACTAGATGAGTATGTTGATAGTTACATCAAGCAGTGTTATATCCACACTTTATAAACACTAACTGTTGAAAAGTAAATAACTTTTGACAAGTTAATAAAATAATTATAATATACATACACAAACTATCAACATAAAAGTTAATAACTAATTATCCACATTATGAGAATATTTATAATCACTATCATAGCATTTTTAAGTATTTTCGGTGTGTCGCCAAGTGTATACGCCTTACCTTCATCGTTTGATAGAGAAATGGTTTTAACAGATCAAGATCTTTATAGCCTCCCTCTTGCATTTAGCTCAGCAGAAAAAATCCAATCGTATCTTGAATCACAAAATAGCGTACTTGCCTTAACAAAGGTAGATGTTGGATTTGTAGATAATGGTGAAAACGATATTACAAATACAGATGATTTAATTTTAGCAAGCTCAAACATAAACTTATTGGACAAATATAGTCCAAGAAAACAAGTTCAAGATCAATATGCAAATAAACAGCTAAGGCCAGCAGATATTATCTGGAAAATAGCACAAGAGAATTTTGGAAATACTTGTAAACTAGATTACTCAACAGGTATTGTAAGGCCTGATACTTCAATATGTATAGATAATGAATATCGATCTATTAACCCTACTTTTATACTTTCAATGATTCAAAAAGAATCTAGTTTGGTCTACGGATCGTGTGCCAAACCTGATGCAGATTACAATTTAGCATGTCAGTATAGTAATCCAAACAATATTAATAAACTTTCTTTTAGGATAGATAGGGCAATGGGATATGGATGTTATGAAATTATTGTAGAGAAAGATAAGGAAAAATCATGTTATGATGTTAATCTTGACTGGAAGTTTCAAAAAGGTTTTTTTCAACAAGTATATAAGGGTATAAGAATGTTAAGAATAAGAAGCGAGATTTGTAATATTAGTAATTTCAATGGCTATAAAACTGGAGATATTAAATTAATAGATGGAATAAATGTGTTATTAAAGAACGGAATTACTTGCGCACTATATATTTATACACCACATATTTCATATGATAAAATTAACATTTATAATAATTTAAAGTATTTTGGAGCAGATTATAATCTAATTAAAAATAATGGTTTGACTCCCGACTACAAACCTGAAAAAATAAAGAAATTTTAATGATTTTTAATAAATATCTCAATCTATTTTTTCCTCTACAAAATTATGATTTTACTAATATCGATCGTTATCTTTCTGAAAAAGAAATACTCAACTGCCATTCTAGATTAAAAAAATTGACTATCGAGCAGAGTCGTTATCTCGAATCAATATACGTAATGTCGAATTATACAAATAAGATAGTGTTTGATCTTATAAAGCGGTCTAAATATAATAATGAATGGAAAATATGTGACGTTTTCGCTTATTCAATATACTATAAAATATTTGTAAATGGTGAGATTTTTATACCTGATCCGCAAGTCTTGATACCGGTGCCTGCAGACTTTTCACGATTTATCCAAAGGGGATATAATGTACCAAGTTGTATATGTAAAGTTTTATCTAAAAAAATAAATATTCCTGTTATAGACATTTTTATCAAGAAAAGAAATACAATTTCGCAAAATAAGTTAGATAAAAAATCAAGACTCAATAACTTAAATAATGTATTTAAGATTAATCAAGATATTAAATATAATTTTTCAAATATTGAAATTGTATGGATTGTTGATGATGTTTCTACAACAGGTACTACTTTATTGGAATGCGCAAAAACTATCAAAAAGTCTTTTCCTTATTTAAAGATATATGGTATTGTAATATCCAGTAACTAATTTATACATATAAATTTTGACTTTCAAGTTATTTTTTATGCAAAATAGAATTTTAACTTTATAACTATTTTTTTAAATAATTAAATTATCTTCAACTTATTATTGGGTTTATATTGCAGTCTAATCTATCGTATTTTATTAAATATTTATTTGATAAAATCTTAAAGTTTATTATAACTACAGAATAAATAACAATTACTCATATTTATCAATGTTTTCGTTTACTATGTAATAAAGAATTTTATTTATTACATATACAATCAGGATCGAATGTGTCAAAAACTAAAAGTAGAATAGCTAAATTTTTTAATTAAAAGTTATTTTATAAAGTTGAATTTGACATTTTTTATAATATTAATATTTACGATAAGGTAATCGATTATAATTAAATAATTTTTATTATTTAATTGATTTTTATAATACTATTTTTTTAATAAAATAAAAAATCTTTAATTGTCATAACTACTAATAAATTTTAAATAATATTTTTTAAAGTCTATAATTTTTTTTATTATTAGTTGATACACTATATTTAATATCTATTATAAAATTTATCGCTAAGTAAACGTACTTAGCGATAAATTAAAGACCTTTTTGTAATTGTAATACGAAATAACATAATGAGAATAAAAATCTCTAATTATCGAAATAAAGTATACTTATTAAATGAGTGTAATATACATTAAAGATATAAATATTTTTAGGGCTGTATTTGTATAAAAAAAATAGTACAATATGCATATAAGATTTATTAAAGTACATATTATTAACTTTATTTATTTATAGTTATATACACTATAAATAATCTTTATTTAATAATAAAAAATTATGATATATTTAAAAGAAAGTAACAAAATCAGAAAACTTACCTATAACACTTAATAGGATTTTTTCAAATATGTTGTGCATAACGCAGTCAATCTTAAATAATAGTTTTCAAAACACATGTTTTAACATACATTTTCCTATAAAATAGGTACAAACAAGTAGAAAAAAATTACTGTTTCTCCTTAGAAAGGAGGTGATCCATCCACAGCTTCCGCTACGGATGCCTTGTTACGACTTCAACCCAGTTCTTGACTTAGCCTTCTACACCATAAATAATGTTTTGGGGCTCATCCAATTTCCAGGCCGTGACGGGCAGTGTGTACAAAACCCGAGAACGTATTCACCGCGACGAGGCTGATTCGCGATTACTAGCGATTCCAGCTTCATGAGGGCGAGTTGCAGCCCTCAATCCGTACTTGGGGTGGTTTTAAAGGATTTGCTCCGCATTACTGCTTGGCGTCCCGTTGTACCATACCCATTGTATCATGCGTGCAGCCCAAGGTGTAAGAGACACGCTGATCTGACGTCATCCCTGCCTTCCTCCCAGTTAAACCTGGGCAGTCTCTTTAGACATTAAATAACTAAAGATAGGGGTTGCGCTCGTTTTCGGACTTAACCGAACATCTCACGACACGAGCTGACGACGACCGTGCATCATCTGTGTTAAACCCTCGAAGGAGTCCTACTTTCATAGGATTAGCATTAACATGTCAAACCTTGGTGAGGTTCCTCGCTTGGAGTCGAATTAAGCCGCATGATCCACCGCTTGTGCGGGTTCCCGTCAATTCCTTTATGTTTTAGTCTTGCGACCGTAATCTACAGGCGGAGTGCTTATAGCGTTAGCTTTTGCCTCTAAAAGGGATTGACTCCTTCTAAAAGCAAGCACTCATCGTTTAGGGCGTGGAATACTGGGGTATCTAATCCCATTCTCTCCCCACGCTTTCGTCCTAGCAGTGTCAAGAAGTACCTAGTAGCCTGCCTTCGCTTTTGGTGTTCCCCTACATATCAACACATTTCACCGCTACTTGTAGAGTTCCAGCTACCCCTTTACTCTTCTAGTTATACCGTTTCTAATACATACACAAAGTTGAGCTTTGGTCTTTAATATTAGACAAATATAACAACCGATCGGAACTCTTTACGCCCAATAATACCGGATAACGCTTGAGGTCTCTGTATTACCGCTGCTGCTGGCACAGAGTTAGCAACCTCTTTCTAGAGAACACTTCATTTTTTTAGTTGTTCTCCACAGAAGTTTACAACCCATAGGGCCTTCATCCTTCACGCGGCATTGCTCGGTCAGGCTTTCGCCCATTGCCGAAAATTCCCCACTGCTGCCACCCGTAGGTGTCTGGGCCGTGTCGCAGTCCCAGTGTGGCTGATCATCCTCTCAGACCAGCTACCCGTCTTAGCCTTGGTAAGCTTTTACCTTACCAACTAGCTGATGGGGCGCAGGCCTCGTTTCAAGCGAATTGCTTCTTTAATCTTGCGATCACATAGGGTATTACCTAATCTTTCGACTAGCTATCTCCTACTTGAAAAAAGTTCCCACGTATTACTCACCCGTTTGCCACTATTTCACATTTATACTTATCTTTGTGCAAGCACTCAGACTTATATAAAATAGAAATCGTTCGACTTGCATGTGTAAAGCATGCCGCCAGCGTTTATCCTGAGCCAGGATCAAACTCTCAATAAAAAAGTTTCCTGACTTTGTTACTTTCTTTTAAATATAAATTTCCAGATTTGAAATAGGATCTATTTAAAACAATTAAATGAACTAAATACCTGTTGGTAACACTATAATAAAATTTCATTCTTGTCAAGTATTTTTTACTTAAGAACACTAAATTAAGAAAAATTCGCCAAAAATTGAAATATATGATATACTAATCTTGTAAGAAATACAAATATACAAATTTCTAATTTATGTCACAAAATACGTATCCTGATGGATTTCCATTAACACCCCTAGAATCAATTGATTTTTCATATACATTTTCTAACGAAGAAAAAAATGAGTGGAGGGAATGGGTGAAAACTGCAACAGCTGAGCAACAACAAGAGTTAGTAGATACTTTACATTCTATTTGGATTGAAAACCTAAAAGAAGTTGTTCCTAATGGATTTGTTAAAACAGAAAATGTAATAAACGAGGCTGTTACTGAATTAGTAGAACCAAAGATTAATAACGAAAATAAAGAACTTGTATCGCAAGTACCCTTAAATAATCCAAAATTAGCCTCCTCTGAATTACAAAAACCTATATATTCTGAAAAAATAAAACAAGAAGCTCGTCCTATTGTTCCAATGGAACCAATAAAAAAAGAGTTTGTTTTTAATGAAAAATCGAATTTGCAGGGATCGCAGGATACTAAATCGAATGAAAAAACTATAACGCAATCTTTACCCCAAGTACAAAGAAATCAACAAAGTAATCAGAATAACAATCGTAGTCAAAATATCACACAACAGACAAACAGTCATAAATTGGAACAAAAAGGAGAATTAACTGAAGAAAAAAAAGAAATGAGTTTTTTTGACTTTGCAAGAGTAAGAGAGTCTTCAACTCGAAATCAATTAGAAAAGCTTCAAAAAGAATTTATTATTGCTAGACAGAAGAAGTATGAGGTGGAACAAATGTATACTAGTCAAATTTCTAAGCTATCCAATGAATTAGACCAGAAACAACAAATTCTATTTGATAAAGTTGTTCAAATAACTCTAGGTTTTGAAAACGTTGCAGATTATTTACAATCAATGACAGAAAAATTATTGAAGACTAATGAAAGTAATATTATTTTAGAGCAAAAAGTTCGATCACTTGAAATTTTGTTAGATGAAAAAATTAAAAACCTTTCTTATGACAAGGAAAATACTCAGTATGATATAGATAGACTGTTTAGGGAGAGTAGAGAAGTTAGAGAAAATCTTAGAGGTGAAATACTAGATATTAAAAGAACAAGTTCTGTTAGTACAGTTGATAGCTTCGGTAGCGACGGGTTGAAAATTAAATTGGATATTTTATCAAATAAACTTGCAATCCTTGAAGGTAATATCCGGAATCAGACTAATCAAAACAAACAACAGATACAGACTTCAAAACCTAACACAAAAGAATTATTAAGTGATAAAAAAAATGAAAATGCTAAGGTGGTACCTGAGATAATAAGTCATGATGGAGTTTTAGATATCAGTGATATCGTGTAGTATAGGACGCTTGACTAAAACGCCGAATAAAAATATTCATCATACAGTATGATGAAAACAAAACAAATCGGTGGTAAAGAAACGAAAATTGCAGTGCTACATGCTTTCTTTGTGCCAAAAGGTGGTGGAGAAAAACTCGTTTTCAGTATTAGAAATTACTATAATTCAGATTTATTCACTGGGGCAATAGATTTTAACGTATGGGATAAGACAAAAATAAAAGAAGATAGTTTTGTTAAAGAATTATATGACGACAATTTTGGGTTTGTTTATCTTCATAGGGATATAAAAATTCCATACATTAAAAAAATTGTTAGACAGTTTCAATTTCGGTATAATCCTAAAATCAAATTGCTAAATAATTATGATGTTGTTATATTTAGCGGTAATATAGCTGGAGTAGCAGGTAGAATAACAAATCCAAATACAAAAAAAATCATGTATTGTCATACTCCACCCAGACCTTTTACTGACCAATTTGAAAATAATATAGCAAAATTTCCTTTTTATACAAGGCCTTTTTTAAGAGTTTTTCGTAATTGGGTACTTTTAGAATACAAAAAAGAGTTACAATACATGGATGCAGTAGTGGCGAACTCATATAATATTCAAAAAAGACTAAATACTTACATAGGGCTCAGCTCAGAAGTTATCCAACCAGCAACTAATACTGCGAAGTTCCAGTATTTACAACAAGACGATTATTATCTGTCATACGCTAGGTTGGAAGATCTAAAAAGGATACCTTTAATAGTTGAGGCTTTTAAAAAAATGCCAGAAAAAAAACTTATTATATGTTCTTCTGGCCCTCTTAAAGATTGGCTTATTAAAGAGATAAAAAATTACCCTAATATAATTTATGAAGGGTTGGTAACTGATGAGCGATTGGCAATATTGATCGGATGCTGTATAGCTGGAATATACATACCTGTAGAAGAAGATTTTGGTATTATACAGTGTGAACTTATGGCTGCAGGAAAACCAGTTATAGGAGTAAAAGAGGGCGGATTACTGGAAACAGTTATTGATAATAAAACTGGGTATCTTATAAAAAGTAATCCTGAGGTGAATGATGTTATTGACTCAGTAAATAAAATGACTGCCACTAAGGCGTTAGAAATGAAAAATTATTGTATTGAACAATCTAAAAAATTTGATTCTAGTATTTTTTTCAGCAAGTTTGACAGTCTTATTGAGAGGTTACAAAATAATAATTAATTTGACAACAAGATATTTGAAGTCATACAATGATTATCATACTTTCAAGTTTAAATGAAAATATATGATAATAGGTAACACAAAGACTACAGATCAAATTATAATCGACAACATACCAGCTGAAATAAGAGAAGATAATTATCTAGAAGTAGGTGTAAGGCCTTGGGGGGTTTATTACGTTTTAGAAGATAAGCCAACTTTCAAAGTTAAAAAAATAGTTGTGAATTCTAACAACAGACTTAGTCTGCAGTCTCATATGCACAGATCAGAACACTGGATTGTTGTTTCTGGTATTGCAACAGTTGAAGTAAGGAATGATGCTAATGAATCTAATTGGATTTGTGACTTAGCGCCAAATCAAAGTACATATATACCAGTTAGCTGTAAGCATAGACTAGCCAATTATGGAAAAATTCCTTTAGTAATAGTAGAAGTTCAAGTCGGAGAGTATACAGGAGAAGATGATATTGAGAGGTTTGAAGACGATTATAACAGAGGTAATTAAATATTTAAAAAAAGTAAATGTTATCTTTAGTAGTATGCTTAAACAAAAAAATTTGTCTATATTAGGTAGTGGAGGTCATGGTTGGGAATCCATAAAGCACGTCATTGATTCATACGATGGATTAGTTACCATATATATGCTACCAGTAGACTGGGGAGGTTCAACTGGAACAATTGGAAGACTTCTGAAGCTTAGAAATGGAGAATTGAATAAGTTGCTACACAATGATTTAAATTATCCTATATTACCTTTTGGCGATTTAAATAAATTTATAGCTACTTATGTTGAACAAGCTTGCGGTAATCATGTTCTTATCGAGTACAAAGAAAAAGTAATCAATTGTTTAGAATTTAGATCTGATAGTTATCTTGCATTGTTGAGAGTTTTTACAAAGATTATTTGTTGTTTAAAGCTTGATGTCGTTATTGTAGAAAAATTTGAAATTTATTTAAAAACTTACCTAGAATACTATTTAGAGTTCAAAGACTATTTAGTACACTCAAAAACAACATCTTTAGGAAATTTATGGCATTCTTTTTTATTTTATGAGTTTGGTAGTATAAAAGGTCTTGTAAATTTTTATCAAAAAAATAATATGCTTCCGCAAAATTTTTCCATTGAGTTTACCAGTGAAAATCGAGAAATACTCAAAGGTACTTATTTTAATGAGCATAATCATAGTTTCGAGCTTAATGGAGAAGATTTGATTGATGCTTCAGACTATCCAATTGATCCCACTAGTTTTGAACTGCTCACTATTGAAAAAAATCAGCCTAAAGTAAATAGTCAATTTTTAGAAAACCTCAAAAAATCGTCCACTATAATAATTCCTAATGGATCTTTAGCTAATTGGATACCCCTTATAAAAATTAATAATATTACAAAAATTTTGAGAGAAAAAGCTACAAATGGTCAATTAATTTGGGTGATGAATTTATTTCATAGTAAGAATGAGTATCCTTTTGATGTATATTATCATTACATTTCTACACTTGAGATAACTCCTATTATATTAGGTCCTTTGTCTATACCAACTGAATATTACGTATCATTTCTAAAAGAATATCAAAAAGAAGGAAAGACGTTAAACTATAATCTTAATACTCAGGCTCATGATGGGAAAAACCTCAAAGTAGGATTTAATAATTGCTTAGAGGTAATTAGTCACCTCGAGGACGAGCGAATTGAAGGAATTAAATATAGAAAGGAGTGTATTAAAAATATTATAATCCAACACTTATCTTTATAATTATAAATTTACTCATAATTTAGAAGTGATTGTGTGAAGTACTAATTAATTTTCATCCTCAAAGCTTTCAAGAATAGTTACATTTGGATGACAAAGTAAAAACTTAGCGGGAAATTCAATAGACTCTTTCTTTCCTTCTAATATTTCGGGTACAATATGCCTCTTTCTTTCTCCAGTCAATAAAATTAACAGCATACTACTTTTTAATATGCTATTAAGTGAAAGTGTAATTCTTTCTTTAATATCAAATTTTGAAGTACTTGTAAAATGAACGTTTGGCTGAAAATCATTTAGGTAATTTCCTTTTGGAAATAGCGAAGCTATATGTCCGTCTTCACCAATTCCTAGTATAGTTAGATCAAATAATGGAGCATCTAAACTTTCAATAATTTCATTGTATTGAAGTACGGCGTCGTTTGTTGGTAGTTTTGTATTAATAAAATTTACCTCTTTAAAATAATTTACATTTTCTCCTAAACAACTATTTATATTTAATTGATTTGATTGAGGTAAATCGCTACTAATGTATCTTTCATCTGTCTGAAATAGTTCAATTAACTCAGGCTCTATAAATGGATTTGAAAAAAGTTTTTTGTAGAGTGGTAATGGTGTGCTTCCGCCACTAAGTGCGATACGCGCAAGGCCATTTTCACTAATAGAATCAAGAATTTGATTTATAGCTAAAGCTGTAGCTGACTCGTACATGCTTGCATTTGTTTCAAATGTAGTAATAACTGGCTTGTAAAATTCCATAGATATATTTTATATAAAAGCATTTTTTGCTTTGGTGGACCCGATGGGATTCGAACCCATGACCAGAGGATTAAGAGTCCTTTGCTCTACCAACTGAGCTACAGATCCAATTACCTTTTAATGTTCACCTTTTATATTTTTGTCAAGATTTGAATATTAAATAAAAATCTCATTAGTGAAGTAGGAAAAAGATTAAAATTGCTAAGCTTATATTAAGCAGCTTCAATATGACTTGTCAGAGCTTTAAATTCTTCATATTCTAAAACCTCATTATCTACTAAAGACTGTGCAATTTTATCTAGGTCAGCGCGATATTTGGTGATAATTTTTTTACAATTAGTATAGCATTCAAATAATATTTTCTGTATTTCTTGATCTATTGACATTGCCGAATTTTCGCTATAATGTTTACCCTCAACCATATCTTTGCCCAAGAAACTTAAGCCTTTACTTTCCTCATAAGAAATAGGTCCTAGCTCACTCATACCATATTTAGTAACCATATTTCTTGCAATTTCAGTAGCTTTTGATAAATCATTGCTAGCACCTGTCGAAACTTCTCCAAAAACTAATTTTTCAACTGTATATCCACCAAAAAGAACAGTAATATCAGCTAAGAATTCACTCCTTTTTCTTGTTATAGGATCTTGCTCTCCTTGATCTGAGAACGTATATCCTGCAGCTCTTCCACGGGGAATTATGGTAATTTTTTGAACTTTGTTTGCTCCAGGAGTCACTGTAGATACTAAAGCATGGCCTGCTTCATGATATGCAGTAAGCTTTTTTTGTTCTTCTGTTATAACTTTTGTTTTCAAAGATGGCCCTAATATCACTTTTTCTATTGCTTCTCGCAGTATATTATTAGTTATATTTAAGCTTTTTTCTCTAACAGCCAAAATAGCCGCCTCATTTAATACATTTGCTAAGTCTGCACCTGAAAAACCTGCTGTACGTTTCGCTACAATTGTTAAATCAATATCATCTGCAAATTTTTTATTTTTGCTATGAACTTTTAGAATTTGCTCTCTTTCCTGTCTATCTGGTGCTGTTACTGTAACTTGTCTGTCAAACCTTCCAGGTCTTAGTAACGCAGGATCAAGTACATCTGGCCTATTAGTAGCCCCAATTACGATTACAGCTGATGTTGGTTCAAATCCATCCATTTCAACTAATATTTGGTTTAAAGTTTGTTCTCTTTCGTCATTTCCGCCACCAAGTCCTGCTCCACTCTGTCTTCCTACTGCATCAATCTCATCAATAAAAATAACACAGGGAGATTTCTTTTTAGCCTTTTTAAACAGATCTCGAACTCTACCAGCTCCAACACCAACAAACATTTCTACGAATTCTGATCCTGAAACAAACAAAAAGGGTACGTCAGCTTCACCTGCAACAGCTTTTGCCATGAGTGTTTTACCATTTCCAGGCTGACCAATTAATAATACACCTTTGGGAATTTTTGCACCCATTTTCTCATACTCTTCAGGTCTTTTAAGAAAATCAATTACTTCGGTAAGCTCGAGTTTTGCTTCTTCGTTTCCAGCAACATCAGCAAAAGTTATTTTTTCTTTTGTATCTATATTATCATAAGTTTTGGCTCTTGTACTACCAAATGATATTGATTTATTATTCGCATCGCTTAATCTTCTAATAATAAATAAGGCAATAACTCCAAAAATGGCAAATTGAATGAAGAATTGGAATAACGGGTTACTAAACAATTTGTTGAAAGAAGATTCGGGGACTAAAACATATTGAATTTGTTTTTTTCCATCTCCAAGTTCTATTTTCTGATCTCCTAACCCAATATTGATATATTCAAGTATAGACTTACCTTTCCCTGATGATACATTTTGAGTATATTTTGCTTCAACATTATTTTTGTCTTGATTTGAATCTTTATAAACTTCAACCTTAATTTGATCGCTACCTTCAGATTCTTGTATCTTACTGACCTTGCCGTCTCGAATATAAGAAATTAGTTGAGTAAAATCTATTTTATCATTTGTATTTAGTTGCGAAGTTGAGCTTGTAGAAAATATTAATCCAACAAACAAACACGTTATAAGTAATAAATATACTAAGTTTACGATTATTTTATTATGATTCTTGTTTTTATTTGCAGGTTTTTTATCCATAAAACTATTATTTATAATTTGCTAAATAAATTATTCACATAGCTTACTTTTGTCAAGAAAGATATTACCTTGCTAAAACGTGATTTATAAAAACCAACTTGACAAGAATCATAAATATTATTACATAATATAACTAGGTCTAAAAACAACCGGTATGTAATTCTAAATTAAAATGTAGTTTAGATTACAAGAAAACCTGTTGTAGGAAGTAAGATCTATTTTATCAAAAATTTACTTATGGCTATTTCACGACAACAAAAGACTGTGATATTAGACAAACTAAATAACAACGTAGCTACACAAAAATCAGTATTATTGTTAACTTCAAATAACGTTGCTAAAAGTCTAAATTCTGAGCTTACCTTCAAAATTAGAAAACAAGCGCATGATTTAGGAATAGAAATTAAAGTAGTTAAAAACACTTTAATTCAAAAAACCTTTTCAGAAGTACCACAATTAATAGGACCAACTTACTTAGCATATCTTTTAGACAAAGTTAACTCTGACGAAATTACTGTTTCAAAAGAAATTGTAAATTTAGTTAAAAAAGAGTTTAGCGAAAATCTATATATACTGGGTAGTGTAATAAACGGAAGTTACTTAGATGCAGAACAAACTAAAGTTTTGTCTAAAACACCGTCTAAACAAGATTCAATCGCAATGATTGCTGGATTATTAAATCAGTTCACAATTAAAATTGCATTAACTATTAAAGAAATACCGTCTCAAGTGAGTAGGGGTGTATCAGAATACAGCAAAACATTACATTAAAAAAATTATAAATTTAAAATTATATATTATGTCAAAAGTAGAAAAAATTATCGACGAATTAAAAACATTAACTTTAATGGAAGCGTCCGAGTTAGTAAAATCCATTGAAGAGACATTTGGTGTTTCAGCTGCAGCTCCTGTTGCAATTGCTGCAGCTCCATCTGGCGCCTCTGAAGTAGCAGCTGTTGAAGAAAAGACAGAATTTGACGTAAAAGTAACGCAAGTCCCTGCAGATAAAAAGATTTCTGTAATTAAAGAGGTCAAAAATATCCTTAATATTGGTTTGGCTGAAGCTAAAACTAAAGTTGAAAGTGCGCCATTTATTCTAATTGAAAAAGCCAATAAAGATGACGCTAACAAGTATAAAGATCTTCTATCAGCAGCAGGTGCTACTGTAACCCTTGAATAAATTGATACCTAATTTAAGTATATATGAGCAATCCAAACATTAATCAACTTAGCTTAATGAGCCTATTTCAGGTAGGTACTCATCGAGGAAATAAAAAATCAAAACTAAACCCAAGATTGAAGTCTAAAGTTTTTGGTTATGATAAAGGCTTGTGTTTAATTAATTTAGTAGACACTAAAGATTCTTTAGATACAGCTTCACAATTATTGTACAGGCTTGGACAGAAAAATAAACAGCTTTTAATTGTTGGAACATCCAAACACCTTAAAGATTTAACAGTAAGTTTTGCAAAAAGCTTTACCTCTGCAATGCCATATGTAGATACAAGATGGCCAGGAGGAACTTTAACTAATTACATAACTATTAAAAAAACACTTAAAGCTTTAGAAAAACTACAGAACATAGAATCAAATGCTGAATTTTTTGATAAAATTAGTAAGAATCAACAATTAGAAATAGTAAGAGAAAAAGAAAAGAAAGAAAAAATTTTCAGTGGTTTAGTTAATTTGAAAAATAATCGTCCAGGAGCTGTCATTGTTCTTGATGCTTCTGAAAATTCAATTGCAATTAAAGAAGCAGAGGCTGTAGGTATTCCTGTTTTAGCCTTAACTAATACAAGTACGGTAACACTACCAAAAAATCTTGATTATACTATTCTTTGTAATATTCACTCAATCGACGCTATAAAATTAATTCTTGGAGAATTAACAAACAGTTATAACAAAGGATCAGCTGTAATTATTGATTCCGCTGAAGAAAATAAAGAAATTAAGTAGTTATATGGCTTGGCAAAAAAATAAAATATTGTTAATAAGCGTAGATATCGATGAAAGTGGTAAAAAAGTTATCCATAGATATGTAAAAAATAAATCAAAAGGTAAGGGTAAACCTTCGACAGGAAAACTGGTAATTAAAAAATATAACCCTATTTTAAGAAAACACACCACTTATACTGAAAGTAAATATAAATAACACTTTTATAACATTAATGTATGAAGATAAAAAAAATGAAACCTAAGACACGAAAAGGAGCGGTTAAGAGAATCAAGGTAACAAATGGTGGTGATCTTTCAAAAGGAAAATTACTAGTTAATAGAACAAATGATAACCATAGGTTAATTAAAAAACAAAGAGAACGAATGCTTAAATCTAAGAAAGCTGGAGAATTAAGCTCAATTTTTAACAAATTGAAAGCAATAATGTAAAATATGTCTAGAGTTAAGAAAGGTTTGGCAGCACACAAACATAAAAAATATTTATTAAAAAGAGCGAAAGGTTTCCTAAATGGTGCAAGTACAAAGTTTAGACTAGCAAAAGAAAGATTATTAAAGGCAGATAGTAATGCTTATAAATCTAGAAGGTTGTTAAAACGTGATTTTAGAAGATTATGGATCGTTCGTATTAATGGAGCTTTAGATCAAATTGGAAGTGAACTTAATTATAGTAGATTTATTAACTTATTAAATAAGTCAGAAATTAATTTAGATCGAAAATCTTTATCAGAAATTGCTATTAGAGATATTGTTTCTTTTAAGGATATTGTAGAAAAAATTTCTAAGTAATTTAGTTAATTTTTTATTAATTAACTCGAAAGGGTTATTTTTTTAACTTATTTTTAAATCAATGTTCTAGATTATTTTATTTAACTTGAAATTTGTTAAGCAATTAAAATAACAAGATTAAGCATAATAAGAAACTAATTACCAATATTAAAATATTTTAGGTTTGATTAACTTTAGTCCAAACTAACTTTTAGACTAGTACTAATCTAAGTAGTAAAGAATAAATAATAATGTTATATTTTAGTTTTTAGTAAAAAAAATATCGATAAAAAACTATATAAAATATAATACCTACTATAGGATAGTTAAATAAAATGATTATAAAAGACTGTACTAGTGTTAGAAATAAAGAATATTAAATATTTAAAATTTTAGCTTGGTTTATTAATCTTAAAGTGAATAATAAAACATTGCGGATCTAACTTTAAAAATAGTCGTCTAATGCTACTTTATAAGTTTTAAGCAATAACAAGATTTTATATGGGAATAATATAAAAAGCATTCCCTGTAAAATTTGATTGTATCTTATAAAGAATTGTAGCTAGGTAAATTTTATTGAGAATTCAAGTCGATCTTAAGATCACTGGATATGTCACTCAATTTTCTATATGACCACATTATTTCAACTCCCATTTTTTTACTTCTATTTCGAAAATCTTTACTTTCTGTTTTTTTCTCTGATATTCCTTCTATTCTTAAATCCAATAATTGAATAATTTTATCAAAAAAGAATATATAAGCTCTATGCAATTCTACAAATCTTTCGGGGACATAGGTATTTTTTAACTCTTCATTCTTATCAAGATATTTTTTCTTAACATTTTTAATTTCATCTATTTTCGTACTTTGATATAATTCTGAAAACAGTCCAACTTCACTTTCATCTATTATATTTTGTAATAATTTAGCTCGAAAACTTATATAATTAACAATATTAACTCTATCATTGGATTGTGTTAAAGCACTGATTTTTTTGTATTCATCATTTAAATCTATAGTTTTACTAAGCTGATATAACGTTGGAAAATCAACACCTTCTTTAGCAGCATTTTCAAACGAATCTTGAATACGATTTAATATAGCATAGTCTTGTTTCTTAATTTTAACTTTATCGTAACTATCAAGAGTTAGTCCCGTTAGGGGACTTATACCTGCATCGACATTTTGTTTGTCATTGTTACCATTGCACCCTTTTTCTTCTTTTGAACCATTACACAGCGTATCCTTATTAACAGGGCTGGAAGCGTAAAAATACTCTTCTTTATTTGTTAATCCATCCCCATCCGCATCGGCATTTGGTCCTGATATTAGTTGATTTGCTTGCTCTGAGAAGCTAAAATATTTTTCAACCCAAGCTTTTGGATATACTGGTAACTCTTTAAAAGATATGGTATCGTACAGAACATCATCAAGATTTATTTTATCTATACTTTTACCTAATTTATCTAATATATCTTTTGTTTCATATGATGTGTTATTTGTTTGATCAGTTTTTTTCTTTTTATTTAGAACAACAAAAGCTACGATAGCTAATGTAACTATAACTATTGAAATACTGATCGCTATTATTTTTTTGAATTGTAGTTTTTTATTTAAATACATATGGGTTTTAATTATATATTATTGTAAATAATTTATTTATTTTTGTAAATTAAATTAGTGAGATAACACCTAAAAAAATAACCCGTTAAGGGTTTTGGTTGATCTATAAGCGAGATTTTGTCTGACTATCAAATAAGATAGGATATGATAATTAATCTAAGCTGCCTACCTTTTCTTGGCATTGCTCAAGAGGGGGTTTGCCACACGGTCAGTTACCTGGATCTTCGTGAGTGAGCTCTTACCTCACTTGTTCGCCCTTACCTGTACTACAAATAGACATCGGCGGTTTATTTTCTGTTGCACTTTTCAGCTTTTAATGCTCCCTAAGGTTACCCTCGACTGTTTACTACACAGTCCCCTGTTTCACACTTTCGTGGTGAGTCTCGACTTTCCTCTGTATAAAATACAGCTATCATACGATCAACCATATAGCTTGATAACAAACTTATAGTAATTAGTCAATCAAAAATTGACATAAATATAGATTAAAAGCTATAATGTTATTACGTAACATGGATGATTTTTACTCACAACAAGGCGTATCAAGTGGAAAACAAGCAGGAAATAAAACAACTGTGCAAAGCCAACCTATTACTAGTAGTTTAAAAACTGGTAGTGTTGCTGGTGACAATGTAGTTTTTTTTCTTATGTATTCTATAATATTTGTAGCTATTATTATTAGTTTGTACTTTATAAGCATACGATTAGCTCGTAAGTATTTTTATAACAAAAAAAAACTAGAAGATTGGAAAAAAACAGTTATTTTAGAAATAGCAGTACCAAAAGAAAGTAGTGAGCAGGCTCAAAAAGATAGTGGTTCAAAACGAGATGATAAAGATGTATTGGCTGTTGGTGAACAAATTTTTTCAGTTCTGAGTGAATTTTCTAAGAGTAATTTTAAAACTTGGCTATTTGGAGGCCAGCGATTTTCTTTAGAAATCGTAAATTTAAATCAAGAGACTAGGTTTTGGCTTGGATGCAATAACGATATGGCAGGTGTAATAGAAAGACAAATATTAGCAGTTTACCCAAAAGCTAATATAAATCAAATTAAATCTCCAACAATTTTTAAAGAGAATAGCATGGTTTATGTTCAAGAATTGGATTTAGGAATTAGATATGAGTTACCATTTAAAACTTACCGAAATCTCGATTTAGAACCACTAAACAGTATTACAAATACCTTACTTGGTTTAGCTAAAGAAGAGTCTGCTGCTATTCAGCTAATTATAACTCCGATAAAAGAAGATTGGCAAAAAAATCCTCGTATACTAGCGACAAAAATACAACAAGGTCAAAATCCAAAAGAAATTCTTTTTCCAGATACAAGTCCTTTGAAACATATTGGCACTATATTAAAAGAAATAGGTAAAGCTATAAATCCAGATAAAAAAGATGTTCATCAAGATAGAAAAGAAAGGAAAATTGATCTTTCAGGAAAAGAAACAGCTATTCAATTAACTCCTCAACAGCAAGAAATAATTAAAAAATTAGAATAAAAATCTAGTAAACAAGGTTTTAAATATACTTTGAGAATAATTGGTTCGGCTTTGACTGAAGTTCGTGCAAAAATGCTCGTTGGTAATATTATACCATCTTTTCAAATTTATGAAAACAGACCTTTTAATTATTTTAAAAAGAAAAAAACTAATACTAAAGAAGCTGTTAAAAATTTTATTTTGAGAGCTCAAACTTTCAATAATAATAAAATTATTAATACTGAAGAGATAAATTCAATTTGGCATTTACCAAATTATTTGACTCAAACAGCAAATATTAAATGGCTTGTCGCTCGAAAGCCGCCAGTACCTTTATTGATTCCTGGTCCTGGAGATGGAAATGTATTTATAGGTAAAGCTTCATCTGGAGCAACAACAAAGGATGTATACATTAAAACAGAAGATAGATTAAGACATATTTATTCTTTAGGAGGAACTGGAACTGGTAAATCAGAGTTAATGGGACATGTCATACTTGAAGATATTAAAATGGGTAATGGCGTGTGTGTAGTTGATCCACATGGTGAGCTAGTTGATAATCTCATGCTTCGTATGCCACCTGAAGTGCTAGATAGGGTAATTTTATTCTCACCTTCTATGTCTGATTTTCCACTAGGTTTAAATATGCTTGAAACTGATCCTCGAAAGCCAACAGAGAAAACTTTAGTAATAGATATGATGTTCAGCATTTGGGACAAACTATACGACCTTAAGGCTACTGGCGGACCAATGTTTGAGCAGTATATGAAAAATGCTATGAGGCTTGTGATGAGTCATCCTGAAAGCGGATCTACTCTTATGGAAATAGGTAAGGTACTAACAGATGAGGATTTTCGTACATTCAAATTGGCTATGTGCGATGAACAAGAAGTGGTCGATTTTTGGGAAAAAAATGCTACACAAGCTGGTGGTGAAGCAAGTTTAGAAAATATGGTACCTTATATTACTTCAAAGTTAGCTCCTTTTACTACAAATGATTTTTTGAGACCGATGATAGGTCAGCAAAAGAGTGCAATAAATTTTAGAAGCGCTATGGACAATAAAAAGATATTATTGTTAAAGCTCGAAAAATCGTTGATTGGTGAGGGCTCATCATATTTACTTGGTATGGTAATTATCGGTAGTATTCTTAGAGCAGGTATGGGAAGAGCAGATGGACTACGTGTCAATGAAGACGGTACTACAGAAGAAATCTTAGCTAATGAAAGAACACCATTTTTTGTATATATAGACGAAATGCAAAACTTTTTGTTTGATGCTATCCCTCAGGCGCTGGAAGAAATTCGTAAATATAAGCTTGGATTTTATTTAGCACATCAATTTGTAAAGCAGGTTATAAGTAAAGGAGATGAACGAATTAAAGACTCTATAATGAACAATTGCGCAAATAAATTCATATATCGTATTGGTGCCGAAGACGCAAAATATTTAGAAGCTGAATTCGCTCCAGAAATAACAGCTAACGATCTTATGAATCCAGAAAAATATTCAATAAATGCGCGTATACTAGTAGATGGTCAAAAAACTACTTCATTTAATTTTTATCCAGAGAATACATTTAGTAAACCAATTGATAAGAATATAAAGAATCAGATAATAGAGAACACTAAAAGAAAATATGGAAGACCTAGAAGTGAGGTTGAAGAAGAGATTAGAGATCGTGGAAAACTACTGTTTTAGGATAACAAAAAATACCTAATTAAAGGTAAGATAATGTTTATGGTCGGGACGTAGGGATTCGAACCCTAGACCTCTTGGTCCCAAACCAAGCGCGCTACCAACTGCGCTACGTCCCGTTGTGCTAAGTATAATTATATAAAGACAGAATAATGTCAAGCTTTATAAAAAATAATAACTATTAAACATAATAAATCCACATTTTTAAAGCTTCTATAAAAAAAAGTCTTGACAAAATATTATATATTTGTTTAGTTTAAAAACGTTACTCACATAACGGTACGAGAAGTACTTCAAGTAGCAACTTTACAGTTGGATTTAAAACACCGTAATAAAAATTAAAAAATTATATCGCAAACTAGACATTAAATTGTCTTGTTGAAGGGTAAAATTGTAAGTTCAAAAATCTATAAAAAATTAAAACATAAGAGCATACAGAGGATGCCTTGGGAGTAAATGCCGAAGAAAGACGTGATACACTGCGTTAAGTTTGGATCAGGTGTGTGTAACCGTTATGAGTCCAAAATATCTGAATGGGGAAACCCGGCTAGGGTAATGCCTAGCACGAACTGGTGTAGTAGCCAGGTAATCGGAAACCCGCTGAAGTGAAACATCTCAGTAAGCGGAGGAAAAGAAACAGACATGTTGATTCCCTTAGTAGTGGCGAGCGAAGGGGGAGTATGCCAAAAACTCATGTTAGCCTGTTAACTGGATTAATAAATCATGTGTAGCAATACACTTTTTTGGATTGAGAGTTAGTGCCTGATTGGAGGTTAAGCGCATTGAGGGTTGTGGGAGTTTACGTTCAAGTCTAATCGCTTGAAAATAGGTCTACAAAATAATACAACAGTAAAATTAACTGGAAAGTTAAACCATAGAGGGTGATAGTCCCGTATACAAAATTGTATTATTACCTGTTAGTAAAATTTCCCAAGTACAACAAGGGCACCGTGAAGCCTTGTTGGAATCATCCGTGACTACGCGGAAAGGCTAAATACATTTACTCACCGATAGTGAACAAGTACCGTGAGGGAAAGGTGAAAAGAACCCCGGATAGGGGAATGAAATAGATCCTGAAACTGTATGCTTACAATGAGTGGAAGCAGGCTTTTGTCTGTAACTACGTGCCTATTGAAGAATGATCTGACGAGTGGACTGTGTATGGCAAGGTTAAAGTCGAAGGAGACTGGAGCCGCAAGTGAAAGCGAGGGTTAACTGCCCGTTTAGTCGTACACATCCGACCCGAAACCCAGTGAGCTACCCATGAGCAGGTTGAATCTTAGGTAAGACTAAGAGGAGGACCGGACCGCTAACGGCTGCAACCGTTTCGGATGACTTGTGGGTAGAGGAGAAATTCCAATCGAACTGGGTAATAGCTGGTTCTCGCTGAAATAGCTTTAGGGCTAGCCTCGAGTAAGAAGCTTGGGGGAGGTAGAGCACTGAAAGAGATTGGGGCCGCAAGGTATCCAACTCTAACAAACTCCAAATTCCTCCGTAGTGTTTCTCGGGAGTTAGGCAGTGGGATCTAAGTTTCATTGCCAAAAGGGAAACAGCCCAGATCGTCGTTTAAGGCCCCAAAATCTATGCTATAGTGTAAAGGAGGTGGAATTACTTATACAACCAGGAGGTTGGCTTAGAAGCAGCCATCCTTTAAAGAAAGCGTAACAGCTCACTGGTCAAGTGATTCTGCGCCGACAATGTATGGGACTAAGCATAGTGCCGAAAACACGAATAGATACAAATAATTAGTAGTTCATATTTCTGTGAATTGTATAAATTAATGATAAACTATGAAACAAGAATTTTGAATTGAAATATCAACTGCTAACTATTTGTATATATGGTAAGCGAGCGTTCTAATTGCACTGAAGCCCAAGAGGTAACTTAAGGTGGAGCGATTAGAAGTGAGAATGTCAGAATAAGTAACAAATGATGTGAGGTGAAAAACCTCACCACCAAAAATCCAAGGTTTCCTACGCTACGGTTTTCGTCGTAGGGTAAGTCGGGCCTTAGGAATGTCTCTAATGGGGCTTTCTGATGGACATATGGTTAATATTCCATAACTAGGTATAAATGTGATGAAGGGACGCGATCTGCTAATCAGTTCAGTATTTGGCTATTGCTGATTGCAAGTTTAGGTGTGCAAAGTTAAGCGGTAAATCCGTTTGACCTATAGAAGGTATCCTTATGGATATTGTTTTACACACTGAGATAAGCATGAATAATGGTAACATTAAAAGCTGATGAAGCAAGTCGCCTAGAAAAGCTTCTAAACTTAGTTTATATCTATCCGTACCGCAAACCAACAAAGGTGGATGAGTAGAGAATACTAAGGTGAACGGGAGAATAATAGGTTAGGGAACTCGGCAAAAAATCAGGCGTAACTTAGGGATAAGCCTTGCCTCAGCAATGAGGCTGCAACGAAAGACTCTCTACTGACTGTTTAACAAAAACATAGCTCCGTGCTAACTCCAAAAGAGGATGTATACGGGGTGATGCCTGGCCAGTGTCGGAAGGTTAACAGAAGCAGCGCAAGCTTCTTCTCGAAGCCCCGATGAACGCCGGCAGTAACTATAACTGTCCTATGGTAGCGAAATTCCTTGGCACATAAGTAGTGTCCCGCACGAATGGCATAACAAGTGGAGAACTGTCCCAACCATTAACCCGGTGAACTTACAAAGGGAGTGAAGATGCTCTCTACCCGCACCAAGACGGAAAGACCCTATGAAGCTTTACTATAGGTTGTCGTTGTTGTACGATTTTACTTGCTCAGTATAGCTGGGAGACTTTGATATTAGATCCTTGGATCTAATGGAGTCATCTTTGAGATACCAGCCTAGTACTATTGTATAACTAACTTGAACTTAACTCGTTCAAAAACAGCGGCTGCTGGGTAGTTTAACTGGGGCGGTTGCCTCCTAAATGGTAACGGAGGCGTCTAATGGTCGGCTTAGCTCGGATGGAAATCGAGCCTCAAAGTACAAAAGCATAAGCCGGCTTAACTGCAAGACCTACAAGTTACGCAGATACGAAAGTAGAGTTTAGTGAACCGATGCATGGATGTGGATCCTGCAAAGACCAACGGATAAAAGTTACTCTAGGGATAACAGGCTGATCTTGCCCAAGCGTTCATAGCGACGGCAGGGTTTGGCACCTCGATGTCGGCTCGTCTTTTCCTGGGGGTGTAGTAGCTCCCAAGGGTTGTTCTGTTCGCACAATAAAAAGGCACGCGAGCTGGGTTCAGAACGTCGTGAGACAGTTCGGTCCTTATCTGGTGTGGGCGCGCGAATTTTGATGGAGCGGATCTCTAGTACGAGAGGACCGAGATCCATGTGCCTCTGGTGTACCGGCTGTTCTGCCAAGAGCATTGTCGGGTAGCTACGCATAGTTTAGATAACCGCTGAAAGCATATAAGTGGGAAGCTGTTCCAAAGATAAGAATTCGTTTCATAGTTTACTATGATGAAGGTTCCTTGAAGACTACAAGGTATATATCAATTGTTTGAGCTTGCTCTTTCATGAGATTTATAGGCCATAGGTGTAAGGATAGTAATATTTTCAGCCAAGTGGTACTAATCAACCAAATTTTAATTTTTTCTAGCTTTTTGGCTCAGAACTTTTTATTTCGGGGCGTGACTATGTCACCTTACAATGTTTTAAATCCAACTGTAAAGTTTATTAACTAATCATTTAATATTATTATAGGTTACTTAATTTTTTTTGATGATAATAAATATTTATAAATTAAAAGTATCTTTTGAATCGTAAGTAAGTCCTATATATTTAGCCTATAAGAAGTACTATTATTCATTATATAACACGTTTTATTTAGTTTCAAAGTGCTCTAATGATTTTTTTTAATTGTAAACTTGAATAAAATGATTATATAGGGTATAATTGATTAATCATGATTCATATTAATACAAAAACAGATAACTTACAAACCTTGTCAGAAGATCAGTTTAATTTAATTGAAGTAATTAAACAGGAGTATGAATTAGGGATGTTAGTCTTAAACTCTCTAACTCCTCATACTGCTACAATTTATGGGGGATCTTTAATTGGAGATCAAGAAGAAACCTACAAAGATATACAAATTATAGCAAAAATATTGTCCGAAAAAAATTGGAGTATTGTTTCTGGTGGTGGTCCAGGTATTATGTCCGCTGCATTATCTGGGGCTAAACAAGGTAAAGGAAAGGCTGTTGCATTATGTATAAATATTCCTGGAGAACCCCCTTTTAAAAATCCAGATGTTAGTATAACTTTTTCACAATTTTCAGTTCGAAAGTACTTGTTAAGACAATCTGATATATTTATTTTTGCTCCAGGTGGGATTGGTACATTAGATGAGCTAATGGAAATATTTACATTAATTAAAACTCATAAACATCCTCCAAAAAAAATATTCTTATTTGATACTAATTTTTGGCATGGATATATTTATTGGCTCGAAAATATATTAATAAAGCAACGAAGAGTAGTTTCAGGTGAATTTACTTCATTGTTTTATCTTGTAAATTCTGCTGAAGAAATTATGGATATAATAGGATATGAAAAGTAACTTTTTTTTTAACAAAGGAAAATTATTAATTCTTTTGTCAGTAGCGTCTCTTATAATTTCTCTTATTATTTTTTTTACATTTATTTATCAAACTAGTACAGTTTCAACGCAAGATCAAAAAACTTTTTTTTCTTTAGAACAATTAAATATTATAGTAAATAAAGAACGTATTTTTGCTAATTTGTCACCACTAAAATTAAATGGTAAGTTAAATATAGCAGCGAGAAATAAAGCTCTTGATATGTCCAATCAGCACTATTTTTCTCATATTAGTCCTGTAAATGGGAAAAAATGGTCTGATTTCATAAAGGAGTCAGAATATAATTACGAAGAAGCAGGTGAAAATTTAGCAAACGGCTTTGAAAATCCTACAGAAATGGTTGCAGCTTGGATGAAATCACCATCACATAAAGAAAATATTTTGAATAAAGATGTTGATGAGACAGGAATTGGCTATGCTTACGGTAAATTAGGGGGTATTCCAACGATTTTTGTTGTACAAGTCTTCGGTGCTCAAGAAATTTCTATTTGAGTCCAAGCCAGGCCATTGCGAGACTATCTGCGGCATCGTCAGGTTTTGGTATTTGATCAAGCTTATATATTTTTTTAACCATATTTTGAACCTGTACTTTGGTAGCTCTTCCATACCCACATAAGCTTTGCTTTATCTGGAGCGGAGTTAGTTCAAGAATTTTCACATTATGTTTAGCAAGCAAGTACAAGGTCATACCGCGACTTTGAGCTACACTAATAACGGTTTTAGCGTTTTTAAAGAAAAATAAGTCTTCTACAACAGCATTATTTGGTTTGTATTTTAAAATAATAGATTCCAAATCTCTACCAAGCTCAAGTAATCTAAAAGGCATCTGTTCTTTTGGTAGTGGCAATGTTTGAAGAATACCGTATTCGTGGATAATAGGATGATTACGTGTACCGCTAACAAGAGAAAAACCAACTGTGGCTGTACCAGGATCTATACCAATAGTCATATTACTATAAAAGTATAATAGCCATTAATATTTGTCAAAAAGTACAATATTATAAGCTTAGTACTTCATTTAAAATATATAATGCTACTTGATGCTGTAAAAGTAATTTGAGACCAGTATAATACAAATTATTTTTTAGTTTATTGATATGGACAACCAATTGGTGGACTTAAACTGGTAGATAGGAGTTGGAAAATTGATATTGAAATATGAATTTGCAAAGTAATTTACGCGCTTGTGAGGAAATTAAAATTACTCATCAAGATATTATGAATGACTTAGTAAACGTTGAACAGTATGCTGATTTACATTTTTTAGAAAAAGATAGATAGAGAAAATTGAAGATACTGTTAATTAATTTTATTTGGAAGTTTTTTCAGTATATCCACAAATTTTTTTATCCAAGTTGCAGGATATATATGAGCGTCCTTTATATGATTTCTTTATAAGGACACCACTTTTTTTAGCTTTTCTTCCTTGTTCAGAGCATTGTGGGCACGGACCAAAATTAACACTGGTTACAGTATGCTTATTTCCTACTTTATATTCTGCGCATGCTATATATGTATTTAGAGAAGACTTAGATACACGTACTACAAGTTCCTTCTTACATTCCACACAAAACTGACCTTTAGCTTGATTATCATACTGCAAGTGAGCCTCTTTTTCTGCTGTTTCTAATTCGCGGAAATTTTTCGGATACATTATCTCAGGATGATTTGGATTTTGATAATATTCACCAAATCTACCTACTTTAAGTACCATTTTGTCACCAAATTTAGGATCTTCTACATCTGACTCACTTGACGTATATTTTGCACGATCCTCTTTTAGTGTTGGTATTTTTGCCTCAACTTGTTTTTTGAAATCACCCCAAAAATTCTGTAATACATCTTCATATTCTTTTTCACCTCTACTAATATCATCTAGATTATCTTCCATTCTTGCTGTTAATTCTGCACCAGTTACTTCAGTAAAATTTTCTACAAGGAGTATATTTATTTTCATCCCAAGTGTAGTAGGTATCAAAGTTTGTGCTTTGTCTTCAACATATTCTCGATCATGAAGTGTAGAAATAATAGTTGCATAGGTAGATGGTCTCCCTATACCGAGCTCTTCTAGTCTTTTTATTAAACTAGCAGGTGAAAAGCGATAAGGTGGTTGGGTAAATTTTTGTAGATATTCAAGTTCTTGTAAATAAAGTGTTTCATTTTTTTTGATATTTAAAGTATTAGAGGTTAAAAGTTTTTCGTCTGATAAAATTTTAAATCCAGGATGGATAGTCCAAGCAAATGATCCGCTAAATAAATCTTTTTGACTGTTTTCAAGATCAAAATTAACTCGCTCTTTGATTTCGTCAGTCATTTGACTACCTATCATTTGTTTCCAAATTAAAGTATATAATTTTAGCATCTTCGGTTCTAATTTCCCGATCAATTTTTGTGGTACAAGCTGCGGATTTGTTGGACGAATCGCTTCATGTGCTTCTTGGCTATTTTTACTCTTAGATTTATAATGTTTTTTATTATCTGGAAGGCATTCAGGGTATTTACTACTTATAAATGCTCGAGCTGAATCGATAGAATCTTGAGATAGGTTGACACTATCTGTTCTCATGTATGTAATTAATGCAGTAGGACTTCCATCAATGTCGACACCTTCATAAAGCTTTTGAGCTAATTGCATGGTTATTTTTGGTGTAAATCCAAGTTTTGATGAAGCGGCTTGTTGAAGTGTTGAAGTTATAAACGGGGGTTTTGTTTTGTTGATTTCGGTAGAATTTTTGACTTCAATAATAGTAAAGAGGGTGTTTACATTTAATCCCTCAACCAGACTTAATAATTCTTGTTTATTATCAATAACTTTAGGAATTTTTATTCCTTTAAATTTACTCGCTTTAATTATAAGTTTATGATATATTGATGTTTCTTCTCTTTCATTTTTATTTTCCCATAGAGCCCATTTTTCTACCGCTTTAGCAATTTGCTTTACATCAAACATGCCGCTTATTTCCCAAAACTCAGTTGAAATAAATGATATAATTTCTTGCTCACGTTCACAAATAATTCTTAAAGCTGGAGACTGCACTCTTCCTGCTGAAAGCTTGTAATTATTCATAGTTGACCATAATACTGGTGATAATTTATAGCCTACAAGCTTGTCCAAAACTTGTCTAGCCTGTTGAGCCTTTACTAATGTAGTATTGAGTAAACGAGGATTTTTTAATGCTTCATTAATAGCCTTTGGAGTAATTTCGTGAAACTCTAGTCGCTGTACTAGAGATTTATCTTTTATACCTAAGATTTCCGACAAATGCCAAGAGATGGCTTCTCCTTCACGATCAGCATCTGTAGCAAATAACACACCATCTTTACTTTGTTTTGCAAGCTTTATTAACTCCTTTACAACATCTTTTTTCTTAGGGTCGATTTCATAAATTGGTAAAAAATGATTGTCTATATCTATACCGTTTATTTCTAATCTACGATTATCTTTTGTCTTTTTATCATTAGAGATACGTCTAATGTGACCAACTGAAGCCTTAACAATATATTTATTTCCAACTATTTTAGAAATTGTTTTAGCTTTAGCTGGAGATTCTACGATGATTAGCATATTTTTAAATAAATAAATTAACTTTTGAAGATTGGCAAGTGGTATAATTATTACTAAACATGTACAGAATCTAAATTTTTAATTTTTGTCAATATACTTGTCTATTCTAGGAAAATTACTGACACTTAAATTAAAATACTCTTGACAAACTTAAGATTGTAATTTATATACATAAGAAGTATATAGTTTGAAAGTATATTAATAATATGTCAGCGACCAAGATGAGAGTTAAAATTTATTCCTTTGACCATAAGATTTTAGAAGATGCGATAAAAAAATTAATCCAAGTGATTGTTAAGTCAGGAGGAAAGGTTGTTGGTCCAGTACCATTAAAAACACACAAAAAAGTAGTAACTATTTTAAGATCTACTTTTGTTTTTAAGAAAGCAAAAGACAAACTAGAATGTCGTGTTCACAAAAGATTAATTGATATTCATGACGTCAATAGTGAGGTGGTAAACAGTCTTTCAACACTTACGCTCCCAGCTGGCGTCGACATTAGCATAGAAACATTATAAAATTAGAAGATTTAATATATAAGTATGATTGGTTTTGCCAAAAAAATTGGAATGACTCGGCTTTTTGTCGAAGGTAAAAGTGTCGCAGTTACATCATTAGTTTTTGAAGATAGTTTTTTGATTCAGTCTAAAATTGAAACTAAAGATGGGTACAATGCTGTACAAATTGGGGCTTTCAAAAAATCTGCGGCGAAAAGTAATAGTGCTGCAAAGGGTCATGTGAAAAAACATGCAAATAAAAGTATTCAATTTATAAAACTATCAGAATTTCGGGATGTAAAAATTTTAGATAATAGAATTAGCTTTAATATAAATGATTTTCAAGTGGGTGATGCTCTAGATATTACTGGTATAACTATTGGTAGAGGTTTTGCTGGTGTTGTTAAACGTCACGGTTTTGGAGGTCAACCAGCATCGCATGGTCATGATCATGTTCGCGCTGCAGGTTCTATTGGATCTAGATGGCCTCAAAGAGTGGGTATAGGAAAAAAAATGGCAGGAAGAATGGGTACTCAAACTAGAACTCTCAAAAAAGTACCTATAATTGCTATTGATCTAGTAAACAAATTACTTTTTGTACAAGGTTCAATACAAGGTGCAAACAAATCTATTTTAAAAATAAAAAAAGTGTAGTAAAATGTCTCTTACAGTAACAATTTTCAATGAAAAGTTAGATAAAAAAGACGATGCGTTTTTAAGTTTAGAAAACTTTACGCTTAAGCCTAAATTATTGTCACAAGTGGTACGTGCTGAGCTTTCGAATATTCGTGTTTCTAGAGCTCATGCAAAAATTAGGTCTGAAGTAAGTGGAGGTGGAAAAAAACCATGGAAACAAAAAGGGACTGGTAGAGCTAGACATGGATCTACAAGATCTCCAATATGGGTTGGTGGTGGAACAACACATGGTCCAAGAAATGTAAGGAATTGGCATTTAAAAATTAACAAAACTGCTAGAATTTCTTCTCTAAAAACTATCTTAAAAGATAGGCTAATAGATAATTCAGTTTTTGAATTAACGAAAGGTTTTGACTTTCCTAAAACATCACATTCTGTAGAATTGTTACAAAACTTAGAAACAAAAACTGGAAACAAAATAAGACAAACAATCTTACTATATACAACTGTGGAAAAGCTTAATCTTAGAGGTTTTGTTAATGCCGGTATATCTTTATTGAATGCATCAAATATTAAAATATATAAGATCGTTGCACATAAAAATGTTATTTTGACATCAGGTGCAAGAGAATTATTAGAAGAAAGAGTCTTAAATAGCTAAAAGTAATATGTCTCAGTTTAAATTAGTACAAACAGAAAAATCATACAAGGTACAAGAAAATAATTTTTTTATGATTTATTTTGTCGATAAGTCTTTTACACCAAATAAAATCGAAGTAGCTAAAATTTTAAGGAAAGAAGGTTTAAACCCACTTAAAGTAACAGTTGTAAATCCTTACAAGAAATTGAAAAAAAGAGGCAAGCAAAATAATATTATAGAACAAAAAAGATACAAAAAATATTTTGTAAAGCTTAAAGCAGGTGAAAAAATAGAAGAAGAAAATAATAACGAATTAGTATAATTTATATGTCTAGATCACTAAAAAAAGGACCGTTTTGCGATGAAAAATTACAAAAAAAAGTAGAAGTTTTAAAACTTGGCGGGGGAAGTGGTAAGATAAAAACTTGGAGTAGAGATAGCACTATTCTGCCTGTTTTTGTTGGAGTGACTTTTTCTGTGCACAATGGAAAAATATTTACAGATGTTTTAGTTACAGAAGATATGGTAGGTCATAAGCTAGGTGAATTTTCTCCTACAACCATTTTTAAAAAGCATGGTGGTAAAAATGCTAAATAAGTGAATTAAATAGATTTATGTCTCAAATTAAATTGTACAAACCAACTACTGCATCAAGAAGAAAAACTAGTGTCATTGATTATAGAAAAGTATTGACAACAGATAAACCATTTAAGAAACTAACAATTAGAAAGACTAATACGGCTGGAAGAAATAATTCAGGAAAAATTACCGTTAGACACCATGGTGGAGGCTACAGATCAATGATTCGTTTAGTTGATTTTAAAAGAAACTTTGATAAAGGAGTTAAGGTCTTAACCGTTGAATATGATCCTACTAGAACTGCTTTTGTCAACCTTGTAACCGATATTAAAACAGGTAACAAAGCTTACATATTACATACTAAGGGTGTTAAGGTAGGTGATATATTAACAAATAATGGAGATATTAAAGAAGGAAATAAAGTCACTCTAATAACTGTTCCTGTTGGCTCTATGGTGTCACAAATAGAGCAGAAACCTAATAGTGGGTCAAAATTAGTTAGATCGGCTGGAAACTATGCCTTAGTCACTGCAAGAGATGAAAAACATGTTACTTTAAAACTTCCATCAGGTGAAATCAAAAAATTTGAAGGAACTTGTTCGTGTATCGTAAGTAGGGTTGGAAATGAATCTCACGAATTTGTTAGGATTGGTAAAGCAGGTAGAAATAGAAAAAAAGGTATAAGGCCAACGGTTAGAGGTAAGGTTATGAATCCAGTAGATCACCCTCATGGTGGTGGAGAAGCTAGAAACTCTATTGGTATGCCATATCCAAAAACTCCTTGGGGTAAACATGCTTTGGGAGTTAAAACTCGCAATAAGAAAAGCAAATCAAATAAATTTATAGTTTCAAGAAGGAAAAAATCGTAACAAATATGTCTAAAGCAAGTACTATAATAAATAAGAGTCCAAGAAAAGTAAGATTGATTATTAGCCATATTAAAGGCTTGGATTTAGCTAGTGCAATGAATATACTGAAATCTGTGAATAAGGAAAAAACAAAACATATTTTTAACTTATTAAAGTCTGTTGCTGCAAATATGGGAATTACAGATGCAGAATTATCTGCTTATAAAATACAGGAAATTGTTGCAGAGGAGGCTCAAAAGTTGTATAGAGTTGTGCCACGTGCTAGAGGAAGTGCTTTCCGTACTAGAAGAAGATATTCACGTGTTAAAGTAGAAATAAGTAAAAAATAATTGACAAAAATATAATTATAATGTTATAAATTAGGATATGGGTCAGAAAATATCAATCAATTTATTCAGAGCAAAGCAAAGGCTCTCGAATGTTAATCATCAAAACGGTGATATTACTAACGTACAGCGCTCTGTTTGGTTCGCTTCTGGTAGAAGCTACGCTAAGTTACTTCATCATGACTTAGAAATAAGAAAGTACATTAAAACTAATTTACGATCAGCAGGTTTAGTCGACTGTTTAATAAGAAGATATTTTAGAAAAATTGAAATTATTTTGTATGTAACTAAGCCAGGTATTGTAATTGGTAAGGGAGGTTCTTCTATAAACAAACTAAAAGAAAATTTAATTAAAAATTTTAACCTTCCTAAAGATCTTAAATTAAATATTGAGGAATTCAAAGATCCTAATAGATCGGCTGAAGTTATTGCTAGTGAGATTGGTATGGCACTTCAAAAAAATGTACCATATAGAAAATTAGCAAAAACTTACATAGAGAAAATTAGGTATTCTGGTATTTTAGGTGCGAAAATCACTGTAAAAGGAAGACTAAATAAAGCTGAAATTGCACGTAAAGAAGATTTCGCGTTTGGTAGTATTCCTAGACATACAATCGATTCTGTTATTGATTCAGCACTCGTACATTGCCGAACTACAGCTGGCATCATAGGTATTCGTGTTTTACTTTATAAAGGTGACAAAATTAAAAATTATACTTATTAAAGATATGACAGGAATAGTAACATCAAATAAAATGACAAAAGCTTTGGTAGTAACTGTGTATTCAGTTAAAGTTCATCCAAAATACCAAAAAAGATTTAAGACTAAGAAAAAATATTATGCAGCTTGTGAAGATTCTACAAAATTTTATATTGGTCAAACAGTTCAAATTATAGAAACATCACCAGTTTCAAAACTAATAAAATGGAAAATAATAGATTAAACGATTATAAATATGCTTACACCTAAAAAAATAGTCCATAAGAAGGTATTTAATACATATGGTCAACGAAGAAGAGGTACTCTTAAAAGAGGTGCTAAACTTGAACATGGTGATTTTGGACTTAAATCACTAACAACAAACTGGATTTCTAGTAGGCAGCTTGAATCTGCACGTAGAGTAATTAGTAAAATATGTAAAGGTGGAAAAGTGTATATAAGAATTTTTCCAAGTAGGCCTGTTACTCAAAAAGCGTCAAACATTCCTATGGGTGTAGGTGTTGGAAGTATAGAATATTTCATGTTTCCAGTAAAACCAGGACGAATTCTTTTTGAAGTCAAAGGAGTTTCTGAAGATAAAGTTAGAGAAGCCTTTAGGATTGCTGAGCATAAATTGCCAGTTCAATGCAAAATTATAAGTAAAGAAGATTTATTCGCTTAAAAATTAAATTAATATAATATGTTACAAGAAAGAAGTATATGTAATGTCGCAGACAACTCAGGTGCAGGTAGGGTAATGCTTTTTGCAGTAAATGGAAAAAACAATACAAGCTCTGCTAGAATTGGTACTATAGTTGTTGGATCAGTAAAAAAAGCGAGTCCAATCGGCAAAGTAAAAAAAGGACAGATTGTCTATGGCGTCATCGTCAGAACAAGAGCCAAAACTCAGCGCAAAGATGGTTCTTCTATAAAATTTTCTGATAATGCTCTTGTTATAATAAATAAGGCAAATAAGGAACCTATTGCTACTCGTGTTTTCGGACCAGTTGCTAGAGAACTAAGAGAGCTCGGTTTCAACAAAATAATTTCATTAGCAGAGGAAGTTTTATAATATTAAAATATATGTCAATATCAAAAATTCAGAAAGGAGATAAAGTTAAAGTTATATCGGGGAAATTTAATGGTACCTTAGGTTTCATAACTAAAGTCGTTAAAACATTAAAGTATACTAGAGTTTCTGTTGACTCTGTTAATAAAATTGTTAAGTATACTAAATCTAATAAAGCGTATGGAATGCAAGGTCAGATGACTCAAGTTGATAGATTTATAGATTCATCAAATGTTGCTCTTATCGATGAAAAAAATACTGTATCAAAAAGTTTTATCGCTATTGAGGATAATAAAAAAATTAGAAAATTTAGAACGACTAATTCCTTGGTACCAAAACCTGATTTTAAGAAAAAAGAATCAATTATAAAGACAGAAGTTAAATAGATTTATATATGGAAGCACTAAAAATAAATTCAGTAGAGTATTATCAAAATGCCAAAAATTTGCTGAAGGATGAAAATAACGATATTAATATATTTGCAATTTCTGATATTACTAAGATATCGATTAACATTGGACTTGGTAAATATAAAAATGATTCAAAAGCTAGACAAGAAATTGAGAATTACATTATTGCAGCTACTGGTCAAAAACCTAAAATTGTAGAATCTAGACTTTCTATCGCAGGATTTAAATTGCGTAAAGGAGAACCTGTTGGAATTGTTGTAACGCTCAGAGGAAAGAAGATGAGAGACTTTCTTATAAACTTAGTTTACCTGAGTTTACCAAGAAATAGAGATTTTAAAGGTATTAAAAGTACTTCTTTTGACTCAAATTATAATTCATACAGCTTAGGAATTGAATCTGCATCTATATTTCCATTAATAGGTTTTGATTTAGCAATTCCTTTTGGCATGCAAATTAACATATCATTCAAAAATAAAGATATAAAAAATAAGAGATTTTTAGAATTACTTAATTTTCCATTCGTAAAAAATAATTAAATATGGCAAGAAAAGCATTAATAGTTAAAGCAGAAAAAAAACCTAAATATTCTACAAGAACTGTTCGTAGGTGCAGAATTTGTGGTCGAAATAGAGGTTACCTTCGATATTTTGAAATGTGTAGAATATGTGTGCGTGAAACAGCAAACAGTGGACATTTAAACGGTTTTTTTAAGAGTAGTAAATAAATATATATATAATATGTCAATGCAAGATTTAATGAGTGACTTTGTAGCAAGAATAAACAACAGTATTTTAGCAAAAAACAATAATTGTGAAGTTTTAAAAAATAACCTAGTAATTAATGTTACTAATAAATTAACAAAATTAGGATATTTTGAAAGTTTTGAAATTAGAGAAAGAACTGTTAACGTAGTTATTAATTTAAATAAAATTAAGAAAATAAAAAGGATGTCTAAACCTGGTAGAAGGGTATATACATCATATTCAGATATTCCTAAACTTTTTGGAGGACATGGTTTTTACGTACTTTCAACTTCTAAAGGTGTCTTAACAAATATAGAAGCTAATGCTTCAAAATCTGGAGGAGAACTTTTATTTTCAATTTTTTAATCATATTCTTGACAATTTAGTAAAAATAAATGTAAATTAAATTAATTATGTCTAGAATTGGAAAAAAAATTATTGAGATACCTGCAAATGTTACTGTAAATTATGATAAAAACCTAAACAAAGTTAGTGTAAATGGAAATTTAGGTTTACTTGATTTAACATTACCTTCATTTTGTTCTTTATCTATTAATGATAATGTTTTATCAATTACTGTTAAGGATGAAAATGATAAAAAACAAAGATCATCCTGGGGAACATATAGATCATTAATTGATAATTTAGTGATAGGTGTATCTAAAGGGTTTACCAGAGAAATGGAACTTAACGGAGTTGGTTTTAAGATGGAGCTTCAAGGACAAAATTTAACGCTTTACATTGGTTTTTCTCATACTGTTAAAATTACCACTCCAGATCCAATCAAGTTGACACTAAACAAAAATATTATTAGTGGTGAGTCTATAGATAAGCAAATGTTAGGTGACTTTTTTATGAAAATTCATAATATGAAACCATGTGATGTATATAAACAAAAAGGTTTTAAAATACCAAACAGATATTATAGAAAGAAAGTAGGTAAAAAAGCTAAATAGTTAATTATGTCAAATTTAAATTTTAAGAAAACAAGAACAAAGGCTAAGATTAATTATTCTTACCCAGTTATTACTATTTTTAGGTCTAACAAACATATGGTTGTACAAGTTTTGCAAGCTTTTACTAAAAATACGTTAGTTACAGTGGATACATATAAAGAAACTGGATCTAAAACTCAAAAAGCTATTGCAGCTGGGAATAAAATTGGTGATTTTCTCAATTCTAATAAAATTGAAAAAGTTGTTTTTGATAGAAACGGATTTGTTTTTACGGGAAGGGTAGAAGCAGTTGTACAGGGAATTAAAGATAAAAATATAATTATATAAAATATGCAAGATAATAAAATTTCAAATTCTAATACTAGCTCTCAAACTGCACCATTTGATCCTAATAGAGCTAGGTTTAAAAGACCTGACAGAAATAGTAAATCTAGATTCGGTGATTCTAAAAGTCCTTTTGCCAAAAAAAAACCTAGAACTGACAAAAGATCTAGAGATGAAGATTCGGATGCTTTTGAAACACAAGTTTTACAAGTTAGAAGAATTACTCGTGTTGTTAAAGGTGGAAAGAGAATGCGTTTCTCTGCACTTGTGGTTGTAGGTGATAAATTAGGAAAGGTGGGTTATGGATTAGAAAAAGGCTTAGATTATCAAGAATCTGTTTCAAAAGCTACTAGAAAAGCTAAAGAAAATATTATAAATGTTTCCATAACTAAAGATGGATCCCTTAAATTTCCAATCATATCTGAATATAAATCATCAACATTAATGCTTAAACCTGCATATGCAGGTACTGGTCTTATTTCTGGAGGGTTTATCCGACCAGTTTTAGAATTAGTCGGTGTAAAAAATATATATACTAAAATTCTCGGCACCAATAATAAAATAACTGGAGTTAAAGCAATGTTTAAAGCATTACAGAGTTATTCTAAATAAGTTAACATATTTTATGACTGAAATTGAATTAATCAAACAAATTAGAGAAAAAACTTCTCTTTCTTTCAAAGATATCAAAAATGCTATTACTACAGTAGGTGGAGACGAAGAAAAAGTAATTAAGTATCTAAGAGAACAAGGGGCCTTAAAGAACCAATCTCGTTCTGATAGAGCTACAACTCAAGGAGGTTTATTTACATATAATCATGAAAATAGATTAGTAGTGGTAGTTGAAATTAGATCTGAAACTGATTTTGTTTCTCGTTCAGATATTTTTAAATCTTTGGGTAACGATTTAGCTCTTCATGCTGCTGCTTATAGTCCCAAATGTTATGCAAAAACTTCGGTTGATGAAGAATTCATTAGTAAAGAGTTGGATATTTTTAGAACTCAATTGTTAGCAGAGGGAAAAAATGAAGATATGATTCAGAAAATTTTGTTAGGAAAAAGAAACAAATTAATTGAAGAAGTGGCTATGGAAAGCCAGCCTTTTTTAAAAGACTCAACAATCTCTGTAGGTGATTACGTAACAACTATATCACAAGAAACAGGTGAAAAAATAGTTGTAACAAACCTTTCAATTTTTTCATTAACTTAAATTATTTATTAAAAATATATGTCTCATAGCGAATTAAAAGTAGAAAAAAGAACAGTTGTAGGAAATCAAGTACGAAAACTAAGAAGAGAAAATATTATTCCCTCTGTTGTTTACAGTAGTTCTATTAAACCTATAAACATCCAAATTAAAATTGGTGAGTTTATCAAAGTTTATAAAGAAGCCGGGAAAACTCATGTTATAGATTTGACTATCGATGGTAAAGTTATTCCAACAATCGTTCAAGATTTAGACATTAATCCGATTACGCAACAGGTTAGACACGTAGATTTTTTAGCTGTAAATTTAAAAGAAAAAGTTACTGCAACAGTCCCTGTATTGCTAGTTGGAGAAGCTAGAGGAGTTAAAGAAAATGCTTTAGTTCTGACACAAAATACAAAAGAATTACAAGTTATTGCGTTACCGGATAATATTCCTGAATTAATAGAAGTTAATGTTACAGATTTGTTTCAAATTGGAGATAATATTTCAATTAGTGATTTATTAAAATCTGATAGCTATGAAATATCTGAAGACGGGGATTTAATATTAGCAAGTTTAGTTGCACAATCTATTGAAATAGAAGAAAGTGAACAAATAGTTACACCTCAAGATTCAGACTCACAAAAAAAGATAGAAACTACTAAATAGACCATTTATATGATTACACTTAGCAACTTAGAGAGCGGAAAAGAAAAAAAACAACAAAGAGTTGGTCGTGGAAACGGTTCTAATAGAGGAAAAAATTCAGGAAAAGGCCACAAAGGTCAAAATAAAAGGGGCCATGTAAGAATTGGTTTTGAAGGTGGTCAAAAAGCTTTGATTCGAAGAATTCCAAAATTTAGAGGATTTAAGCAAAGAGACAAAAAAAACCAACTACATTTTTCTTTAGATATTATTGCTGGTTATTTTGAATCTGGAACAGAAGTTACAATGGCAATGTTACATGAGTTAAACATTATTACTAATTTAACAAAGAAAGTACGAATTCTGAAAGCAAGATCGGAAATGAGTAAGAAAATTACATTTGCACAAGATGCTAACATCCATTTGACAAAAGGAGCAAAAGAGTATATGAATAAATAATCTCTGAGAGTTCTTGGGTGTGTAGCTCAGTTGGTTAGAGCATTTCACTGATAATGAAAAGGTCAGAGGTTCGAGTCCTCTCACACCCACCATAAAACAAACAGAAAAATAATTAATTAAACAACATATGTCCGAATTAACAACCAACCAACCAACTATAAAATGTAATCTTATAGCTCACTCAGATACTAGATATCAGTTGACCATTGAACCTCTAATACCAGGATTTGGCTACACTCTTGGAAATTCTCTTAGAAGAGTCATGCTTTCTTCAATTCCTGGGTTTGCTGTTACTAAGATTAAAATTAATGATATTACCCACGAATATCAAACTATAGATGGCGTTGTAGAAGATGCTATCGAAGTCATGTTAAATCTTAAGCTTTTACGTGCGAAAATACTAACCGATGAAGATACGGTTACATTAACACTTAGTAAAAATGCTGCAGGAGATGTAACTGCTTCTGATTTTGAAAAAAATGCAAGAATTCATATCATAAACTCAGATCTTTATATTTGTACATTAGACAAAAATGCTGAATTAAATATTGAAGTAGAAATAAAAAGAGGAATTGGGTATTTATCAGTTGAGCAAATTAAGTTTGCGAACAATACAAACCCATACGATATTTATGTAGATGCGTTGTTTAGCCCTGTGAGCAATGTTTCTTTAAACGTAGAGCAGGTTCGTGTCGGAGATAAAACAAATTTTGATAAAATTGAAATTACTTTTGATACTGACAAGTCTACCGATGCCTCCGAAGTAGTTAATTACTCTTTGGATCTAGTCGTTGATATCTTACAAAAGATTAAATCCTCTTTAGGTAGTAAAATACAGTTGATTGTTGATTCAGATATTCCTAGCCTAAGTGATGCTTCATTAGATATTGTAAGCTCTGATCTACCAAAAAGAATCTTAAATATTCTTCAAAAAAATGATATTAATACAAATAGCGATTTGAAAGAAAGAATAAATGAAGTAGAAGATTTTCCTGGTATTACTGAGAAATCACTTACCACTATTAAAGAATATATTAGTACTTTAAAATAATAAATTATGCTATTCTTTGATTTAAATAAATTAAAATCTTTAGATTATTGGTTTGCAGGTGCAGCTGGATCGTACGCTGATGTTCCAGTTATAGATAAAACTTCAGACTTTTTTTATTTATATATCAATTTATTCTCTAGTATTTTTATTTTAGGATTAATTCTAAATGTCATTCCTCTTTTTTCAAAAAGCACTTTTCCATTATTAAAAAAAATTTCAATTTGGGGAACAAATTTTTCTTGGATGGGCTTTCTTGGAATGTTTTGGTTTTCACTCAGGGAAACTAAAATTGCTTTTTTTGGTTCACGTTTTTGGCTTATTGTGGGATTTATATGGTTTGTAATCTTAGCTTTTTTTATTATTCGTTATTTCTTATTCTATTTTAATATTGAGCGTAAATATTATTTATCAAAGAAAAATACATAGTTTTGGTTACAATTAAGCGTACATTTTTTCATCTAAGCCTTGACTATTTTATAATTATTTTTCATTTTTATTAAACAATATTTATAATTGTATGTATATAGTCTTAATTAGCTTAATTTTTATTTTTATTTTTTTCTTTATACTACTCGTCAATTTAAATTTTATTTTATTTAATTGGGAAAATAGCAAAGTTATATTGCTAACTAGGTTAAATGATAAAACTAAAAATCAAGATTATAAAATCGATACTCAAAAAAAATACATTCAAGATATAACTTCAAATACACAAAATTTACTCAACATAACTACTAATAACTCTATAAAAGTTTTTGGTAAGTTATATAATGAAGCTATTATTCAGATGCCAAAAAATTATAAAATAAGCTCATCTTTTAAAAATATAAAATATAGTGAGTATTTGAATGCTTTTTTTAGAACTGGAAAAAATATATTTTTCTACATTCTTAGCTTAATTAAGCCTGCTACAATAGAATCTGATGAATTTTTAATGCAAAATGAAGAGGTTGATAAAATTACTGATCATACAGATTTAAGAAGAAATGACAATAACTATATTAAGCCAGATATTTCTAGTAACATAAATACTGATCAACCAAAAAATACGGACTATCAAAAATTTAGAGAAACAGCAACTATTGGACTTGTATCAGTAGATAAAAATAAAAGCATTGCTAATGATGGAGAGATTAGTACATTTGACAAACTAGAAAACAGAATACTATCAAAATTAAAAGAATCGGGAATGTCTAATTATGATATTTGGCTTGAATTAGGAGACCTATATTTAAAATATAATGAAAATAAAAAAGCTATGGAAGTATATGCTTTGGTTTTGAAACATTCAAAAAACGAGAAGCATAAGGAGCTTGCTCGAAATGGTCTAATAGGAATGTAAATAAACCGTATGATAGGATATATAAGTGGTAAGGTTCAAGGAATTATTGGGAATAAAGTTATTGTAAAATTAACTGATGGTTTAGGTTATTTAGTATATGTAAATGAAGCATACAGGTTTATGGTAAACGAATATGTTGAACTATTTATTTTACATATTCAGAGAGAAGACAGTGTGGATTTATATGGTTTCAAAGATCAAAAAGATAGAGAATGGGTTGAAAAGCTTTTAAAGGTTTCTGGAGTAGGTCCTAAGATGGCAGCAAATATTATATATCAAATGGGGTGGGAGAATCTTTCAGAATCGATAAAGTTAATGGATAGCTCTACTATTCAGCAAGTGAAAGGTCTTGGTCTTAAAACAGTAAAAAAAATTTTATTAGAACTTAAGGGCAGTGAGGTTGATATTACTGAAAATACTATAAAAAATGCTGAAAGTAAAACAATCTCAAATTTTACTGAGACACTTTCTAATCTTGGATATAAGAGGAGCCAAATAGTCAATGTCATAACCCGTTTAAAAAGTGACAAGTTGTGGGATGAGTCAAATTTGATGGAAATGGTTAAGCTTGGTTTAAAATACATGAGCAAAGCATAATTGACAATATAGCTGGATTCTACCATTATCTGAAATATAGCAATTAATATACTAAATTTTTCATGATAGCACCAAACAAACAAAATCTTATTCAGCTAAATAACCAAAAAAAGATTACTCAAAATGGGTATAAGTTGCTAAAAGAAAAAAAAGCTGGTTTGATAAAATATTTTCTTGAACTATCTAGAGAAGGAAAAAAGCTTGAATTTGATGTTAGTAAATATTTAAAATATATCAACTCAAGTGGTAGATTATTTTCTATATATGATATAATTGAATTAAATAAGTATCTTTTTGGAAACCCAAGTACGTATATTCATGTCTCAAAAAAAAGAGTATCTGGCGTTTATATAGATATAATTCATATTGAAATTTCTACTTCAATAAGGACAAAGCTTAAAGAAATAGTCCAGAATAAACTAGAAAGTTTTTCTGATATTTTCCCTATGTTAGTTAAGCTTGGTCAGTTAAAACTGAATTGTTCTCGGCTTGCTGAAGAAATACTTAAAACCAATAGACAAATATCCAATCTTGAAAAAAAAATTGAAGATATTACCAGTATAACAAAAAAAATTAGAGCAATATTGAGTGATAAAGAAAATCTTGAAAAAGGTATCTTAATGAAATTATTTATTTAGAACATTGTATGAATAGCTATATAGAAGAATTGCAGGGCAAAGTAAATACTCTTATAAAGGAGTATAACGAAATTAAGAATAAGATTACTGAAGAAGAGTTTGCATTTGAGCTTAAAAGAAAAAATTCTTTTGAAATTATAAATGAAGATATAGAAAAAAACTCTTTAAAAGAGTCTACTATTAAAAGTGTGCAAAATCGCAAAATAGAAATTAATAAAAGTGTTATTAGTGACATTATCAGAAATATTCTAAAAATTTAAAATTTATATGGCTATTTATAAAACTAAAGAACTCATGTTAACAATAGACTCAAAAGAGCTAGATATTTTTTTGAAACAAGTAATCAAAGATAACCTCCCAATTGAGTTTTTAAATCCATCTGATTTAGGGCAAGAGTGGGCTTTTTTTGAATATATACAACCAAATATTGAAAGCGAGACAAACGATTTGAATTTGTTATCAGAGCTATTTAAATTTTATCCCATTAAGGGATTTTGGTCACTATTTGAAGATAATAGAATCCTATTTACAATGAATGAGCTCAAGCATAGTATAAACAATCGTAAAGATCTTATGTACATAGTTAGTAAATTATTATATTTAAACGAAAGGAAGAAAAAACTTATAGATATAACAAAGCGTAATGCTAAAGAAAGTAATTTTGAAGTCGAAAATAATGCGCTCAAGAAAGAAATTGAGAGTGTTTACAAAGAACTTGATATAGATGACGAGAGTATCAAAGATGTTATTATTCCCGAGTTTAAAAGACTATACTCTGCTATAGAAATAGAAAAAAAAGTAAAAGAATTACCAAGAAATATCTTTAAAACTACCAAAAATTCTGAGGCCTATTTTTGTTTTATTGCTTTTCCAGAGTCCAAAGAGTACTCTATTAATAAGGTTTTGATAGAAAATAACATTGCTTGTAAAAAAATTAATTGGAATAAAGATCTAGTAGTTTGGGAAAACAAGAATTTTGAACCATTTAAGCAAATTTCAGAATCCTTGGGAGTAATAGATCAAAATGAGTTCGATCCTACTGTAGTTATAACTTTTTTCTTTGCTTTTTTCTTTGCATTAGCTATTAATGATGCATTATATGGGTTAATCATATCAGTATTTACAGGTTATATTTTGTATTTTAAAAAAATTAAGCCGAATTTAAAAAATATTTTTGGGCTTTTGTTTATTTCTGGTTTATTTAGTTTAGTAGTAGGGGCTTTTACTGGATCCTGGGCTGGAAACTTATTTGAAAAAACACCAATTAATATTATTTTAAGCAAATTCCAGCTTATAAAGCAAATTCCTACAGATAGCGATAAGAGCGAGCACCTTCCTATTATAAATGAACTTTTAAACAAAAATCTAAATGGTACTTCTCCAGTTGTTGCGTTATTAGTATTTGCAGTATTTATTGGAATCATCCATATATTCACTGCACTCATAATAAAGGCAATTAATGCATATAAAGTAAAAGAATACGACCATTTTATTACTGAGATTGCTTGGATTAGTTTTTTAATTTGTAGTATTTTATATTTTTCTCCAATATTTATTTTTATTAAATTTATTTTTTTTATTTTAGGAATTGTATCTTTAGGATTAGTTTTTGTATTTAATTCTGGAAAAGGAATTATTGGTAAAATCATGAAGGGCTTGATCCAGTTGTACGAACTGGTGGCATTTTTAGCAGATATTCTTTCATACACTAGGTTAATAGCAATTGGTCTAACTGGTGCGATTATTGCCGACGTTATTAATTTGTTGGCCCATTTAGTATATGATGCAAATCCGTCACTTTTAGGATCTGTTTTATTTGTTGTAGTGTTACTAATCGGTCATTCGTTTAATCTTATTGTTGGTTTATTTGGAGCCTATATAAATCCACTTCGTCTTCATTATGTAGAGTTTCTTCCAAAATTTTATAAAGGTAAGGCTAGGCAACTTAATGTCATAGACACAAATCTAACATATGGAATTATAAAAATATAAACTTGACAACAATTTTGATAGCTGTTTGTCTTAAAATATAAAATATTATATGAATTTTTCTGTAGTTTTGGCATTAGTAGGAGTAGGTTTGGCAGTAGGCATGGGAGCAATAGGCTCATGTATTGGAGTCGGAAAAATAACAAAAGTAGGCGCAGGCCTTCTTTCTAAAGATCCTGAGAGATTTCCGCAAATTTTAGCTTTGGCTGCATTGCCGTCAACCCAGTCACTTTATGGTTTATTATTTGGTTTTATTGTATTAATTAAGACAGGATTAATCAGTGGTAAGGCTATTGATTTCGATGTTAACACAGGATATGCTTTTTTGCTTGCTGCTTTTCCAGTTGGGATTGCTACACTATTTTCAGGAATTGCTCAAGGTGAAGCCGCTACTGGAGGTATCAAGATATTAGCTCAAAAACCAGAAAACTTCACACAAGCAATAGTACTTACATCACTTATCGAGAGCTTTGCTATCTTTGGTCTTGTTATTTCTCTTCTTATAGTATTTGTAGGCATAAATATTTAAATTATAAACTTATAAAATTTTATGAGCCAGCCAAATTTGCAAGAAATAAAAGATATTAGTATTCTACTCGATCAAATTGAAGAATATAAACATTTAATAGACTCGGCAAATATTCAGTTGCAAAATACTAAAGAATATTATAAAAGCTTGGAAAGTGTAGAAAAATCTAAAATATATAATGATTTAAAACAAAAAAGTAACCTGATTCAGCTAAATAACGATATACAAGAATATAGAAAGCAAGAAATGAATCAAAAGATTTCTATTATTTCGGATTTAAATAATTATTTTGACGATTTCTTTGAATCAGACGAGGCAAAAACAATCATTGTAGATGTTATTAAAACTTTTAAAGATGAACCTTACGAAGTGTATTGCGATTCAAAATACCAGTCAATACTTTCTCCTGGCCAAAATTATAAAAAAACAACAGAAGGTAATATAAGAATATGCAGTGAGACAAAAGAGTATACTCTCGATCCTAAATATTTAAACCCTTTAGTATTTGAGCAATTACTTATATCTGCAGCTTCAGAGAACTAATTAAAATAGTTATGATACTTGGACAATTATACTATTTTGAAAAAAAACTAGAGTCAGTAAGGTCGCTGATCGAAACAGGAAATACTGATAAAATAGAGATTATGGGGGTTGAAAAAGACTCTTTAAAAGATTTGAAAAATATTTCTATAAGGGATTTGTATAACAAACTACTAGCTATTTTTACTCAAAAGTATTCTCAAGTATTGTTAGAGGAGGGTATGACAAAGGCCTTAGCTACTTGGAGTCTTATCACAAATCCTTACAAATCATCAATAAAAATAATCGAATTTGATATTTTTGATAAAGTTAGTACGTGGCTAAATAGTAACAATAAAAATGGATTAGCACATTTAATAGAAGAAATAGGTATTTCTCAAGAAAATGAAGAATTTGCAGTTATTTATGGCTTAAAAGTTATAAACACATTACTAGGTCACGATGACATGGAAGCTTTGCCTAGGCAATCGTCGCTATACAATCAAAAAAATATAAATGTTGATGAGGAGCCAAAAGTTATCGTCGTTTGTAGTTTACCAATTTCCCCCTTATTTACAAATCTTAACTGTATTGTTATAGAAGAAGGTACAGAAAAAAATCTATTAATATCTAGTGTTATTGATAAAGTAAATAAGTATCCGTCCATTTCATTGATATTAATAGAAGATAGTCAATGGGGAGACTTAAATATTTTAATAAAAAAACGTTTGAATATAGAAATACTTATAGCTCCTTTAAGTCTAAGGCAAGATACAACCGGATATTTTGATAATTTAGTAAAAAAAACACTAGGAGTTAGGCTCGTATAATCAATGATAATATGGCTCGACTTTGGCGCTATCTCTTCAATCGTTCAAATATATTTGTTTTTGTACTAATTCTTTTCACTCTTGTAAATACTTATCTATCGATACATAATAATAGTACAGTAAATAATCAAGTCAAAACTTTGATTAGGATAGAAGAGTCCTCTAAAGATAATTTTAATGCTATCAGATTGGTAATAAGTGATCCAACTGGACACTGGACTATCAATAATTATAAAGGACCTAAATTGAATCTCGGACACGAAATTATAGCGGATATTAAGCACTCAAGTTTTGATGAAAATAATAAATACACTAATTATTTTTTAGGTAAAGGGTTGAGTGGAAATGCAGAAATAGGTTATATTTATAGTATTAAGGTTTGTGATTTTCAGTGTCGATATATAAATTTTATAAGTAGCACTAAAAGATTTGTAGGCGATATATTTTTACAATCCGCGTGTAATAGTGAGCGGTGGGTCACAAAGTTTTTTGCAACTAGTGTAGGGTGTTTGGATATAGCTAATTTATCAAAAGGACTGCTAATAGGAGATGTTAGTTTTTCTCCAAATGCTAAAGAGTTATTTCGTAAAACTGGTATCAATCATATTGTAGCAGTATCAGGTTTTCAAGTTGTACTAATTAGTTCATTTTTGGAGTGGCTACTAATAAAGGGTAGGGTTTCTAGGAGGTTTAGATTTATAATAATAGCATTATTTATCATAGTTTTCCTTACTTTAGTAGGACCAGAGCCACCTATTCTAAGAAGTGTTTTAAGTATTGTGATCTCATTTATGGTGATGATGATAGGTAGAAAAGTTCCACTAAACAAGGTCCTAATTTATAGTGCTTTGATTTTACTTTGGTGGAATCCGTTTTTATTACTTTCAATTTCGTTTCAGCTTTCTTATCTTGCTTCATTTGCACTTATTAATAGTTTTTCAATTCCTTTGTTGTTCACTAAATCAAGTACAGATTCAGACTTACTTAAAAATGATGTGATGCTAGGTGAGGAGAAGCTTTTAACTTGGTCAGGCTCTATCTCTGGATATATCATAGCAAATTTTTCTATTTTCTTTTATACACTTCCCATTATTGTTTCTCTCAATGGCTATGTATCTCTTTGGTCTATACTTATCAATATGGTTTTAGTAACAGTCGTTCCACTTATTTCACTACTCAATATTTTTGCTTTGTTACCTTTTATTGGACCTTACATAAATATTTTTCCGCTTATAATGGAGTCTATTATTCTAGAGTTCCTTAATAGCCATTTTTTAAATTATGAACCATTAAAGTTGTCTTCATTTAGTATTATAGAAATTAGCGTATACTACTTTATTTTATTTACCTCTAATATTTTACTTAAGTACTATTTTGATTTTGAGAGCTCTAAAGATAAAGATATGTAAAAAAAACCACCGTTAGGGTGGATAAAAATACTACAATCTGAAAAGATTATTTACCTCTCTGATCTACAATTTTTTCTTGAATATTTCTAGGTACTTCGTCGTAATGACCAAATTCCATAGATGCAGTTCCTTGACCTTTAGTAAATCCTCGTAGTGTGGAAATATAACCAAACAATTCTGAAAGTGGGACATTGGCTATAATGACCTTTGCTTTTCCTCGATCATCTGTGCTTTCTATCTGACCACGTCGACTGTTTAAATCTCCGATTACGTCACCCATGTAGTTATCCGGGACGACTACTTCAAGTTTCATAATAGGTTCAAGCAGAACTGGACTTGCTTTCATGACACCATCTTTGAGAGCTTGTGAAGCAGCAAGTTTGAAGGCGATTTCAGAAGAGTCAACATCATGATAACTCCCGTCAAAAACTTCTACATGAATATCTACAAGTGGATAACCAGCAAGAACACCAGTTGAAAGTGTTTCTTTGACACCTTTTTCGATAGCTGGGATAAATTCTTTTGGAATAGAACCACCAACAATCTTATTTGCAAAGTCATTACCGGTACCAGCCTCGACAGGATTGATACGTAGATAACAATGACCGTACTGTCCTTTACCGCCTGATTGTTTTACGTATTTTCCTTCACTTTCTACAGCAGTACGAATAGTCTCTTTGTAGGCTACTTGAGGAGCTCCTACATTTGTTTCTACTTTGTGTTCACGTCGTAAACGATCTACGATAATATCAAGATGAAGTTCTCCCATACCGTGAATGATAGTTTGACCTGTCTCTTCGTTGGTAGATATTTTAAGTGACGGATCTTCTGCTAAAAGTTTACCAATACCTATACCCAGCCTCTCTTGGTCATTTTTTGTTTTAGGTTCGATAGCAAGAGCTATAACTGGTTCGGCAAATTTTATATTTTCAAGTAACATTGGTTTTTGCTTAGTACAAAGCGTATCACCAGTTCGAGCTTCTTTGAGTCCTACAAATGCAGCAATTTCTCCAGCAAAGACTTCATCCACATCTTCACGAGTGTTGGAGTGCATCAACACAATACGACCAGCACGCTCTTCTTTACCAGTTCGAGCATTGAAAAGCATATCTCCTTTTTTGACAACACCTTGATAGACGCGGAAGAAAGTGAGAGATCCAAATTGGTCATTTGCAAGCTTGAAAGCAAGAGATCCCATAGGTCCAGAATCATCAGCTCTAACGATGATTTCTTTCGTACCGTCATCAATATCGTGTCCATGAATATCAGGCATATCTACTGGTGAAGGTAAGTATTCACAAACAGCATTTAAGATAGGTTGAACACCTTTATTTTTAAGGGCAGAACCACAGAAAATAGGATTGAGTTTGTTTGCAATAGTTGCTCTACGGATAGCTTTTTTGAGTTCTTGAACTGAAATATCAGCACCTTCAAGGAATTTTTCACCGATTTCATCATCAGCATCAGCAACAGTTTCGATAAGTGTTTCACGATATTTAGTAGCTTTTTCAAGCATATCCGCAGGGATTTCTTCGGTCGAGATATCTGTACCCAAGTCATTGGTATATACGATAGCCTTCATGGTAAGTAGATCTACTACACCGCGGAAATTTTCTTCGATACCGATAGGGAGCTGCATGACAACACCATTGTCAGTCAAACGATCTTTGATAGATTGTACGTCATAATAAAAATCAGCACCAGTACGGTCGAGTTTATTGATAAAGCAAAGACGTGGTACACTATATTTATCAGCCTGTCTCCATACAGTTTCAGATTGTGATTCTACACCAGCTACACCGTCAAATACAGCGATAGCGCCATCAAGTACACGGAGTGATCGCTCTACTTCTACGGTAAAATCTACGTGACCAGGAGTATCAATAATATTGAAGCGAGTTTTGACATCTTTATCTTCATAAACACCTTCTGGAGCATCCCAAAAACAAGTGGTTGCTGCAGATGTGATAGTGATACCACGTTCCTGCTCTTGTTCCATCCAATCCATAGTAGCGGCACCTTCGTGAACTTCACCGATCTTGTGGGTTCGTCCAGTATAAAGTAGTACGCGTTCTGAAAAAGTAGTTTTTCCTGCGTCAATATGGGCGATAATACCGAAATTTCGCACTTTGTTTATGGGTCTCTGTCGTGGCATATATATATTAGTAATCTTATTTAGATACCAAGCTTAGTACCATACTTTTGGGGATCTTGTCAAGAAGCTTGCTAAAAAATTTGTTTTGGTTTAAAATATAAAAAATTATTGATTTTTACTAATTATGCTTATCGATGAAATTCTCAACGCAAAAATAAAAAAAGCTGGTTATGATAAAATGAAAACCACTCTCGCAAAAAAAACCTTTTGTGAATATATATTTGCTTTTTATTCATCGATTGTTTTTAATGAATGCTATTTAAAAAACAAGAACATTAATAA
>JACMQI010000003.1 GCA_014377045.1 candidate division SR1 bacterium
AAACCAACTACAAAAACTGATTCTTACATAGCTAACATAACGGATAAATGTAATCCACTAGCATTAGTAACAACTACGATAAGAACTGGTGGATTTAATAAACTTGCTCTAGCTATTATTCCAGTATTACTAGTACTAGTACTAGTATACTACGGATATGGTAAGGTTAAGAATTCTGGATAAAGAAAGAAAGGATTCGATGATGATTTATTTAGTTGTTTAATGTGGATTTGTTGTTTGCTTTCACATTAGTATTTGAGTATAATGGAGATCACTCTTTACAACATTTATATTATGTGATAGTGTTTGACTCATAATTATGCAAGATAAAGCTTCGGTCAACTTTGAACCACGAAAACCTAAACATCATACAAATTCTTCTCGCCCTTCAACACCAGGTGGAAAACGCCGTTTTGGTCATGAATCTGACAGACAAATGAGATCCCAGTCTCGTCCGCAGTCATCCCAGTCTCACCCAGTAAATGGCAAATCAGGCCGTGGTAATATGACGATGAAGCCAGATTTTGATCTTTTTATTAAAAAAGCTAAGCCTACCACTATCGAAGAATACAAAGCCAAGCTTTCATTTGTAGAACATGGTCTTCACGAAAATCTTATCGATGCTTTGCACGCCAAAAACTACGTAACGCCAACACCTATACAGGATAAAGTCATTCCTCATTTACTTGCTGGAAGAGATCTGATCGGTATAGCAAACACTGGTACTGGTAAAACAGCTGCTTTTTTGTTGCCACTAATTCATAAAACATTGAGCAAAATGGATAGGCGAGTTTTGATTCTAGCTCCAACTCGTGAATTAGCACTGCAAATCGAAGGAGAAATCAAAGGATTAACGCAAAATAGTAAGATTCTATCAACCATAGTAGTAGGAGGTATGCCAATTACTCGTCAAATAGAAAGTTTGAAAAAAGCTCGACACTTTATAGTCGGTACGACTGGTCGTACTCTTGATCTTATCAGTCAGCGAAAGATTGATCTGAGTACATTTGACGCTATTGTACTTGATGAGATGGATCAAATGCTTGATATGGGATTTCTTAAAGATATCAAAAAAATATTAGCAGGGTCAAAGAAAAATCGTCACTTGCTTTTCTTTTCTGCTACAATGGATAAAAATATCGAAAAGGTAGCTTTTGAGCTTCTTACTGATCCGATTCAAGTTTCTGTAGTTATAGGGCAAACGACAGATAATGTAGAGCAAGATGTGATCGAATACAGTCCAAATGAAGATAAGATTGCTATACTTGCAGATATGCTTCAGTCCAAGGAAGTAACAAAAGCTCTGGTTTTTGAAAATACTAAACATGGGGTTAAAAAGATCGAAAAAACTCTTCTAGCAAAAGGTATCACAGTAGCTGCAATTCATGGAAACAAGAACCAAAATCAGCGTCAAAAAGCACTCGATGATTTCAAGACTGGTCGTGTAAATATCCTATTAGCTACCAATGTAGCCGCTCGTGGTCTCGACATACCACAAGTAAGTCATGTCTTCAATATTTCACTACCACAAAGTCGTGAAGACTATATTCATAGAATTGGTCGCACGGGACGAGCTGGAAATACTGGCTATGCATTTACATTTGTACCTAAAGGCTTGAGAAGATAAACAGGTCATTGACATATCTTCCAAGAAGGCTTTTAGTATAAACTAATATGCTAAACACAATAAAATCAAGTATCGGAGTCGTTGGACTTGCTGTAATGGGAGCTAATATAGCGCGCAATTTTGCTTCAAAGGAATATAAGACTAGCGTCTATAATCGTACATTTGCTCGAACACAAGAGCTCGTTAACGAGTTTCCAGATCATCTAGATGGATTTGAAGAGCTTAAAGATTTTGTTGAGTCATTAGAATTACCGCGAAAAATAATAGTCATGGTTAAAAGTGGACAACCTGTAGACGAGTTAATTATAGAATTGCTTAAGTATGTAGACCAAGATGATATTATCATAGATTGTGGTAATTCGTATTGGAAAGATACACAAAGAAGACAGGAGCAGCTGAAGCATAAAGTGCATTTTATAGGTTGTGGTGTTAGTGGTGGTAGTTTAGGAGCTCTTCATGGCCCAAGTATAATGCCAGGTGGTGAGAAACATGTGGTAGATCAACTATTACCGTATTTGCGGCACGTAGTAGCTAAAGATTTTTTATTAAATCCATGTGTATCCAATATTGGAGAGGGCGCTGCTGGACATTTCGTGAAAATGGTACATAATGGCATTGAGTATGCTTTAATGCAGTCTATAGCTGAGATATACAATATTTTACGCTCAAATAAGTATAGTAATGAACATATGCGTATTGTTTTTAGCAAACTAAATCAAGGCAATTTACAAAGCTATTTGCTTGATATCACTGAGGATATTTTAGAATCAAAAATTGAAAATGGTGATTATTTGTTAGATTTGGTTTTAGATAAAGCAGAAAGTAAAGGAACAGGTGGTTGGACTGTTATCTCTGCTATCGAACTTGGTGTTAGTATTCCTAGTCTATCCAGTGCGTTATTCGCTAGATATGCAAATAGTCAAGATCATATCACAACAATGATTCATCCAATCTATGAAAATCTTAGCAGTCAAGATAATTTAGATAGCACTATCGATGAGTTTTCAAAAATACTTGAGTTAAATTTTTTCGCAAGCTATATACAAGGCTTTGAACTTATACAAAAAGCAAGTGATGAATATAGCTGGAAAGTTGATATTCATGAAGTTTTGAGAGTTTGGGAGGGAGGTTGTATTATACGAAGTCAAATGATTTCTACGTTACAATCATATATAAAATTAAATAAAACTCTTCAAATAGATTTTTTGACTAAATATGCTCAATATATACCAAAAATAAGACATTTTATATCACAAACAAGAGTATCAATGGCTACAACTAACGCAAGTTTAGATTATATACTAACATTTCTGGCTCCAAGACTACCTACAAATTTGATACAAGCTCAGCGTGATTATTTTGGTGAGCATACGTACGTACGTATTGATAGTGGTGATACAGTTACAGGGGGCTGGAATAAAAGTAAAGGATAAAAAATACTACCGATAGATATAAACGGTACTACATTAAAATTAAATTAACAAAAGCCTTTTTTATAATACTCTAAAACTTCTTTGATAATATTATTAGGCTTAGCAATACTCACATCTACATATATTGGTATTGTAAAATTTAAATTTAAAGTTCTATCAAAATTAAATTGACATTTAGCTATTTGAATAAAACAATCGCAGTAATCTAGAATTAGATCATTTAGTTTTTTTAAAATAATTTATAATTTCATAGTGAATTTGGCTTTATTCTAACTTATCCCAACGCTCTAAGGTTAAAATTTGTACTTCAAACTTTACGATTTGATTTGTACTTTCTTTACTAATTATTGCAGAACTAACTGGTTTGATATAATATTGCATTTGAGAAATATCCTTAGAAATGCGTAAGAATATTCAAATAACAGCACAAAAAACTAATCTTATCAACTTTAATTTATTCCAATAAATACAAGATTTCGATATCCTAGGTAATTGATTACCATTGAGATCAGTACAGAACTAAGTTTGAGTATAATCGCCCAGGATTTATCATTAATTTTTAGATTATTTAATAAAGGTAGATTTTTAGGTAATTTAGTTACAATATACTTGTGGAAAAGAGCTTGAAATTTGGACTGATTAAAATACTGTATAAACGCTGTAGAAACACCAAGTGCAACTAATGTTACTATAAAGTAGGGTAGAAAACCACGACTCTGACTAGCTTTAAAAGTAAAATTTGTGTTTAATACATAGCTTACCAAATTGGCTATCAAAAAAGAACAAATATGAAATACTGAAGCAGCTTTTACCTTAGACTTATTCCATATTGGTAATTTGCCTAATGTATTTAGTAGTGTAATGAATATGGCTAAATCAAAAATCGTATTCCATATACCTATTGCTGCAAATATTAAAATTCTTATAAACTCATTGGACATAATGATTTATATATTAGAATTTTGCATAAATGTCAAAAAAATTTGACAAAAGTAAGCGTAATATTTATAACTAAACTAGTTAACCACTTCTTTATGAGGTAACATGACTGAAAGCAAAATGTTTATTTTCTTTTTTTCAATTGAATTTTGTATTGCTAAATTAATACAGGATTTTGATGGTCAAAAGCGTAAATTATTTTTGCAAGTAGCAGGGTTAATTTTTATTGAACCCCCAGGTTAGGTATAATAAATTCATTTTAATATAATTAATAGGCAGATTACAATTTAAATTTATTTATTTTTTAATAATTTTGATTCTTACTGCCTATTTTTACGCCCTATAATACCAATTCACCACGTGTGAGCCATCTTTCACATGGCTGATACCCATATTTACCAGTTACGGTGCTTGTACAATAGCTTAAAATAGACGTTTGCAATGTTACTACGCGCCTATCTGCAAAATCTTTGTATGCTTCTGAGGTGTTTCGCTCATCAATTTTAAGTGTATCAAAAACTCTAAACTTTAGTTCTCTACCATCTTTATCATAAACAAAGAACTCTTCACCAGGCTGACTAATCTGTTCTATAGGCTTTAAAATATAATTATAGTTACTTTGCACAGTGCTAAAATTACTACTGTGACCTACGATATAGCTATTTCCAATCTCACCTGGTTGAGGGGTAAATGCAATATGAACAATACCATCAATCAGTAGACGCTGAATGGGCACGCCTAACGGACCATCGCGTGCAACATTTTCTTCATAAGGAATAAAAGTTCCGTTTTTATCTTTGATAAACTCACCTTTATCGTTTGTTTGAAAAATATCTTGAAGTTTTGAGTATTGTATAGGTACATTTATGTTGTATTTTGGGTATCTTAAAAAACTTACTAATTGAGGGTTTGCTGGAATAGGAACAATAGTATCTAAGGGAGCTTTTTTTGCTTTCTCAATTTCTCCTGTGATTATTCCTTGCAAATTTTGGAGAACTTCTTGACTCGAATAAATCTTGCTTGTAAAGGTGAATTCAGACTTATTTGTAGCTATTGCCTGTGTAATTTGGGCAATTGAATCACCATCTAAACCAATACTTTTTTTACTTATTTTACTAATAATACCGTTTGAAAAAGTTTTTTCGTAGCCAATGGCTTCTATACTTTGCGGAGAATTTGCGTTACTCGCATAAATTAAGGGAGTACAAAATAGGATAATTAAAATTACTAGAATACGATATTTAAAGGCAAAAAATATTTGAATAGGGTTTCTTTTGGTTACACTAAATGTTTTTCTATATGTTTTAGGCGTGCGTAATTGGGACTCTTTTTTTTGGTCCAAAACGGGAATTGCTTGATTTAGTAAATCTGATTTGATCATTTACATGTAATTATAACACATAAATTAGTTTTTGAAAAGATTTTTTTAATAGTTAAATCAACTTTCTATTTTAGTTTAATTTACTTTTAAGATGCATAATCCACATCAATATTATTGGTCCCACATTCCACAGTATTGGCGCTACCAGGTTAGTTATGACTCGATCAGAACTGCTACTAACAGATAGTCCAGCTTTACTTCCATCAACTAATTTGACTATAAAGTTTGGTACGACTTGAGGCATCAAGTATTCTGGAAAAAGTATGTTAAGATTATAGATTAGGCACCCCATAACCAAGACTGCTAATATCCATTTTTCCCAATTTACATTTGACTCCTCATTAACATAAAATCCAAGTGGGGTAATTGCAGTCTGTTTAATAATCACAACTACTCCAAAAGAAACTAAGAAAAGCGCCCACCAAATATTGTCCGTTCCGTCTACTTTTATGTTAACTATGGAATATAACAATCCTGCAAAAATAGTAGTTAAGTATTGAATAAAGTCTTTAAACACTGATATTATAGAAATAAATACAAGAACTGACATGTAGTATGCTGACAAAAGTTTTCTTGATAATTGGAATTCATTCATAATTCAGGAAGTAATACTAGGTATTCAAATGAAGTTTTGGTTCTGTGTCAAGAGCTAGTTACATTTTAGTTCAAGTTTTTTCGAAAGTTAAACAAAAAAATATTGACAAATGAGAGCAAGTGTAAAAAGCTATAGTTAAAGTTAGTTTAAAAAAACTACTTTACATCCTATTCAGGTTATCTAAATAATGACTAACGCGATTTCAGTTAAGATTGCTATTTCAAAAATAGAACCTTATTTTTCATTACTTGAACGCATTTTATCTTGGGATATTAGTCATGTAAAAAAACATTTTCTGCGTGACAATCCTAATATAAACAGTGAATTGGCTGCTTCACAATACTTTTATTTCATATACTTAGTTTGTGTTACGGGAGATACGTTGTATGTTCCTAGCCGCGAAATTGATGCTATTACTCATTCTCATATTCTTTACACCCATGACTATAGAAATTTTTGTAAGTTTTGTGCTGGTGCTGACAAGTATATTCTTCATCGTCCTCACCTTGCAAGTCTTAGTAAAGAAAAAACTGAATTCGAGAAAAGTAAGATTCGTTCACTTTGCTTAAGTCACTTTGGAGATGCAAACCTCATCAAGGTGACTGAATTATGTTGCCCTAGCGCTATGATCAAAATAGGGTAAACTTTTTCAGGTTAAACTTTATTGAGTAGTAAGATTTACTACTCAATTTATTTTATCAAGATTAATTATTGAAATAAGTGATGCAGTTAAATTTAAATGTAGTAGATTTACAAAATAGTATAAGTGTAGTACATGTAGCCATATTATAAAATTTATTTTGCTTATTATTGCTGCACTTTTTATAGCAGGAATTAATAAACGCGTCACATTTTTAAATATTATTATAAAAACTATCAATCTTGAAGTTGAGAAACTCAAGTCAGAAGTTACACAGCTCTAAAATCAGGTAAAATTAGAACATGATATTTTCAATCATCTCAAAATATTTACGAACAGTCTATAACTTTGGCTGCTAAACCTGAATCTTTGTAAATCCATTTATAGCCTCAGCATAATACAGAAATAGCAAATCCAGACTAAAAAGATACTGACCAAGATAAAATTGGTGACACACGGAATACAAATGGTGAAAGTAGATGGTTACAAAATAATCAGGTTATCAATGGAGCTGTGTTAGTACTTGGTTTCGCTGTGATAGGTATATTAAGTTATTTAACTATTCGTATGAAGAAATAAAGTAATTTTGAACAAGTATTTTTTTTAATTGTATGAGTTTTTTGAGAGATTTCTTTATCACTCTTTATTTTTTTAGTTCTTATTAATTTGTAAATAGTATCTATATTGATCGACAAATATACTAAATTTAGAAAAACAAAAGCATAAAGATGCTGAATATAATTTGTGTATGCAAAAACTATGGTTACAAAGAACACAACTAGTTGATAAAACCAGCCAAAAGCAGAAATTTTATTGTTTGATATAGAATAATATGCAATAAGGTTAAAGATTACCGCTATCCAATTGATTATATCTAGTAATGAATTTGGCATTTAAAAAATAATAGATTATGTCTGTAATAATTATTGTACTTTGCATTTGTTCATCGGTCAATTTTAGAAAACTAATTATAATCCTTCAGTGTACAGAATAAAAAAGTTTAGTATGCTTGACAAAATCTTGCAATTAATATATATGTGCTTACATACAATAGCAAATATAAACTTCCTAATCATTTGTTTTCACTTGATACAGTTATAGAGAAAAACTAAACTCAAGGTTGACAAAATACACAAAATTATTCAAGAATATTCCAGAGATTTATGATTAGAACTTATCAACCAAAGAAAAGACAGAGGGCAAGAACAACAGGTTTTAGAGTTCGATCACGTAAAGCTCCAAAAATTTTAAAAGCAAGAAGAGCAAAAGGTAGATATAAATTAGCAGTCCAATAAGTATTAATATAGCCTTATTTTGTGTTACCTAAAGACTTTAGATTGAAAAATCAAGAAGACATTAGGTCGGTACTTAGATCTAAGGTGTCAGCCAAAACTGAGCATACTTTGATAAAGATACAAATATCAGACTTGCCAATATTCCGAATTGCGATTATAATTTCAAAGAAGATATTTAAGCGAGCAAATAAACGCAATAGAATTAGACGAAAAGTCATGGCATTGTTTGAGCAGCTTAAATATAACGATCGATTACCGCCTTATATTTCATGTGTTATTCAGATTCAAAACAAAAATATTATAGTTCAAGATAATATTCAGTTGCATTCACAGATCGTTGCTAAAATAGGCCTACTTTATATCAAAATGCTTAAACCAAAACAACTCCAAAAATTGCCGAATTAGCTCAGTGGTAGAGCAGTGGCCTGAAGAGCCTCGTGTCGTCAGTTCGATTCTGACATTCGGCACCATAAATAAATTTTTTTCTAGAACAAAAATACAATCTAAACAAACAAGAATATTAAATATTTTATCAAAATTAAACAATTATATGATTACAGATGGACAAGATACTAGCACACAAGCAGTATCAGAAAGTACTATAAATAAACCTAACAATAACCAAAATAGAAATAGGAACTTCAATAGAAATTCTTCAAATTCGCGAAGAAGAGGCGGTGATTTTAATCGCTTTAAAAAAACGGAAAAGGGTAGTGTTATGGCCCGAGCAACTGATAGCCCAACTTACATGGTACGAAGGACAGATTCGGTAGTTAGTAATGCAGGTCATCCACTTGGAGCAGTGTTAGCTAATGTACAACAAGTTAAAAATATCAAATCAACATCAATTCGAAGAGGTAATTTGGCTGTATCTCACTTAAACTCTACACTTAGAGATGGTCTAAATATACATACAAATTCACCTACCGCTTTTCCTGAAGGTAAGGCTGTAAGGATCATTCCTATTGGAGGAGTAAATGAAGTTGGTATGAATATGACCGCTTTTGAATGCGGAGATGATATTATAATCATCGATACTGGATTTGGTTTTGGTGGAGGTGATAAGTTTCCTGGTGTAGATTACATCATCCCAGATACAGCTTATCTAGAGCAAAATAGACATAAAATACGAGGTATTATTTACACTCATGGCCATTTAGATCATATCGGTGGAGCTCCTTACATTCTACCAAAACTTGGTCAGGTACCTATCTTTGGAATGCCGCTTACTCTTGCACTTTTGAAAAATCGCTTACAGGAGTTTGAGATGCAAGATACCTTCGTAGGAAAAATCTTAGATATTACAAAACCAATTAGTTTAGGTGTCTTTACCGTAGACTTTTTCAGATTAAATCACTCTATACCAGATGTTTTAGGTCTTTCTATAGAAACTCCAATGGGCCGTGTTGCTTATTGTACCGATTGGAAATTTGATAATACCCCATTTGATGGTAATTTAAGTGACTACGGAAAACTGGCTGAAATTGGTGATCTTGGTGTGAGATTACTTATGACAGATAGTCTTGGAATACTCAAACCAGGTTATGCTGTATCAGAACGCGTTTTAGAACAAACGATTGCAAATATCTTTGGTAAATGTCAAAATCGTATCATTTTTACTACATTTTCTACGACCATCGCTAGGTTACAACATGTAGTAAATGCATGTATCAAATACAATCGTAAACTTGCTTTAGTTGGCCGGTCGATGATAAATAACTTCAACGTTTGTTTCCAGCTTGGTTACATCAAAGTACCAGAAGGACTAGTAGTAGATTTTAACGAATTAGCTAAGTTACCTCCTGAAAAAGCTTGTATCTTATCTACAGGTTCACAAGGTGAAGACAACGCAGCACTAAATCGTATGGCTAGAGATGAGCACGATATGGTCAAACTTCAGGGCGGCGATGCAGTAATTTTTTCTAGTAAGCCAATTCCAGGAAACGAAGATGCGGTGCAAGATCTTATAGCTCGTTTATCACGAAAAGGTGTTGATGTATACATGCACAAAGAGTTCGATCTTCACGTTTCAGGCCATGCTTGTCACGAAGATCTCAAGCTGCTTATGGCACTTACTAAACCTGAATATTTGATGCCGATTCATGGAGATCACTTCATGCTTCGCAAAGTTGCTGAACTTGGTATGAGTATGGGTATCCCATTCGAGAAAAACTTGCTTGTAGAAAACAATCGTGTAACTGAGCTACGTAGTAATGAAATCTTTGTGACGGATGACGTGGTAGGTGAAGGGTTTATCATGGTGGATGGTACTGGTGTAGGGGCTGTATCTGACATAGTACTCGAAGAACGTCGTCAAATGGCTACTCAAGGTTCACTTATCATCGTACTACTTGTTAATAAGCAGAAAAAACTAATTGGTGGTCCAGAAATTATCTCACGAGGATTTGTATACATGAAAGCAAGCGCTAACCTGTTTGACGAGATCAAAGAAGAGGTCAGGAGAAAATATGCTCAGATAGATCTAGATCCACGATCTACTAGTTACTGGGCAGACCTACGTAATGCAGTAAGAAACGTCACAAGAGAATTTGTGTACGCTAAAACTGAAAAAGATCCAGTGGTAATCCCAGTTGTGATTCAGGTATAAACGAAGTTTAAAAAATATAGCATATTTCTCACCTTTTAGGTGAGTTTTAGTTTTGTAAAAACCTTATTGACAATGATATATATATGCTACTATAAGTGAGTGAAGGAATTATTCTTACACATTTTCCTGTAAACCACTCAATCAAAGGAGTAAACCCAACATGGGTATTTTCAAAAAAGCTATTGCAGTATCTGCCTTAGCACTCTCAACCACTGCTTTATCCACCGGTATCTTTCCTGTGAATATCGCAGGACTTCAGAATTCTGAACCAGCTAGTGCAAGCCAAACTACTTGGACTTGGTGGGGTAATTACACTTATCTCAACAAACAAGAAACTTATAACCTTGCAAACTTGTTCAGAAGCAAACGAGTAGATTTAGTTAAGGTAACCAATGCAGTAGCATTTGGTCTGTTAATGTTGTAGTAACAGCTGAGCAGCTTGAATACTGTGCAAATAGATATGGTCAATCTTATTTCAGACTTTCATACAATGGCACAAACTGGATCTCACCAGTTGCCTGCAGATAATTTCTAATGTTTAGAAAATCGTTTTACATTTAGAGATTAGCAAGGTTTATTACCCTACTAGTCTCTTTTTTTCAAAATAACAAATTTAATATGCCAAATTTATTTCAATCATCAATATCAGTAATAATCAGATTTTTAGTCTTTTCACTTTATTCATATTTTACAAAACAAAAATTATACACACTAAATAAAATTTATTGGCCTCTTCTAATAGTCGCCACTTTTAGTTTCATTGTTAGTGTAGTTAATAATTATATAAACATTATAAATACTAATCAATCTGATATTAGTAAATATTATATTTTATTTAGCAATACTAACTTCAATTTTTAGCAGTTTTGTAAAAAATAAATAACTCTTATAATGTCATATAATAACAGAAGACCAGTAGGTGATGATTCATGGGTAAAAATAGTTGAGTTCTTACCAGATAGAATATTAAACATTTACTATACAATTTTTAATAAGAAAACTGTATCTAAAACTACCTCTTTTTTTATATTTATTTTTACTTATTTGATACTACTCGCCATCTTTTTATTTATAATACTTCGTTAGTTTATTAGCACTCTTATTTATAACATTACTTAGGAGATTTTTAAAACTAACTAAATTTTACCCCTCTGAGGGGCATTTATTTTATATAATTAGTGTATTGAGATATAATCATTTATATGATTGACCTACCGAGTAGAGATTTAGAAATACAAAACAAGCCTCCACAGCTAAATTATTTTGAAACAACTAATCAAAAAAGTGAAATTTATAAAATGTTTATCGAAGGTATTACAGGAGTCTCATGGGATTTAAAGTTGTTAGTTAGAAATATCAATAAACTGTCCAATTCAGATGACAAAGAATTTTTTAAACATTTTATTAAAGTATTTGAAACAATGAAAAGAGAGATAGAGGTTAGTAAAAGTGGTATGATTGCAATGGAATACTTTCTCAGGTGATTTCTGAGGATACTTTAAATGAAATTGGAGTTGAAAATATATCTATCGATGAATCAAAATTAATTCCTACTATTTTTATAAATTCCAAATTATTTTTTAAGATTCGAGCTGGTTTCCATGCTTTAGCTTCAATTAAAAGTAAAATACTATTTATTTTGCTAAAAGATTTTCGAGAAACACAGCCAGAAGCTTTTATACAAAAAGATATTTCATCAATGACAGCTCATGAATCTAGTCACATTTTTACCAAGTATTTGAGAAGTAATGGTGTGATGCAAACTAACGAGTTAGATGAGGATATGAGAGAAAACTTTCTTACTTTTTTAGACGAAGTTATTTGTAAAGTTACAGGGGGAGATGCTCCTTTTGGTTATACTAAATTGAGGGAAAGCAACTCAGAGTACGCCAATTTTTATAAAGAACGAGACCTAGAAAAGTATGAAGAAATTAGAGTGATTGGTAACGAATTAAACAATCTATTATATGAATTAGGTCAAAAAATGGTAAATAAAGGCATAGATTACGCAAATTTGATTGGAGCTATAATAAGAACACAGAATTTTAATGATTTAAAAGCTGCGATCAATGAATTTGACTTATCTTTAAATGAAATACCAGACAAAGCAAGTGAGGTTAAAGTAGGTTGGGGAATGATTTGAACTTAAAACCCACGTCGTTTAGCCCTATATGTTTCAAAGGCCCATGTTATCCAGTATTTCCAGGAGACAGGATAGTCTTGAGTGTGTACCAGTCCTAGATCGTCTCCACCAAACCCTCGTTTAAATAATGAAATATTTGCCCATGGGTGTTTTGGATTGTCTTTGGGTCCCACTCCCCAGAAATCGTAGCTGATAGCACTTTGCTCTTTGGCCCATTTTATCCCTTGATAATGAGAGATATAGCTAGCTGGAATTTTTTTGTCCAGTATATTTGCACCTTGGTGATAAAAAGCTCTTTTACCTGCTATGATCCACAACCCCCAGGAAAGTATGCGATCTTCATGTTTAATAACTAAAATTCGACACCTTTCTTTTTTTGCAAAGCTGTCATATTCTTGTTGTAAATAGGCTTGCGAAAATGGTACAAAACCACCTCGATCAGCTGTAGAACTGTATACTTGATATAGCTCATCAGTGATAGTGTCTTGCTCGACTATTTGAATTTCTCCACTTGCAATCATTTTTTCACCTTTATTTACCATTTGTCTCGTAGTTTTTCTCATTTTCATGAGTATTTCTGATAATTCTGGTTTTAGATCTAGTACTGTGGTTAGCTCAGCATGCATATGAATAGGGGCATCTTTAAAACCTAGGTGAGTAAACAATTGCTTATTTTCTTCTATATCCTCTAAAATAGGGGCAGCTCGAATAAAACTGCACTTTTCTTCTATAGCAATTATTTTTAAATAGTTTAGCCAGTCAGCGAGCTCATCAATGTTATAATTTATAAGCTGAGGACCATGAGGACAAAATAAAAACTTACCACGCTTTGCTTCTATTTTAAAGACAAAAGCTACTGAGGTAAGCTCCTTTTTTTCATTAAATAACCCTAGTTGCCAAGTTTTGTGGTCAAATTGTTTATTGAAATCTATCCAACCAAGAGAGTGTAAAAAAGTGTTTAAATTAAGCTTTTCTACAAAGCTTTTCCATTCATTATCATTGATTATTCGAATTTCCATAAAATTAGTTATTTATATTGTATGTTGGTAATTTGAACCCTCCCGCTTTGCTAGATGGTGAGCTTTGATAAAGAGCCCTTCCTACAATTTCTGATTTTTTTATTGGTCCAAATTTACGTGAATCTGTACTACCACCGCGATTATCTCCCATCAAAAAGTATTCGTCTTTACCTAATTTCCGAAACTTATATTCATCGTTACCACCACTTGGAAGGTAAGACTTCACTGACTTTTCAAGGTAATCTTTTTCATTTAAGGTTACGCCACGTGAATAGTCTTTATTGTATACCACCACTATACCATCTTTGAGTCCGATTGTTTCATCAGGTAAGCCAATAATGCGTTTGATAAAATTTTTATTTGCACTAGCGTAGTCTGCAGGCGGTTGTATTATTACTATATCGCCTCTTCTGTAGTCACCAAATTTAGGAGTAAATATATCGATAAATAATATATCAGAATTATCATATGTAGGGTACATTGAACGACCCTCTATACTCGTAACCTGGTATACATTAGTTTTCAAAACTACAAACACAAGTGTCACGCAAATAAACACTTTAAGGAAATAAAATAGATATTCAAATGCTTCGCGTCTTAGACTGGGGTGCATTTTTGACTTAATATCTTTGCTATGTCTATGTTCTTCAAATATCAGTCCTGATGGCATGTTTAAAATATAGGTCAAATTTGTTTTAAATGGCAAGTTCTTTAATAAGATTTATTTTTTCTTGAATTCTAAAATCTCTTTTTCGAAGCCCATCTATTTTGCTTGTTGCATGCATAACAGTCGAATGATCTCGATCACCAAACATCTTACCAATTGATACGTAGCTGTAACCTAATTCATGTTTAAAAAACCACATTAAAAATTGGCGAGCAAGAGCTATATTTTGCTGTCTACTAGGACCTACAATATCTTTTTTTTCAACACTAAAAAATTTGCAAACTGCTTGAAATATTCTATCAGTCTGACTAGTTCTACTGTTTAGATGAGCACTGAGGTTAGTTTTTTTGTGGGTTATGAGAATGTGCTCAAGATCGTTATCGCTAAATTCTGATTCAGGTGAAAACATCATTTTACCTTTTATTTTATTGAGAACTCCTTCTAGCTCACGTACATTTGTATCGATAGCACTAGCCACCAAATAGATTTGATCACTGGTTAACTTAAGATTCATTTGCTCTACTTTATAATTTAGAATGGCTATACGTGACTCAAGATCAGGTTTAGCAATATCCACTACCATGCCCATATTAAATCGTGACAATAGTCTTTCTTCAATACCTTTGATTTCTGATGGTTGTTTGTCCGAAGATAATATAATTTGTTTATTTAATTGATGTAGCGTATTGAATGTGTGAAAAAATTCCGTTTGAGTACTCTCTTTTCCTGCTAAAAATTGTATATCATCGATTAAAAGCAGATCTACATTGCGATAGTAGTTTTTAAATTGTTCCATTTCACCTTTGCGAAGCGCTAACTGAAATTGATTAAGAAAAGTCTCAGAAGGGATATACTTGATGTTGTAGCTAGGATTTTTTTCAAGCATTTTTTGACCAACTGCCTGCATCAAATGAGTTTTTCCAAGACCAACGCCACCATATAAAAATACTGGATTATATAACACTCCTGGTTGATCTACAACAGCTTTGCTAATATTTGCTGCCATTTCGTTATGTTCGGCAACAACAAAGTTTTCAAAGGTATAGCGAGGGTTTAAATTGTTGATATTTTTCTTTGGAAGATAAGTGCTTGTTTTTTCTTGGTCTATAGAAAGATTTGCTTGAAGTCTAGGATGTTCTTCAAGATTAGCAATAATTTCTTGCTGAGCTACTACAGGTGTGATTTCTTCTTCGGTCTTATTTATTTGGAAATCAATATGAATAACTTGAGGAAAGTATTTTGAAACAGCATCTTTAAGCTCACCTTTATAGCGGTTTTCAATATAATTTTTATTAAAAAGGGAAGGAACTCCTAATATAATTTTTCTGCCTTGATTGCTTGTTGATACAAATTCTAATCTACTAAACCACGCCTTATAATTACTCCCAGAAATTTGGGACTTTAGGTTATCTAAAACCAACGGCCAATAGTTGTGTGTAGTAGGCATATTAGATTATTTGCAATTCTGAAACTTAATTTTCTTCATCAAGACAATGAAAAGTAGATAAACTTAACTTTTATAAAATTTTTGTTGTTTGTCAATACATGTTTTCAGGTAATATGGATATAAATGGCATTTCAGCTACTATATATAGTGGTATAATTTGTATCTAAAATCAACATTTAAAACCTATTTGCATAAACACAAAAATTAAAGTATAATAATCAGTAAATGCCTGACAATCAACAAAACCAGACAAATCCTATTAATCCTTCTTCACCTGTTTATGCAAGTCAGCATATTGGGGATGCTCTGCAGTCAAATTCTGCTGTAGTCGGTGCGTATGGTCAGTATGGGTCTAAACCAAATCAAGGAGCTAATCCAGTATCTAGAAATATTCAAAATCATAGCGGTGGTGTGGACTTGAGTATGTTGCAACATCAGCGTACAAATAACAGCCCCAGCACGTATCCAAACGAGTCTCCGGTTAAAAAATTAAATTTGCAAGGCAGTAACTTGGCCCATCCTTCTGGTCCTGGTATTACTCCTCAGTCTACAAAATCTATATCACAACCGCCACAAACTTATATAAATAATTCAGTAAATCAATATCGCAGGCCAGTATCTCCACCTCAAAATCGATCCCAATCAATCAATAGTCAACAAGTCTTTCCTGTAAATCAATCACCTTACAATAAAGGCGGTATAGTACAAACTCAAAAACCAAATTTACCACAGCAACCTTTACAGCAAAAAAAAGGTTTTTTTTCATCATTTTTAAGAGCTCCATTATCCCAAAACACAACATCTCCGCAAAGGTCTATAGATAAAAATAGTGTTGAATACCTAAGAAAACTGACTCCAGCAGAACTTCGTAAAGAAGTTATTGACACTGAAATCGAGATTCAAAAAACTTTGATTGAAAGTGAAAAGGCATATAGAGAAGGTGTCACAACCATTAGAGATTTGATTGCCCCAAGTTCGCTCAAAGTTACCAGTGGTTCTTTAGAAATTGGAACTAAATTAATTCGCACATTTTTTGTATTAACGTATCCTCGTATCATAAATAGTGGGTGGCTTGAAGGAGTAGTAAATGCTGATGTACCTATGGATTTGTCATTGTTTATTTATCCTCGAGATTCTGCAGAAGTTCTTCGTGAGCTTAAATCAAAAGTTGGTAAAATACAAGCTTCGCTTCAATTAAATAGTGAAAAAGGTGCCGCTCGCGATCCTCAGCTTGAAACAGCTTATAGAGATGTAGAAGGTCTTAGAGATGCCATTCAGCAGGGTGTAGAAAAGTTTTTTAAAGTAGGGGTGTATATCTCAATTTATGCTGACAATTTAGATCAGTTAGAAAAATACTCTCAAAATATAGAAGGTGTTTTGTCACAGCAAAGTATCATCATGAAAAGAGCCGCTCTCCAGATGGACGATGGATTTAACTCTTCGCTTCCTATACTTAAGGATGACTTAGATGTTTTGAATAACATGAATACCAGCCCATTATCGGCTTCATTTCCATTTGTATCATCCGAGCTGTCTTCCAATGATGGTATTTTATATGGTGTTAATAGGCACAATAACTCACTTATTATTTTTGATAGATTTGATCTTGAAAATGCTAATTCTCTTATTTTTGCTACTTCAGGAGCAGGAAAATCTTATACTGTCAAACTTGAAATCCTGAGAAGTTTGATGCTTGGTGTTTCAGTTATTGTTATTGATCCTGAGCAAGAGTACAAACTTTTATGTGACAAACTCGGTGGTGTATATATCAACTTTAGTTTAAATTCTGTTAATCGTATAAATCCTTTTGATTTACCTAAAGCTCTTCCTGGTGAAAGCACAGGTGATATTTTAAGATCTGCAATAGTAGATTTGATGGGGCTTATGAATTTGATGCTTGGAAAACTCACCCCAACTGAAGAAAGTATTATGGAGAGAGCTATAAAAGAAGTTTATGCTAAGCGAGATATTACAGAAAACGCTGATCTTAATACTATTGTTTCTCCTACTATGTCTGATTTGGTTGAAATACTGGAAGGTATTATTGGAGGTGAATCTTTAGCCCAGCGTTTATATAAGTATACAGACGGTACTTTTGCAGGTATTTTCAATCAACGTTCAAATGTAGATATTAATAATAATTTTGTAGTATTTAATATCCGTGATCTACAAGAAACATTACGTCCAATCGCTATGTATGTATTGCTTAAATTTATATGGAATGAGATACGTAGCAAGCTTAAAAAACGTATTGTAGCAGTAGACGAAGCCTGGATTATGATGCAATATGAAGATAGTGCTAGGTTTTTATATGGATTGGTAAAACGTGCTCGTAAATATTATTTAGGGGTAACTACTATCACTCAAGATGTAGGTGACTTTTTAAACTCTCCGTTTGGAAAACCTATCGTTACTAACGCAGCTATGAAAATCCTTTTGAAACAATCCAGTGCTGCTATCGATACAGTTGCTAACACTTTTGCACTTACGTCTGGAGAAAAACAAGTATTGTTACAATCAGAAGTAGGTCAAGGTATCTTTTTCGCTGGTCCAAGACACGTAGCTATAGATATCATCGCATTTCCTAGAGAACATATGATAATTACTACAAATCCAAAAGAGTTGTTGAAACAACAAGGTCTTGATGAAGGTGGTAATGCTATTTTGGTATAATTAATACGAGATTAGCATTGTAATGATCGATGGACTTGACAGGTTCTACAATTTGGGCTTATATACTTTTAATATGTTAGATCAAAACAATGTACCAAATTCATTTGGAGAATCTAAATACTTCGATTTTTCTCTACTACAAGATAAGATTGTAGGAGTTTTTTTACAAATATTGGCATTTTTACCACATTTATTAATCGCTTTAATCATATGGTTTTTAGGTAGTTACCTGATAGAAATTGGGGGTAGGCTATTTAAAAAATTTTTCGTTAAAAATGTACATGTTACTTCACAGTCACATCTAAATTTTATGGCAAGAATTATAGTAGTTGCTGGAAAAATTTTTCTTATACTTTTTATTTTTGATTATTTAGGTATTGGTAAGACTTTTGTTATCGCACTTACAAACAGCCTAAGCAACGCAATCGCAATTATGCTTGGCTTGTCTTTTGGTTTGGCGCTTCAAGAAGATGCAAAAAAAGTCATAGAAAATGTTAAAAAATATTTAGATAGGTAGAAAAAAATATGCTTGTTTTAGGTATTGAAACGAGTTGCGATGAGACTTCATTTGCAATACTGGAAGGAAATAATGATAATTACAAACCTTTTGTTGAATATCTAAACTCATTTAAAGTTCAAAGCAGTGTTGTGTCTTCACAAATTGAAGATCATAAAAAATATGGAGGTATAGTTCCTGAAATTGGCGCTCGTTTACATGCCCAACAAATCCACTATTTATTTTATTTATTATTACAAAATTTTGAAACTGAAAATAGTAAAAATATTGATATTAGCTCAAATGAAAAGGTTGAAAATAATTTTAAAATAGATCGATATTTTCATATTATAAAAGATTTAGAAAAAATATATGTCACTACAAATCCAGGTTTATCATCAGCGTTGAGGATAGGCTTTGAATTTGCAAAAACTTTAAAATATTTTATAAAAAGTAAATTTAGTAAAGATATTGATATTATCGAAGTAAATCACTTGCAAGGACATATATTTAGTTGTTTTTATGAGCAAAACTCAAACTTGGTGTATTTAACTAATGTCTTTCCCCATTTGCATTTGATAGTTAGTGGTGGTAACTCTCAATTAGTTCTTCTAAAAAATGCTAACACTATGGAAATAATAGGACAAACACTGGACGATGCAGCGGGAGAATGTCTCGATAAAATTGGTCGTATGCTTGGTTTTTCTTATCCGGGAGGATTAAACTTGGCTAAATCAGTAGGTGATGCGGAAGGCAATTTTATGAAATTTCCAGTCAGTATGATTAAAAATCAAACATTTAACTATTCTTTTTCTGGCTTAAAAACTTCTGTAAGGCTCTTTTTACAGTCAAAATCACCAAAAGAGTTTGAATTTGAAAAAGTACTTTTGCTTACTGAAATAGATAGTCTGAAAAACGATCAAAATTTGAATACAAAGCTAAATTTCATAAAGAAAGTGTCTATTTCTGTACAAGATGTAGTTGTGACGCAGCTTATTAATAAGATGACGAAAGCCAAAAATTATTATAATCCTGCGACTATAGGTATTTCTGGAGGAGTATCAGCTAATTTACTACTTAGAAAAAAAGTTATACAAAAGATAAATCCTGAAATTTTTATTCCTCCTTTACACTTAACAGGTGACAATGCTGTCATGATAGCAATTGCTGGACTTGCAAAAGAGTATCAAAATATCAAGTAAATACTTAAAAATATGAAAGTAATGGAGTCCTAGCATTTTTTCTTGCCATAACTAAAAAAGTAAATTATACTACAGGTAAACATTAAAGTTTTTATTAATCTAATGTTTATTGTATATATGTCTTTCATAAAAAAATTATTCTCGGTTAGTCTTCTAACTATCATTGCTATTGCTGGATTTTCTAGCTTAGTATCATCTCCTGCATACGCTGCCTCAGGATTGCCAACTGGTACAACTACTTCAAATACAGAAATTTGTGGTAACTCTAGTGCTAATTGTGCTACTACAGGTGGTGCATCTTTTGATGGTGGCGCTCAGGGTGTAGTAGGCTTCTTGCTAAACATTGCTAGACTTGTAGTATATCTTGTAGGTGCTATCGCAGTACTATTCTTAGTATATGGTGGTATTATGTATCTTACAGCTGGTGGTGATGACGCTAAAGTCAAAGCTGCACGTTCTATCATTACTAATGCTGTCATTGGTTTGATAGTTGCTATCGTAGCTTTCTCTATAGTAACAATCGTACAAGGACTTGTAGGAGGTCAGTTTCTTGGAAACTAATCAAGTGCTAAGTTTAATCAACATTGAAATTAATCAGCTTTGGCTGGTTTTTTTCTTGTCAAAAATATTATTTAGGAGTATAATATTATTATAAATAAATCTATGTCTTTTTACAAAAAATTATTATCTATTTTAACTATAACTATTTTTTTTACAATATGCTTATCGAATATTAGTTTAGTAGTTAAAGCAGCGCCAAATTCTCTTTTACCTACAAGTAAAGTTTTATGCTCAAATAACACAGCCTGTCCTATAACAGGCAACCGGGATCTTAGCACGGATGGTGGAGGTGTGGAAGGTACAACTGCGTTTATTATCAGTATTGCTCGAACTATAACTTATATCACCGCTGGACTTGCTATACTATTTCTAGTAATTGGAGGTGTGAGATATTTGATTTCTTCTGATGAAAAAGGTGTAAGTGCAGCTCGTCTAGTAATACAAAACTCTATAATTGGTTTAGTAGTAGCAATATTAGCATATGCTATTATATCGATAGTGCTTTCTGTATTGAGTGGACAGATTGTTGCACTGTAATGTATGTGATATCTATTGATAATTTTTTGCTAAAGTAGTGGGTCTTGTCATAAATAAAAAAGTAAGTTATACCAATACCAAACTTGAGCATCTTACAAAGCTCAGTATTTATTATTATATGACTATAAAAAAATTACTTTTAATCTTTGCTAGCCTAGTGATAGGCATTGCACTTTTGTTACCAAATCATTCTCAATCTACTAATAACATTTTTAGATCAATTGATGTGAGTGCAGGCACTGCTCCGTCTAGTTTTTTACCGAAAGACACGGTTATTTGTGGCGGCACACCAACAGATTCTAAGAATGCGTGTCAGGCAATTGGCGGTGAATCCAATATAACAGGAGCTACAGGCCTCACTGGCCTTCTCATCTCCATAGCTCGTTTAATTACATATATCTCAGGAGGTCTTGCAGTACTATTTCTGGTATACGGAGGTGTGAGATATCTTACTGCTTCTGACGAAAAAGCTGTAGGAACTGCACGCCAAATTATACAAAACGCTATTATTGGTTTAGTAATAGCTATCTTAGCATTTGCTAT
>JACMQI010000004.1 GCA_014377045.1 candidate division SR1 bacterium
ACCAAAATCTTTTTTTCTTTTTTATTGTACTGTCTGCTATATCAGAACTTAAATCTACTATATCAGATTGTTTTTCTGCTATATCAGGCATGCTTTGTTTCATTCTAAAGGTATTTGATGATTCTGATATATCAGAATTTTCGTCTGCTATATCAGAACTTAAATCTGCTATATCAGATTGTTTTTCTGCTATATCAGAGCTTGTTTGTCCCCTATTAATAGTATTATTTTCAATTGATTTGTTAAAAAGCAAGATATTTTTTTGATGAGAGTCAGTTAATTGCTGAGTGTAAGTTTCTAAAAATTGATCTACAAACTTTTCAAATCGTTTGTTTTGATCTACGATTTCAGAAGATAAAGTATTATTTTTCTCTATTAACACGGTATTTTGTGCTATAATACTATCCATCCTTAGTTCAAGTTTTTCAATTCTAGCTTTATACTCTGCTATATCAGAATTAATATCTGCTATAGCAGGGCTATTTTCTGCTATATCAGAGCTTGTTTGTCCCATTGTTATAGGAATTATTACGTCTGCTATATCAGACTGATTTTCTGCTATAGCAGAATTAATATCTGCTATAGCAGGGCTATTTTGTCCCATAAATACGGTATTTAATGATTCTGCTATATCAGAATTTTCGTCTGCTATATCAGACTGATTTTCTTCCATTAAAACTTTCTCATTACTGAACAAAAGCTTAAGTGCAAACTCTTTATCAACTTTTCTCATCCATTTTCCATCGACTAAATAACGCCTAAAATGCTCATCTTCCTTATTTACATCAAATAAACTGAACACTTTTCTACTAATTGTAGATCTTGAAAGTCCTGTGAGATCCTCTAATTCGTATTTAGAGACATATTTTGCATCTGTTTCGATCATTCAATTCACAGTCAAAGAATTATCTAATTCCGTCAACTAAGCTTGACAAAAAAGTCGGAAAGTTTTATTCTCGGAAAGTCGGAAAGCTGACTTCCAAACTTTCCAACTTCCAAACTTTTAAACCTATTTCTAATCTATTTAATCATGAAAGTAATATCAATTGTAAACAATAAAGGTGGTGTAGGGAAGACAACTCTTACACAAAACTTAGCAACTGGAATTGCAAATAAGGGGTATAGTGTAGGGGTCATTGATCTAGACCCGCAAGCAAATTTATCATCGTTATTCAAGATTGAAAACTCAAATGATATTCGATCGATCCTCCAGGGAAGTGGAAAAATTAAAACTGATTCTTTTACCAAAACTCACAACCCAAATTTATATATTTTACCAAATAAAAAAGATATTTCTGCAAAAATGTTTGCAAACTTAGAATATTTTGATGAAAAAAAGATACTTTTGGATAAATTTGGAAAAATAGATTTTGATTTTTTGATTATCGATACACCACCAAACTTGGAAGTTCAAACAATAAACTCACTTTCAGTTTCAGATTACGTCATAATTCCCATCAAATATGATCTTTTTTCACTACAAGGGCTGGTAACGGTCAAAGATTACCTTGAAAAAATAGTCGAGCACGTAAATCCAAAACTCAAAATTTTAGGAATAGTTGCTACTTTCGTTGATGAAAGGGAATCAAATAACGCACAAATTAAAACAAAAGTAACAGAATTATTTGGAGAAGATTTGTTAAAATCAAAGGTTCGAGTAAACACAAAATACAAAAATTCGCAGCTAAATCGCATGAGTGTTTACGAGCATAACGATGCAAAAGGAATCAACGATATGGAAAATCTTATAGAAGAATTATTTGTAAAAATTAAAGAAATGCATGATTAAAAAATCCATTAATAACGCAATAGATGATTGGTTTCCAGTTCAGGAAGTCAGGAAGTCGGAAAATATTGTCAAGGAAATTAAACCGAAAATTGTAAGTAAGATTCCTGAGAAGTCAGAAAGTCAGAAACAGGAAAAACTTAAAAAGATAAAAAAAGAAAATGTAGTTCTTCGATCCAAAACTTTTGACCTTCCAATAAATTTGATCACTTTTATAAAAGTTGAAGCAGCGAGTAGGGGACTTAAAGAGTACCAAATTGCCTTAGAAGCATTTGAGAAGTTTTTTAACAAGAAATTTTAAAAGAAAAACGACACAACAATACTGTTGTTATTGTTATATTTATATTGTTATTGTAGAGCGGCCTCTGCGAACTATGGTTATCAAACGTACAGGTAGGCACTATCCGCGTAAGTACACACCTCTTAATCCCATAAATACGTTAAAACCATTTTGTAAATACCATATATATGGTACAAATAGGTAGGTGAAAAAGTGAGTAAAAAAATCCGCGTAAGTACACATAAAAATCCGCGTAAGTACACACCTCTTAATCCCATAAATACGTTATTATAACTAATTTAAGAATATTATTAATACCATATATATGGTACAAATAGATATTTTGATTGACAAAAAGATAAAGAATATCAATGATGTGATTATCCACGAAGGTTCCCATCTAATATCTTAATTGTGGTTTACGCGGATAAAGTAAAATTACTATTTTTTAACTATAAATCTTATTAAATAGGCAAAAAACGAATATCCGCATAAAGTCAAAAAATTTGAAAATATTAATTAATCAAATATAATTATGAACTCTAATGCCTTCTAAATCAAATAAACTTTAAAAAAATCCGCGTAAGTACACATGTCTATGGAAAAAACATCAATAACAAAACAAATTCAAATTAAAAGATCAATAGTTTCTCTTGAGAACATAGCAAAAGAAGATATTAATTTTCCTGAGTTTTGTTTTGGGGTTATGGGTAAGACACCAAAAGACAAACAACCTGAAGAACTTGTTTTTGTAGATAAGAGAAATCCTGATGCCAAAATTTCAATTTACAAAAGTAAACATGGACTTCCTACACAATTCACAAGAGATTTACGTTACGCCTTAATCAGAATTGCACAACGAAAAAATAATTTAATGGAACGAAAAGTACCTATAAAAGGAGATGAAATCATGGAAGAACTTGGGCTTAGTAGATCTGGAAAAAATTTAAGTATCATTAAAAAACACCTTGAAATACTTACAGGAACTAATATTAATTTTCAAAATAATTTTTTTGATAAATCAACTAATCAGCAAATTGAAAACACTGTTAGTTTTAATATTTTACAAGCTTTTTCAATAACCAGTAAAAAACAAATGAAAACCATGGATCAGTCACTCGAGGGGTTTTTCATGTGGAATGAGTATTATTGGGATAAATCCATAATAAATGGGAGAAATCTTATTGATATGGATTATATGCTCTATCGTCTTTTTGATGGGGATATAACAAAACAGCTTTATCTTTTTCTCAATAAAAGAAGCTATAAAAGTAAGACGCTTAGGCTTGAACTTGATGTGCTTGCATACGAAAAATTAGGTATTTCCAGAACAAGATCACTTACTAAAATCCGATTCGATTTAAAAAAATCTCATGACCAATTACTTAAAAATAATTTTTTAGAGTCACTTCCAGAATATTCAAATTTTAACGAAAAAATGTTCATTACCTACGAATTTAATCAACAATTAAGATTAGAAGTAATCGCAGATGAAAATGTCCAATTAACTCAAGGCATGTCAATAACAAATGACTTAGAAAAATATGGATTTACTAAAGGTCAAGTATCAAAAATGATAATAAAATACGGAAATGATGTAATTGAAAAAACTATCAAATTCTATGAATTCTCATCCAAGAATCAAATAATCCGTATACCTAAAAAATGGATCCTTGCAAGCCTTGATCGTGAGTTTGATACATCAGATTTTGATACTCACGAACAATCACTTTTTGAGACTGTAAAACTAGAAGAGTTAGAAAAAGAGGATAAAGAAAGGAAAATCCAGAATGAAATAGACAACAAACGAAAAAGTGAAATAGCTGACGCTGAAATTCGAGAGTGGATTGGAAATAATTCTGGAAGTTATGCCTCACTGTGTACAGACTATTTAGAGACCCTTAAAGAGTCCAACCCCATAATCTATAACTCTTTGCTAGAAAAATCTCGCAAATTGAAAGTTTCGGCCCTTCAAACGTTAATGGATAACAAGATATATAACACTGAAATCCGAAGTAACATTTATACTATGATTCAAAAGTCCAAATTTTAAAATGAAATATTTTTCTAAATTTACAAATTATAACAATATTTTTTAACAAAATTATACTAAAATGGGGTGAGCGACATTCGTACAAAACTCAAAATATCCAGATGATTAAAACGCGCCATTTTATAAGGCTCTTCTTTCTTTGATTAAGTGTAAAATTTTAATAATGTCCTAGAATAGAAATGATTGTCACTGTTACAATATTATCTTCAACCAAATATATGATACGATTTTTTTTGATCTAATCTTTTTGAGCAAAATCCACTCAGGTTATGTTTTAACCTTTCGAATTTAAAAGCGGGCGAGTAAGGGTTGTTTTCAATATCCTTAAAAATGACTAACATTCGAGCAAAGAGTTTAGTATTTTTACTCAATAATTTAAGCTGTTTTTTAGTAGCATCATCTAAAATAATACAGTATTTAACTGTATCTTGCGGCGAATCAACCATATAAAACTATTTAGTTTTACCTTTTGAAGTTTCAATTTCTGATATAACATCAGCAAGTGAATGAGTATTATAGTTTTCAGATTTTCTTCGTGCTAAAAAATTATTTATAGCAACTAGCTCTTCTGAATCTGGCTCCCTAGTATCGTTAAGATCGAATGAAAGTGGTACTTTTTTTGTTCGGGCTATTTCTTTGTATAATGCAGATACAACCTGAGACTGGTTTAATCCAAGACGAACAAGAATTGCCTTCACTTCATCTTTTAAGTGAGTTTCAATAGGTACAACTAAGTTTTTAGTAGTAAATTTAGACATAATAAAGTAATATACTTTAATTTTACTTTATAAAATACATTTTGTCAAATATTTATTCTTCATTGATCTCAAAAAACCATTGACAAAAGATAGTGTTTGTGATTGAACTACTTCATAGTTAAATCCTTTGCAAGTCAAGGTTTATTTACTATCATCTTCTTGATATCCTCGGTTCAGTTTTGCCCGAGTATTTTTTTATGCAACAAACTAATTCTTAAGTATTTTTAACTCAATAATCAATATTTTTATCCCGCTATGTCTAAAACACTACAAGTCTTTAAATTCCTTTTACAAAAAACTTTTTATTACAGTTTAATTATAATTTTAGCACTATCAATTCAGTCCATTTTAGTCTTTGCAGATGTAGGTACAGGAATTTCTACTTTTATTGATTCTCTCTACACACAGCTAGCTCCAGTGATTAATTCAGTAGCGGTACTGGCAATTGGTCTAGGTGGTATCTTATTTGTCACTGCTGGAGGTAATATCGATAAAAGAAGTTTAGGTAAAAAGATCTTTTTTGGAGCCCTAGGGGGTATATTAATTTACAACATTGCACCTGGAGTAGTAAAGTGGGCCTCAACAAACCTAAATATCACTTTCTAATAGTGTGAATTTATCTAAATTAATCGATTCTATTGATACAAATAGAATCAACAAGAATACAAAGTTATTCAAGAAAGAAGTTAGCCGATCAGTAAAATATTTCTTAAAATTGTATAGGAGAAATAGGGTGGCTGGAATACTTTCTGCTATGGCACTTGCTTGCATACTTTTAGGCTCGTTTGTTCTGGGCTTTAATGTAAGTGAGTTATATACAAAGTCTTTTATATATAGGCCAAACTTGACTAGTCAAGTATTGGTTGGAAAACAAAATGAAAATAAGTATATTCCTTCAAATGGGGTAGGGCAGGAAGCACCTATTCAGGCTCCAATTAAAAACGATGGAAAAAAGATTACTAGAGATTTTATCGATTTTTTCAAGAATATTTACAGATCTTTAGACCCACTTTTTAAAGATTTTTTAAACTTTACACCACAATACATTACACAAGCTGGCACAGATATACAATTTACAACCGGCACAGTTAAATCATCAAAGCCAGTTTTTGATATTTTTATGGGAATAAGCACCTCAATTATAGTACTCTTTTTAACCATAGAATCAATTAAAGTAATTTCAGGTTCCTCTGGCTCCCTTAAAGAACTAGGTAAAAAATACATTATAGGTTTTATCCTTCTATTTATTTCAGGCTGGATACTAAGTGTTTCAATAGATCTAGCTAACGTATTTACTCAAGATGTAATTGGAATAAATAGTAGCAATGGTCAAAGTATTTTAACAGAATTTGTAAACAAATATTTAGATAATTTGAAAGCTAAATATCAAGATTCAAATACAGAAATATTTGGAGTTAATACTGGATCAAATAACTCAAATCCTCTAGAAATATTACAAGTAATTTTTCAAGCCTTTGTAATTCTGTTGCCAACAATAGTTATTACGATACTATTTCTTTTCATCATACTTCAAATGGCCTGGAGATGGGTAATACTATATCTTTTAGCCCCATTTGTACCTTTAGCGCAAGTATTCTATCTAGCTCCTTTTAAAAACGATATAACAAGAAATTTCTGGAATAGCTGGATATCGAACCTTATCCATCTACCAATCTTTCTAATTTGTTATAAAATATTTTATGAAGGATTTTTAGCAAATCAAACCACAACTTCAAATTCTCAAATCTTGATCTTCATAGTTTTCATATTTATCCTATGGCAAGTAAACTCTCAAATCGGAAGAATATTTGGTGAAATAGGTGTGATTTCTTCTAATACATTTGGCAATGGCTTAATACAAGGATTAGGATATGAAAGCGGCAGAATGGGTATCGATTATACAAAAGGAGGGGTAAAAAATACTCTTAAAGGTGGAATTGGATTAATTAAGTCTACACGAAGAGGGGCTATTGCTGCAGGGGGATTAGTTAGTAAAGCTGCAAATGCTGCCTATGGTGTAGCAAAAGGAAGAACAAAATTAGTTCTAGTTAAAAAAAATAGAGAGATAAATAATCAAAAAGAGTCCAAGCTACTAAGTAAAGCACTAAAAAAAACAAAGAGCCAACCTTATGAGAATTAAAGAAAGAATAATTCAAATAATTATAGGATCTTTCATACTCTTTAGTATCTTAATTTTAGCAATTTTAAGTATATTATTATTTATTTTATTATTACCTCTTATGGCCCTCGGAATTATCTTATGGCAAATAATAAAGCTTATTTTAAGCATATTATTTATTTTATCTGGAATCGGCCTCTACTTTCTTATCTTAGTAGGAATTTATCAATTTTATCCTAATCCAATAATAGTTCAAATTGTAATAGGGTCTGCTATGGTTATAACTTTTATGGTTATTTCTCCAATAATTTTAGCTATTTTCTCTGGTGATTATAGAAGAAGACTGTAACCATATGATGATACTTCAAAATTATAGATCTCGAACAAACCTCTAAACTAAATACATTTTAAAATAGTATTTTTAGTATGCTCAGAAATATTGTAATTACTAAGCTCTTCTTTTTTTAACCAATAATACTCAATATGCTCAAGTGGATTTAAAGTAACCACAGGTTGTTCATTTAATTCAATTAAAAAATTAACCTGACGTGTGTTTTTTCCTGAACCTGAAACGTAATCAAAGCTATTAACGTAATCTAGTTCAACTTCTTCATTAAGATCAATTCCAGTTTCTTCCTTAATTTCTCGTTTTAAACTTTCAATAAGGCTTTCACACACATCTTTAGAGCCGCTTGGTAATTCTATTAATTCACCCATAAAGTCATCACTTGCTCTCTTAATACAAAGAGACTTGTTATCGTGCTTAATTACTGCTCCTACTACTATTTTTTGTACACCATCGGTGAGACATTGATCTAAAATTTCTTTTTCTTGCATATATATTAAAATTAATTAGGTTAAAATTAGGTTAGCAATTTGCTTTAAACCATGTGTATAAAGTTGTGTAGACTTTTTGTCTTCTTGTCTAACCCAAATAGTTATTTTGATAACAGAATTATAGAAAGAATAAGCATTTTGGTTTTAATCATAGTCAATTTTATCTATTTTCTCAATACTACTAAGATTTGCTATAAAATTTCTTTTGCCTTATAAATCTCATTAGGAAGACAAACTTAGAAGATATAATCAATAATCTAATCTCCAAAAAATAAAAATAATAAAAATTTTATTGACATATAAATAAGATCTGCCCATGCCTGAGTCCTAATTGGTTTCTATATGGTTGTAAAAAATAGTATTATTTTATTGTGTGTTACATTTCTTAGTTTTAGTTTTTTTGGGGGTATAAATAGCTTTGCGGCTGCGGAATTTATAAGTGGCGATACTGTATCGGCAAATAAGGTGTATGAAAATGTATATGTAACTGGTTCGAACGTTACAGTGGATGCAAAAGTGCAAAAAGATTTGATTGGTGCTGGCAGTACAATATCAACAGCTGGTATAGTAGATAGAAATGCGGTGGTCATTGGAGGTACAGTAACGATCAAATCACAAGTAGGTGCGAGCCTTTTTGTCGCAGGTGGTACAGTGGTTATTGATTCGCCATACGTGGTTGGGAGTGCGCGCGTTGCAGGTAATAACGTGACAATTTCAGGAAATTTTAATGAAGATGTAATGGTTGCTGGAAGTGACGTTGTATTTAAAAATGCAAATGTAGTAGGGGATGTATATGTCGGTGCAGGGACACTTACCGTTATAAATTCGACAATTAAAGGGAAAATACAAGGACAATATGGTGAGATAAAAGGAGATGATTTAAGGCCACAAGTAGCTGGTGTAATGGATTTGAAAAAGGTAGAAAAAGAGAACAATGAAGACACAAGTAAACAAGCTATTTGGTATTTTAATCTATCCTGGCAAGCTTCAGTCTTATTAGTTACCTTACTTGTTGTATGGCTACTTGCTAGGAGAAATCGACTTTCAATCCCGTCTATTAAGTGGAGTAAAGTATTTGGAATGGATATTTTGATAGGCTTGGGTGCATATATTATACCAGGGATAGCAGCAGTTATTTTTCTTGTTTTGCAGTTATACCCTCTAGCGCTTTTGATTCTTACAGTATCGTTTTTGATTATAGTTACTTCTCAACTTGTATTGCCAATATATGTTGGTAACTTTATCAAAAATACTTGGCATCTAAATGTTGCTACTAGTTGGGCTGTTACACTAGGATATATTGTCTTATTAGTACTAGGACTTATTACTAATATACAAAATTTGGGTATTTTGGGTATTGTAGCATTTATTTTTGTACTTGCTCACACTGGATTTATGCTTCGAACAAGCTGGTTAGCACTTAATCGTTACCTAGTAAAAAGGTAGTTGATTAACAATAAATTATTTGTATAAATCTTTTAAAAGGTTTTATTAACAAATTTTTCAAATAATATATATATAAAATTCTTAATTTACAAGGTCTAATAATAATTAGACATAACTATAATAATTTCTCACAATAACAAAATATGCTCCCCGCTTTATTTATCGGACACGGTTCACCTATGAATGCTCTTGAAGATAACAAGTTCACTCAGACATGGAAAGCACTTGCCCTTTCTTTACCTAAACCAGGATCTATTTTAGTTATTTCGGCGCATTGGGAGACTCATGGTACATTTATTTCAACTAATTCCAACCCTCAAACGATCCATGATTTTGGGGGGTTCCCTCCTGAGTTACACAATTACCATTATCTTGCTCCAGGAAATACCGAAATAGCCACTCGTATTGCAGATAAACTAGAAATCAATACCGATCTAAAGATGGGTCTTGATCACGGAGCATGGTCTGTCTTATGCCAGATGTATCCAGATGCTGATATTCCAGTGTTTCAACTAAGTCAAGATATAACAAAAACTCCTCAAGAACACTTTGATTTTGGACAAAAATTACAACATTTAAGAGAAGAAGGTGTACTCATATTAGGTAGTGGAAACATCGTTCATAATCTTGGAGCTATGAATTGGGAAAATCCTAATCAACCATATTCTTGGGCGTGCGAGTTTAACAATATTATTGTAGACAATATTCAAAAAAGAGAGTTTGAAAATGTCATTCAATTTGAAAAATATGGTAGTATTTCAAAGAACAGTGTACCAAGTCCAGAACACTTTTATCCACTTTTGTATGTATTAGGTACCGCTAAACCAGATGATATGATTAAAATATTTAATAACGAGTTAATCATGGGATCTCTAAGTATGACAGGAGTGAAAATTGGGTAGTATTTAAAACATATTATTTATTTGTCTAAATTCCCATAATAACTAATAGAAATACACTTGTTAAACTCAATTTACTTCTATTTTATCAGTTTTTCTAAATTATATAACACAAAGTTATTCTAATTCAAGACTAAATGAGTTTTTGTTTTACTTAAAAGTGATTGACAAAAAGAAGCAAACTTGATTTGAATCATGATAAGATAAGCTAAAATCCAAATTTTAGCCTCATTTCGTTAAAAGATATTTCTGGACATTTTGTCCAAGTATTTTTTATACCACAAATTCTAATATGTCTGATCAAATCCGCGTACTTAATGTAAATAATTTAAGAAATAGGTTAGATTCTCAAGGTCTTAGCCTTGATCTTTTACTCGGATATTTTTTTGTAATACTGGCAAGTTTAATTGGTTTCGCTTTTCACAGACGTTTCGGGATAAAATGGGAGTATATAGTCTTAACTACAGGTGCACCAGCAACAATAACGTACATACTACTTTTTTTATACCAAATTAAATATCAATATATCTACACTCTAGTAATTCCTGCCTTCAAGTTTTTTGTATTTAGAAATAAAAGAAAAGTCATTAAACAAACATATTTAAATATCATTGATAACATTATTGAAACAGATAAAGAATATCTTTCAGTTACTCAAATTTTTCCACAAGATATTTTTCTTAAAAATACAGATGATAGAAACAGTTTAAACCATCAAATTAAAATATTACTTAATAATCTTCGTGGCGTAGAAATTCAAATCAAAGTCGTTTGTCGAATAGCCACCAAAGAAGATTATTTAAACTACTTTACTGACCTTAAAAATCAAAAAAAATTTGTTTCAAAACAAACCTCTAAAGAAATTGACACTCATTTAGATGAAATTACAGAATTATTTGCTAGAGGCCAGTTTACTACTAAAGATTTTTACTTAATTGTGAAACAAAAAAAAGTTGAGAATACCAAAAATGATATAGATTTACTAAATCAAAAAACAAGTAGATTACAAGATAATTTAGAAAAAGTGGGGGTTAAATACAAACCACTTTTAGCTTCAAAAATTGAATCTTTTGTAACTGAAAATAATTTAAACAATAAACAAGATGAAAATGATGAAAAAAATCTAGGTGATTATGGCTGGGACTATTTTAAAGTTGGAGATACTTATCAAACAATATATAGTCTAACTGATTTACCTACCCATATTCAGCAAAACCAAATTTATTTACTGCTTAATAACAATCTAGAAATGAGTTTTGACTATCATATTCGAGATACAGAGAAAAAGTATGTACAAGGTAGGGCTAGAGAGCGTATTGCAACCATTGAAGATGAACAGAGAACGAGAGTAGAGCGAGGGGGACTTAGAAGTAGAATGCAGGATCAAGAATTATCTGAAATTCAAGACTTTGACGAAATGATGGCTCAAGGGGTAGAAAAACCTTTCCTGATAAGTCTTAACGCAACAATTTATAGTAAAAGTAAACAAGATTTAGATAGTTTTAATCGAGAATTTATTGAAACATCGCGGGACATTGGGCTTGGGTTTAGTCCGTTAATTTTTAAACAAGAACAGTCATTAAAGGCTATACTACCACTTTGTAGTCCATCAAAAAGAAATACTCACTTGCTTTCAACTTCAGTTATTTCCTACTTACTTCCTTTTGTCAGTAAAAAGATTCATCATAAAAATGGTATATTTCTAGGCGCTAATCATTTTGACCAATCTCCAGTTTTTTTCAATCTATTTTCTGAGCAAAACTATAATATGAATATTATGGGAGCTTCTGGTGGAGGTAAGTCAGTCTGGACTAAGAGTCAAATTAATCGATCAAGCTTTTTAGGATTCAAAACCATCGTACTCGATCCAGAAAATGAGTATGTAGATATGACTAAAACTTTAAGTGGTGAAGTAGTTGAAATATCAAAAGAAAATGGAATTAACCCTTTTGGCATAACTAATATTACAAAAGAATCGATTGAAGAGCAGATTGAAACTTTAAAATTATTTCTATCCCAGTTTATTTATGATAGAAACTATAAAGTAGGGGCAGAGCTTGGTTCGCTACTAACTAAGTACTACAGTGATTATTTAGCTAAAAAAATATCTAATGAGCAGTTAAACATGGAAGGCTTTTTAGATTATTTAGAAAAAATCACGAAGCAAAGTAAAAATATACCAGCATTTTTGGAAGATTTACAGTCTCTAAGGCTTGGAAGAGAATATGGAGGATATTTCTCTAATAAGCAAAATGTTGATATTTCAAGTAATATTGTCTGTTTCGCTCTTAAAAAACTTAACTCTTCAGAAATTATTCTTAATTCCGCTATTTTTCTTATCTCTAAATTAATTTCAAATATTGCTATTAAAAAAGAACATAGAATACTTTTGTACGTCGATGAAGCCCATTTGTTTTTAAATAGTAAGATTAGTAGTAAGTTTTTACTAAGCTTTGCTAAAACGGCAAGAAAATACAGAATGGGACTGGTTTGTATTTCCCAAAATATTCAAGACTGGAACGAAGAAAACGGCGGTGCAGAAATTTTAAGGCTCGCTCAAACTAATATAATTTTAAAACAAACTACTGCATCAATATCGGCAATGAAAAAGCTCAATATATTTTCACTATCAAAAGAGGAAGAGGAGCTTCTTAAAACCACCTCACAAGCTGGTACAGGAATTATTTACAGAGAAAGCGAACATATTGCCATTGACTATCAAGTGCTTCCAAATGAGTGGCGATATGTATCAACAAGTCATGAAGAAGATACAAAGCTACGAGAAGTAGAATATGATTAAGAAAATATATTTTTATACAGACTAAAATACTTTATACTTTCAACATAAATAATATTTTTGAATATTTAATTTGCTAATATCATATAATAATTCTATACTTTTTTAATAATTAAATTAATAGTATGTTTGGTCTACGAAAACCCTCAATTATAGAATCACTAGAATCGCGTTTTTCAATAAAAAAAGAATTAAAAATGCTTTTGTCTTAAAAGCTTCCGCTTGCACCTTCTAAGACTATAAAAATACCAGATTTCTTTTTCAATTCAAATACCCAAAAATAATTCAGAATTACTTTAGAATATGTATTCTTTCGTCTTTTGTCTAGTCTTAATAGTATATATAGATACTTGAGAGGCATTTAACTAATAGTATACGCAATTTAATGTAAACTAATAAGTATAATTAAACTCAATTATGACTTTTTGACATCTATATGAGATAAAGCTATACTTAGTCTATGAAAGACGAAAAAATATTTCAAGGTCTTACAAGTACCGAAGCAGCTGAGCTACTTCAAAAATATGGATATAATACTATTTCTAAAGAAGATAAATTCAGAGTTTTAAAGATTTTTTTAGGTAATTTTAATAGTCCAATTGTTTTGATACTATTTATTTCAAGTGCTTTTGCCTATTTCTTTGGAGAAGTTCGTGATAGTATTATTATTTTATTCATGGTTTTACTTAGCGCTTGTTTAGATTTTTTTCAAGAATACCGAACCGGAAATGTTATTGCTAAACTTACAAATAGCCTTCATAGAAAAACAACAGTAATTCGTGACGGTAAAAAACAAGAAATCGCCTTAAATTTACTTGTTCCTGGTGACTTAATTTTCGCTACAATAGGGGATATTTTGCCAGGGGACGGGATAGTACAAAAAACTGACAATTTTCAAGTAAACGAATCAACACTTACTGGTGAAAGTTTTCCAGTGGATAAACCGCTTAATGAGGAAGTTTATAGCGGAACAACTGTAGTATCTGGTTTTGCGTATGTTATTATACAAAAAACAGGAGTTGAAACAAAGTTTGGTAAACTTGCTGATGGTCTTAAGAAAGCAACTCCACTTACTGCTTATCAAAAAGGTATTAATGATTTTAGTCTTTTAATCTTAAAGGCTGGAACGGTAATTGTTTTTACTGTTTTAGCAATAAACATCATTAAAGGCACTTCTTTGTTTGAAAGTGTCTTGTTTTCGATCGCTATTGCTGTAGGACTCGTACCAGAACTTTTACCAGTTATTGCTAGTATCAACATGGCTCGTGGGAGCTTACTGATGAGTAAAAAAGGTGTGCTAGTTAAAAAAATGGATGCAATACCAGATTTTGGGTCAATGAATATTCTTTGTACTGATAAAACAGGTACATTAACAGAAAATTCCATAACCTTAGTTAAGCATCTTAATTTACAAAATGAAGAAGATGAGCATGTTTACTTACTTAGCTATATCAATAGCTACTTTCAAACAGGGTTAAAAAATCCACTTGATGATGCAATCTTAAATCATGAGCTAGAATCAGTTGATCAGTATCAAAAGGTGAGTGAGATACCATATACTTTTGAGAGTAAGACTCTTGGAGTAGTTGTAAAGACAGCAGATAATAGACATCTGTTAATTACTAAAGGTCAACCTGATGAGATACTAAAACTTTGTACAGTAAGCGAGGATACTAAAAAGAAATTTTATACTTTCTACGATGAATTAAGTAAAGATGGATTTAGAGTTCTTGCAGTTTGTCACCGTGATTTTGATGTAAATGAGAAGATTGAACAATCAGAAATGGTTCTTGATGGGTTATTAGCCTTTCTAGATCCAGCAAAAAAATCTGCCGGAAAAGCTTTACAAGAGATAAATCAAAAAGGAGTACAAGTAAAAATAATAACAGGGGATAATAGGCTTGTTACAGAAAAAATTTGTCGTGAAATTGGACTTGAAATAAATGGTTTGATAGATAGTGATGAATTTATCACTCTTGATGAGAAGGGTAAGCTAGAAGCTGCTAAAAGATGTAATATTTTTGCACGGTTTAATCCAGCTCAAAAGCAAGAAATAATTAAATTACTTCGATCAGATGGAAATATTGTTGGTTATATGGGTGATGGAATAAACGATGCTCTTTCACTCAAAAGCGCTGATGTAGGAATATCAGTTGATAATGCAGTTGATGTAGCCCGTGAATCTGCAGATATTATTTTACTTGATAAGGATTTGAACTATTTACTTAATGGAATTACTGAAGGTCGAAAGACTTTTGCAAATACTAATAAATATACCTTAATGGCCATAAGCTCTAATTTTGGTAATATGCTTAGTATGATCGGTGCGGTACTCTTTTTACCGTTTCTTCCAATGCTTCCAGTACAGATCCTTTTAAATAATACTTTGTATGACGTCTCCCAGCTAGCCCTTCCATTTGATACTGTGGATAAAGAATATATTGAAAAACCGAGAAGATGGGATATGAAATTTTTAAAAACAGCGATGATTGTTTTTGGTATGGTAAGTAGCGCTTTCGATTTAATTTCCTTTTTTGTATTTTACAAAATATTTAATTTATCTGAAAGTCAGTTTCAAACAGCCTGGTTTATCGAATCTATCGCCACTCAGCTTCTCGTTATATACATAATTCGTAGTCAAAAATCATTCTTTACTCAAAGCATGCCAAGTAAGTTATTAATTCTTAACTCAGCTATCATTCTTTTAATTGCTGTTATTTTGCCCTTTACCGCAATTGGTTTGTATTTTGGTTTTTCTCAATTACCAACTGCTGTATTTATTTCAATTTTTGCTATCGTTACATCATACTTAATAGTTGCAGGTATAGCAAAAAGACGAGTTTGGATCGCAAAATAATTAATTAAAAAAAAGACATATTATTACAATATGCATTAAAGTATGACTACCAAATAGCAAAAAAGCTATTTTGTAGGAACTAATTGTTTTTTCTGTTTCAGCAATTTAATCTTCATAGTCGTATATTTAGACCTGAAATATATTACTTTAACAGTTAATTTACTTTGGAGTATTTTTTCCTTGTTTCTTGATTTTTGACTCAAGAAAGTTTTGGCCCGAATATGGTTTGTCAATTTTACTTTTTAGCTTAACATCAGGCTCTTTTTCGTTTAAATCAAATATATTTTCGACAGAATCGTAAAGTCCTTTGAATTGGAAACGGAGAGCAATGAAAATAATAATAGTAAAAATGGACTTTGGAAACGTTTCAGCCAAAAATTGGGAAAAATCAGTATTGACCATGAGTTACCTCTAAAACCAGATTTAATTTTTATATAGAATTGAATACTTGTCAAGGCTAATTAATTGTTCAAAAACACTTTATACTATATATTTAATAATATAATTAAAGTATTAAGCTATAATAATTTGATTATTTATTATTCCAAATCCTCTTTTTATTAATTTCCTCTTTATTCCTAAAAGCTTTTTCCAGATCTATATTATACTGATTTGCAAGGGTACAAAGATATATAAATACATCAGCCATTTCTTCTTCGATATTGTGAATATCTGAGTTACTGTCTATCCACATTTTTTCAGCTTTTCGTATAGCTTTAAATAGTTCACCAACTTCTTCACCAAGCATAAGTGAGTTTTGCAGTATGCTGTTTTCAGTAAATCCTCGTTCAATTATCATCTCAGATATATAATTTTGATAATTACTAAGGGTAGGGTTTGATTTTAAATCAGGCATTATATTATACAATGTAATTGACTAAGTATAGTCAATTAATACAAAATTTCCATTGACAAAATCCCCAAAGTAAAGTTAAAACAGTCATATAATTGTGAGTTTATAAAAACGAAAAGTAAACCACTATTCTTCTTGATTTCTCGGTATTTTTTCCGGGATTACTTTTACTCTAAATGCTATGTTAAATGCCTAAATCAAGAGTGCAAACTACGAAAAGAAACAAATTTGGAGGTTTTGTCTTTGATAATTTATTGTTTCAAACCCTGGAACCAATTATTGGAGAGAAAAGTGCTAGTATCTTAATTACTTTTCAAATATTTATTATTCCACTTCTCATAATATTTGTAATTGGTTTTCTTTCCCTTCTTACTTCTATTTCCTTATCTTCTAACCAGTTTAAACAGCAATCAGGAGCGGCAATTATAGGTGATTTAACAGAAACTTCTTTAAACGGTATTACTGCTAAAGTACTTGATGTTCCATATTTTAATCAGTGGATAAGTGAAGGTGGTATAACGGGGCCTACTACAAGTATAATAGGAAGCAGTTATCCTCTTGGTCAGATAATTTGCGGCGCTGCTAGTTCAACTATGATTGCAGGGTACTTCAAAAAAATACCTTTTACTACTGGTGATAATTTAAAATTAAATAGTTATCAAAATACTACTATAAATTTACCTAACTACTGTAAAGATCAAGGAGTGCCAGGAGGAGCTTTTGGAGTTACTGCAAAAGGGTATTGCAACCAAAGCAGCTTTGTAGGTATTTCAGAGTATTTTAGTCTTATTGGACTTAAATCCCAAACTATAGGGATTACCCAAATTATTCCAGCAATTAATAATGGCTTTCCACTCATTTTATCCATTAACGCACCTCTAGGCCATATTCTAGTAATCAAAGGCTATACTAGTGATGGAAAAATAGTTACAAATGATCCTTTTGGAGATTTAAATAATATATCAGCTGGATACTCTTTTAAGGGAAATAACGCAATTTATGATTTAAGTGACCCTAAATTTGTCATTAATTCTATCATGCAAGTTTCTGAAACAAATTAATTAAACTAAACACTATGTCAAAAAATGCAACAAAACAAATTAAGAATAAATATAATGAGATTAAAACTAAAGTTTTAACAAAGGTAAACCAGTATTTAACTAAAGAAAGAAAAGATAAGTTTACTACTTGGTTTGAAAATGGTGGTAAAACAACAATATTTTTTGGAGTACTAATAATTTTATTAATTATTCTAGCTTCCCAGTTTATTTCTTTTAAAAAACCACAAACCACAAACCATAATAGTGCAGCTCAAAATACGACGAAAAATGAATCAATTCCACTTAATCAAGCTGAATATGCAGGGTATAAGATAGACATTAGTGATACTGATTTTAAAATAACGGTACTTGAGCATACCGAAAATATTAAAAAAGTAGAAGTATCAAATGAGTCAGTAAAAATGACAATTAATTCTACTAAGCTACTAGAAAAACCACAGGCAATACAAACAGGGTTTACCCCTGAAAATGGTCAAATAATGGTAAATAGTGATCAAATTCTATTATACGAACTCAAAGGTAGAAAGCTAGGACTTAAACCACAAATATTAAATAATGTAACAAGTTACACACTGGTTAGTATTTCAAAAAATTTAGATGGAAAAGATATATATAACAGTAAATTTAATCTTTTTGGTGAGCAAAATAAAGAGTATGGGTATTTTGATGAAGTTGTAATTAATAACTTACATAAAGATATTACACAAAGAGATACGGAATCACTAGAAAAGGCAATCTCGATTCTTCAAAATAGTGAATCAGTGACGGCAAAAGAGATTTTTGTTGATACAGTAACGGCTGAAGATGTAAAAAAACTACAGGATACAAAGAAGTATAGTGAATCAAACAAATTAAAATACAAGCTTTCTATTATTGATGGGTACAGTTTAAAAGATTCAAATGACATTAATTTATTTAGTTTACAAAAAGATGATACAAGTAAAGTAGAAATAACTAAGAAAGATGCACAAATTCCAGATACTGCTAAAAATCTAAAACAAATCGGAAGCTCAAGTATGTATCGATCTAGCTCATTGTCGAGTATCAATAATAGAAATTTAATTATACAAATCTATAGTAACAAAGGCGATTATAAAACAATTAATCTTTATCCAAATAATACACAAAATATAGTATTAGTTAATTATACAATTAGCCTTAATCAATCAGTAGATGATATTAAAACAAAAATTAAAGAACTTGATACTATACTTTCTACAATTAGTGATAATTCAAGTAAAGAAATGGCAAAATGCGAAAAACTACGAGGGCAAGAAATGCCTTTTGGATCTCCACTTTGCGGAAAACAGCTGGACTACACCAAAATCAATCGCGGATACAGTGTAGATCATAAAGCAATAGATATTGTTCCAAACGAGGAATACGCAAAACAAAACGAGACTTACAAGAAAACTAACAAAGAAGTATTTTATTCACCATGTGACGGTACAGAGACAGTAAGTCAAGATAAAGTAACAAAAGCTAACATTATTACTATAAAATGTAAAAACGATGCCTTTATTATTCAATTTTGGCACGATAGTGAGTCTTTCTGGAGCTATGATAATCAAATTAAAGCGGGAGACGCTATTGGAGTAATGGGAGATACTGGAAGTGCAGCTGGAAAACATATTCACTATGTGATAGAAAAAAATGGAGAAAGATTAGATCCATTAGAATTAATAAAAAGCTAAATTTATGGCTATATACAATAGTTTTAACACTTTCTGGTACAAATTATCGAGTCAACAACAAGTAATCGTTATTTGGGTACTAATATTTGCTGTAGTAACCTTTATAATCTATACAATATACCTAATTATCACAGGAATTATAGAATACAATAAACCAATTCATATTATTAAAATATTAATTAATGATAATTATAGGGAAGGGGTAGACTCATCGGAGGAGTTTAATAATCTTTTCAGTATGCTTCATACCCCATTTCAATCAGATATTTTGACTATAGAAATACATAAACTACCGGCTTTTGAAGGTATGATAATAACAACTAGAAATAAAAGCAAAGTAGAATTTATCTCTGGAATACTAACAAATATGGAAGGAGTAAGTATTGAAAAGATACAAGAATATCAAGATCCTCTTCAATACTTTGAAGCAAAAAGTATTGAGGTAAAATCAAGCATATTTAAATCTACAAAGCGGTACGGTAATTTCAAACGTACTTCAACTAAATTTATTCCAAATATTCAAAAAATTATAAAAGAATTATCAAAAAAAGAATATTTATCAATTATACTTACAATAAGGCCGGTTAATTTAAAACAAAAATTAGATATAAAGATAGGGGAACTGAGGTACAAGGTTTACGATAATAAAAATAAAGTACCAAATCAGCATAAACAACATCAAATAGAAAAATTAACTCAAAAAAATGAGTATTTAATGTATTTGGTAAAACCACAAATTGTAGCTTCAAATAAAGAGGTAATACAAAAATTAGCAGGTTCGTTTAACCTTGTAAGTAACGAAAATACATTATATCAAGTAAATACTAAATATAATACTAAAAATCATAGATTTATCATAAATCAAAGTATATTTACTACTTTAATTTACTGGTTAGGATTATCAAAATCAAGCTATATGAATACTAAAGAATTAGGTAGTTGGTTATATTTTTAAAAAAAGCCCAAAATGAAAAAATTTCAAATTGGGTGTAATGAGTGCACATTTGCTTTAAACAGCCATCATACTTTAATATAATTCTCAACTATTGTCAAAAATCTATTTCTTGTTTACGAAACTAAGCATATGGCAATTAATGGATTAGTCATATTGTTTTTTGCTGACAATAATGGAGGTAATAACTAATGCAAAGATTACAAACTAGTCGACATGCAAGTAAAAGATTGAATTGGACGACTAATCAAGTATCAAATCTAATTCCACAAGAATTCACTGATGTTTTATCGTTGAAACAAAAAATTAGAATAAAAGCTAAATACGGTTTGTTAACTAAACAGCATGCATTGCTGGAAATTTATTGGAAATGGCTTAAAAAAATTCCTTAAGGTTATTTCTAAATAATCTAAAACTGCTTAGTTATAATGCTACTAAAGACCCGCCAACTAAGGTAGGGTCTATTTTTAGATAATTAACTCTAACTAATAGCTAAAGTTATTTAAATCAAGCTACATGAATATTAGAGAATTAAGTAGCTAGTTGTATCTTTAAAAAAAGCCCAAAATGAAAAAATTTCAAATCGGGTATACGAGGCATGTGGGCACTAACAATATTTATGAGCATGTTGTAATTATAAACTCTTGTCAATAGCTGGTTCTGATTATGAAAATAAAAGCAAAGTAATCGAGAATCTCATATTTCATTTTATTATATTTAAAAAGAGTTCTCAGAACAAAATTACAATTTTGTTACTAGTAACAAGTAAATTCAGAATTATAGAAGGGTATAAATCAAATTTTGAAAATTGTTATACAACAAATTCTTAATGATCGCAAACTAAAAAAAGAAAGAGTCTTGGCTAGATACGGCAAACCAACTTATTTTTATTATAATATGAAAAGGAAGTTGAATGATTTAATTAAATTACTTTTTAGAGTAATTTCAAAATAGCTTATTATGTTTATAAGATAAAAGACCTAGTGATTATAGCGAGTCTCTTTTTATACTAAACTATCAATAAGCTAATTATGATTCTAAAAAAACACCTGATTGAAATTGACAAAATCAGGTGCACTAGATACGCATCTTAAACGTATCTCAGTATATTAGTATAATTTTCAACTATTGTCAATGATACATTCTTCATCAAAAGAATATTTATCAAATATTTCAAATATTTAAGTTAGTTTTTTCTTAAAATAAATTGGACTAATAATATTTTATTTGACGCATTCAAAAGTTTGCACCTACTTTATAACGAAAAAAATCAATTAGACATTTTATTATCTATATTGTTATTTGTACAAATTCATTTTTAATAAAAAGATATATATAACAACCTATAAATAATGGTGTTTCAACTCCTTCAAGACAACATATTGTAGCAACAATATCAGCAGTTACACAATCTTTAGCAATTACATAGCTTTGTACTGGCTCTAATCTTGACCCTATGAGATGAGAATAATTTATACCACTAGTTGAAATCCATGATCTTTTAATATTTGAAGACGAACATAGCGCTTGATTTTTAATTGAAACCGTATCTATATATTCACCTTTATTTAACGGGTGCTCAAGATAAAATACTTGTGATACTGGAGAATGATGATATATATCTCCACCTCCGTGAACTGTAAACTCAGTTACTTTTTTATAAATTAAAAAATCTTTTACCAAATCAATTAAATATCCTTTACCTAAACCTCCTAAATCTAGCTTTCCTTTACCAAGTAGCTTAATTGTATTTTCTGAAATAATAATATCTTTTATTGGATCTCCAACAATTGCTGAATGGATATTTATATCTGAAAAAGATAGCTCTTGATCATATCCGCTTTTTTCAATTTTATCACCAATTAATATGTTAAATAACCCGTTACTATGAATATACCAATATTTTCCAATTTCGATCATTTTTATTAAATGTTTATCGTATGGTATTGATCTCATATTATTTAATTTAGATACTAGAGAATCTGACTCAAAACGAGAGTATCGCATTTCAAAGTCTTTAATTATTGCCGTAGCTTCTTTAATTGCTGAGTTATCGATATTTTCTTTAAAACCTAAACTCCACTTAGTTCCCAAAGCTTGAAATTCTACTAAGACCATAATAATCTATTATTTTTGAAGAGCTTTTTGAAGTATGTTATAAGCTGCGTTATCAAAAGCATCTGATGTAGGTGTTGATCCAGCAATCTGTATTTCAGGTACTTTATCAAGTCTCTTGCCTATCGATAGTTTTTTGTAGTTTGCCTTAAGCTCATTATCGTAAACACTTGAAGCTTCATCAGAATACTTTGATATCATATTAATATCAGCTACTTCATTTTTAGAAACAGTAATAGTTAATTCCATTTCATTCAAACTACCAGGAACTTTGTATTTAGTTATTGAAGTGTAAGTTCCGTCTTTATAATCTTCGATCTTGGGGCCTAAATTACTACTTTGATTTTCCTGAGAAACTACTATTTCGGATACTGGATTTATAATTTTTGGTTTGATTGAAATAGAGTCTAGTACATTATATAAAGTTAAGAAAGATCCTATGCCCAGCGTAATGATAGCTAAGGACAATGATAGATTTTTTGTAGTATTTTTTTTCATAAATTAATATGATTTATTTTAGCTAAAACTTTCTATGTATATTATTTCTTTGGAAATTCCAAGCTTTTTAAGATTATCCCTGATTCCCTTGTTAAATCTTTTTGAGCCACATAAGTAATATTGCTCTGGTGTAGTTTTTTGAGAATCAATTATTTTTTTGAGTTCGTCAATATCAAGTTTTTTATAAACAGTATTTGAACTATTATTACCATTATTTAATTTATTTGATATAAATTGATGGTACGAATTACCAAGTCTTCGAATCAGATAATCCTCGTTTGGCACTTGACCAATTTTGTTATTACAAACGATAAGTGCAGTATTTATACTAAAATCACCAATCATAGAATAGAAAGTACTCACACCAGTACTTCCAGCTATCAAAATTCTAGGTATACTAGGTTTAGATTCTTTTCCAAAATCTCCATAGGCACCATCTAAATATAATATATATCCTTTTTCTTTTTGTAAAAGAGCATTTGTGAAATCTCCTATTGGTTTTATCAAAAGTGTAATTTTATCTCCATTCATAATATTTTCCATGATAGAAAAAGGGTGTGATTCACCAAATCGATTTATCTGGAGATATATGTATTGCCCAGGTTTTGAAAGTATTTTCTGACTTTCCGCGTCCATAGCTCTCATCCTAATAGCGTAAGAAGATCCAAAATTTTGAATATCAATTACAGAGTATTTATATTTAAAAAATCCAGCCCAGTAACTTAGTCTATATAAAATAGTTATTGTTAAGAAAAAAATCAAACTATATAAAACAAATTTTAACGCTGGATTTTGTTTTAAAAGTGTACCGATAAAGAAGGGGTGTAGGAGAGATAAATAAACCATCGGATATGATAAATAATGTAGACGCTGCCACATTCTGTAACTAATGCGATCTTTGATTGGCTTAGAGCTTAACCATAGTATTAAAAATAATATAAAAGCGATTCTTCCTAGGCTAATAAATAATTCACTTGTAGAATTAAAGTTGATAGAAAAAATCCATAAAAAACTTTCAGCATAAACTTTACTTAAAATAATAGGATGAAGAATTATTAGAAAGGTGCTATAAATACCTAACCAAATATGGATTGAGGTTACTTTAATAACTTTATTCGTTATTTTACCAACTATAAATCTCGAACCTAATATTATTTGCCAGACAAAAAGAATCAAACCCAGATACCCTAGTAAATTTGCAGTTACTAAAAGGGGCTGGGTTGAAATTTTGTCTGTAAATAAAAATAGAGGTAATGTTGATAATATAATTAGAAACCAAATAAACTGTAGTGATTTTAATTTTTCAAACATTGTCGTATTTCTAAATTTTACATTCCCATCATCATTCCCTGATCACCAAACTTACTAGAAAGCCATTCACTTAGTACTATAATTTCAGCTTGTTGGTTCTTAATGATATTGTTTGCTAATGTTTTAACTCGTGCATCTTTAGCAATTTTGAGCACTGAATTTGACATTATGATAGCCATTTGGTGGTGCATTACCATACCGCTCACGTATTCTTTATCAATATCAGTTCCAGTTTTACCATACATGCTAGACATCATAGGTGTATATGTA
>JACMQI010000015.1 GCA_014377045.1 candidate division SR1 bacterium
AAGCTATTCAAGGTCAAAGCTATACTAGTAATACTATCACTACAGATAAAACTATTGTGGTAGGAGCTAGACCATTTGATCCAGAGATAGATATCATAAAACTATTAGAACAATCAAACTTAAAATGTACACCAGAAATTACAACTACGTTTAGTACAGTTACTTGTGTAGGTAAATTACCAGACTCTATCACGCCACCTACAAATTTAGCTTTAAATGTGGAAGGCACTAAAGGACAAAAAGTTGTCTTCACTGAGCAAGTATTTACTGCTTTAAACTTAGATACTGGTACAATAACCGGTGTCCGTAAGATCCAGGCTCAACTATACAGTAATCCGTCACAACTAGCCTACGTCAATGGTACAAAATTAGATACTGGAAAGACTATTCAAGTAAATGCAAAACAAATAAGTGATGATGATATTAAGAAAATTGGCACTACAGATACGCAAAATCCATTTATTACATTTAGCTGTAATGATGATAAAAACATTGTATCAGGAACACCTTCTACGACTTGTATTGGTGTACTAAAACCAGGATATACAATTTCGAATGATTTAAAAGTTGGATTTGATTCTAAAAAGATAGTTGGAACATGTACTGTTTCAGGACAAAATGTAAACTGTAAAGATGTATCGGTACCTATCATCCCTGATACTTATTCCCTAATTTTTATTACTAGTGATAAAACGGTTATTTCGAATTACAAAATCACTGTAGTAGCAAGTCCTGTACTGCCACGTACTGGAGGTTCAATAATTATTAATATAACTGGTGTCATCACTATCAGTATAGTGTCATATTGGGTCTACAAACGTTATGTGAAAAAGGAAATATATAGAGATTAATAATAAACTATAAAATATTCTATTTTACTAAAAAAAATATCACAATCTATATTGGTAAGTTACTTGGTGGGGTAGCACTAGGAAGTGCGTTGACATTACCATAATCTGTACTTACACGACTAGCAAGACTTTGATCGATCATCTCAGTAGCTGGAAAATGAAATAAGGAAGCTAAGCTTTCAACATCCATAAATTTAGCATCTGACCCCCTGCCTAAACCCCTACCCAGTATAGCTTTATAACCATTTAATCTGCGATAGTCTTGCTCTTTTTTCCAATAATATTTATCTTGAAATGGACCTAGGGCTATACCCTCTGCTGCTGCACTAGTTTTAGTATCTGCATCAGGTTTTGTAAACTGAACTTCGGTATTGAATTCTTTAAAAAAAGACATAATCATACCAAGATTACGCTGTGGAGCAGGATTGACAGAAAGAAGGGCAGTTCTAATTTTCATTTTAAAATTTGTTGTCGTTAGCTTTTGTTCGCAGGACTCCAACACAGCTCTTTCCTGTTTAGTTAGAACTTGAATTGAGCTATCAGGACCAATTTCAATATTGGCATTAGCTTTATAGTCTTCACGCAATTTTTTTAATTCTGTAGCTAGTGCTTTTTTCTTATCAGGAGAATATACCTGAGGTTGCAAGACAAACTGCAAGATAATATAATCCTCAGCTTCTATATTTTCGAAATTAGAAATCAGTGTTGTCATCGGATCAGTTATAGGTGAATTTGAACCCATTTGAAACATTTTCCAGCTTTTAAGTGGAAACAAATCACTTGCTCCAAAACCAATATCAGTGGTAAACAAATGGTTATATGGACCAGCTTTACCTTCCCATTTTTTTGGAAAAGCCAAAAGCGGATCAGGAACTTCAACAACAGTGCTTCCAGGATAATGAGACGCTAAACTACTTCTAAGCAATGGTAAATAATTTTTATTTAAATACACGTAAAAACTAACTTGACCACCTCTAGAATGTACTTCAAAAGTGAAATTTTCATACCATTTACCTTCTAAATAAATATCTTTTTTACTTTTTCCGGAATAGATAGAAGATAGATTAACATAAAAACTCTCCATTTCCTGCATAGAGCGAAGATTTTCTCCTGGTGGAAATAATTGTACAAAAATATAATTTTGCTTAGTAAACCAACCACCTATTTTATCATCTAAAAAACGATCGTCATACCACTCGTAGCCTTTTAGACCTGCTATAACAAATCCACCTAGTAAGACTACTAGCATAAAGTAGATTAGCAAATAAAGCAAAAACATATAGCTCATTTAATTACCTAAAAAAAGATATATGTCAATAGAAAATTCTTGACAAAATACACTTCTAAGTATATAGTACAGTTATATTTATTACTCTAATTATCTAATTTTAAAATGACAAATTATCGTCGAAGAAGAACTCAACCAAAAGATGCTGGAAAACGTTATAACATAAATGAAGCTTTAATCGGTAAGGAATTCCGCGTTCTTGATGAAGAAGGTGCGATGCTAGGTATCATGAGTCGTAAAGATGCTTTGACTATGGCAGAAACAAAAGAACTCGATTTAATCGAAATAAACCCAAAAGCTGAGCCACCAGTAGTCAAACTAATGGATTTTTATAAATTTAAATATCAGCAGTCCAAATCCGATGCTGCGAAAAAAATTAAAAAAGAAGAAACCAAAACTATTCGAGTGTCTGTACGTGTAAGTATCAATGACCTCAATGTTCGTGCAAATAAAATTAAAGAATTTTTAGGAAAAAGTTATAAGGTCAAGATGCAAGTACAGATGAAAGGTCGAGAAAAAGCTCATCCAGAAGTAGCTGTAGAAACCATGAAAACGTTTATTAGTCTTTTAGACTCAGAGATATATTCTTTTGAAAGTGAACCAAAACTTGTAGGAGATAGTACATTTGCTACTATCAAACCAAAAAAAGTTGGGTAAATAGATATAAAAATTATTTTGAGTATTTAGTATATTAAAATACTATTTACTAAACCAGCTATTACCTCCTAGGTGCCAAACTGAAATCTTATTTATTCCTTCTTTTTCTACTATTTCTCGCTTTTTATCCATACTTTCTGTATCGCTGTAGACAAATTCCTCATTACCTCTTTTACCAAATATTTCTCCTGAATTAGGGTCTCTATGTGTAGTAATATTTTTAAACTTATCTTTGATTGCCTTTGTAGTAACTAGTGTCATTTTATAGTCACCAGACTTGCCATAATAACCATAATTATTTATACCGACTACAATATTTTCTGTTTTTTTATACTTATTTTTTGCCCATTTTATAGTATTTGTGATATCCTCGTACGAGGCAACAGGTGATCCTACTCCGTTATCATATTGGAAATCATATGCCATCAAAGTAAAATAATCTATTGGTAAATCATTGAAATCTTCGTATTTTAGTTTGTAAAAACTCTGGTACCGATCATTGATTATAGCAGGTACGTCAATTGATAACTTTTTACCTTTTTCATGAATTTTGTCACCGAGCTGCTTTATATATTCTTTATATTTTGTGTATTGTAAGTCCGTCCAAGAACCATAATCCTCAAAATCAATCTCTACACCATCAAAACCTGACTCGTCTAAAACTTTTATAATGGTGTCTATTGATTTATCTATTTTTTCTTTTGATTTAAAAAGCGGTGTCAAGCCATCCATTCTACCGCTTACCATAAATATAGCCTCTTTACTATTTTTTTTGATAAGCTCGATATTTTCCTTGCTATATCCATTGCAATCATAATCTTTATCTGTAAGAGTAACTATCTCACCATTTGGATCTAACTTAAGGTATTCTGGTTTTAATATATCTATTTTTCTCCCATCTTGGTACTCTGTTATTGCCGAACAGGCTGGAGATCCTGGATATACCCAAGCCATTATTTTTGTGGAATTATCTGAAATTGACATTTTTTTTGGTTCAGATACGGTTGAATTATTTAAACTAACAGGTGATTTGATTTCTGGTGGCTTAATTGTTACTTTCTTTCCAGTAGTATATGAGTATATACCTATTGCTAAGACAAAACTTAGTATTAAGCCTAACATAGTCGATCCTATCTTAATTGATTTTTGATTGATAGCTGATAGACTTTTAAGCATATAAAATAAGAATGGCAATTAATTTGCTATGGTAATTATATACATAATGCACGATAGTCTATCTGTCAACTTCAATTTAATACACTTATTGACAAAAGGTTTCTTTTTGTTGAGCATCCTTAGTATATGATCAGATTTGTAAATGTTTCAAAACGCTATTCTAATGAAGATAACTTTGCATTGAAGAACGTTAATCTAACTATTCAGTCAGGAGAATTTGTTTCATTTGTTGGGCAAAGTGGAGCTGGAAAGTCAAGTCTCTTAAAAATGCTTATTGGTGAGGAAAAACCAGTGAGTGGTGAAGTCTGGATCGAAGACATTCGCGTAGATCAAATAAAACCAGAATTTTTACCCTATCTACGGCGTAGAATTGGTGTAGTTTTTCAAGATTTCAAGCTTCTTCCTACACGTACGGTTTATGAAAATATTAGTTTGGCTATGGAAGTTGCAGGTGCTACAAAAGCAGAAATAAAACGTGATGTACCAAAACTACTTAATTTGGTTGGTATTCCAGAAAAAAGCAGTAACTATCCTAAAGAATTGTCTGGTGGAGAAAAGCAGCGTGTATCTATAGCTAGAGCATTGTCTCACAACCCTATTTTATTGATTGCCGATGAACCTACCGGTAATCTTGACAAAACAAATACTTACGATATTATCAATCTACTACTCAAAATTAACAATTCTGGTACTACGGTATTGCTAGCAACACATGACCAAGAAGTCGTAAATAAGCTACAAAAACGCGTAGTTACTATTGGGAGTGGTGAAATTGTACTCGATCAAGAAATTGGAAAATATTATATATAATCAAATAATATCTAATTAGATAAAAGAATTTAGCACCTCTGAGGAACACAATTGACAGTTACTGGTTTTTCAGTCCTACGTTTTGTTATTATAACCATTTGATTTTTTTCTTCGTTGTAATATCCAAGTGAATATTTATCGCCATTTACGCTACTACCATATAAATAACATTGATAATAAGCTTTATTTGACTGGATCGACGAATAATTACAACTTGAACTACTATCAGAATAAATAATCTGATTTTTATCACTCGAATTGAGCTGTAGCAAATCTTGACACTTCATTGGAATTTTACGCTCACCAATAGTTTTACTGTATGTACCCCAAGGATCACTTCGCCAGTCATTTGGATTTATATAAACTCGTGTTTCTTTTTCTATTTTTTTTCCAGTTAAATATTCTCGTAAGGTATATTCATAATCAGCAGAGTTAATAGCTGCATCGCACGAAGAAATAGGATAATATCTTTCTGATGGAATAGTGCTAGAATTTAAGTAAAAACTATCCAGTGCTAAAGAAGCCTGATTCATATCAAATATTCTTTGGGAGTTTCTATTTGCTGGCCCAACAAAAATAATACCATAAATAAACAAAACTACTAGTGCTACAATAGATATGATTATGATAATTAATTCAAAACCATTGAAATATTGATAATCCTCATAACTATAATTAGAATTGTACTGAGAATAATTGCCAAATTGATTATTTTGTTCGTAAGCCACAGATTATTAAGTAATTAAGTATTAATGAAAAATAATTGTCAACATATACATTTTATTTAGAATTTGCCCATAATTGATACAGAAAATAACTAATAAAAAGAATTGTTATGGATGTAAAATTAAGTTGATTTGTTTGATTCATGACTAAAGCGCATATAGTAACTGCACTTGTGATGAGACTCTGATAAATAATTTGATTAATTTGTGAAATACTGAGTAGTTTACGGCGTTCATCAAAAAACCACCAAAGCCCTAATAGAGATATAAAACTCATAAGAAAAATCATGAGAGTAGAAAGAAAGGCAAAAATATAAAGATTGTTAATAAGTGGATCGAGATAAGTGACAATAGAGAAACCACCGACTAAACTCACTATCAAAATTGACGCAAGCCAAATTCTTAGCCTTTTTACATATTGAATAGGATTCATAGACTTATTATAATTGGAAACTCTATTGACAATATTGTCAAATCAAGGCTAATATAAAGCTATATGTTAAGTTTTTCAGAAATCAAAATAGGAAAAGTAGTCATTTTTAATAGTAAACCGTGTATTGTCACCAAAGCTGAGTTACGATCACAACCAAGACTAGCAGCAGTTAAAAATGTAGTACTAAAAGACCTTATTACGGGTCAAAATTATCCTAAAACATTTTCAGCTTCAGAATCAGTAGAAGAGGCAGAATTACGCCGAGCTAATGCTACATTTTTATATGAAAGTGATGGAATGCTAAATCTAATGACTGTAGATACTTATGAAACTGTAGAAATCCCTAAGAATATTATTGGAGATAAGATTGGATACCTTAAAGAAGGACTGGAAGTACAAATTGCCTTTTTCAACGATAACCCTATTACTATTGATATGCCAACTAAAATTAGCTATAAAGTGACTCAAACGTCTCCAGCAGTACGTGGAAATACTACTTCAAATATTACTAAAGATGCTGTCATAGAAACGGGCAAAACTATCAAAGTCCCTGCATTTATAGTAGAAGGTGAAAAAATTATAGTGAATACTGTGGAAGATGAATATGTAGGTAGAGATACTGGAAATTAAGTATAAAAAAATCTCACAATACACTTATATACTATGAAATTTATAATAATTAAAGAAAAGTTTTATCTTCTTATTCCTCCGTCATGAGAATATTCTCTCAATATCTCTGGATTTGGATCCAGATAAAAAGTAAATTCTCCTTTTCCTCCTTCTTTAGTGTCTCTATCAAAATAAATTGAACCACAGCAATGAACTTTGTTAGTACCTATATCTCTATTATAATAAATATATTTTTTATTATATCCAAAAGTAATACAGTTTGATAGGCTATGACCAATTCCAGAATCTAAAACAAATTTTGTTCCACTCGGAGATGACAGCAAATCTTTATAACTAATTGGTATTAAAGAAACAGATTCAATTACTTAACTTTACCTAATTTTGTATTTGGATTTGTCTTAAAAGTATCAGTAAAAGTCAGTTTTGTCAAGCAAATTTATCTATCTCTATTACTCAACTCCTTTTCTAGTACAACTAATTTGGCCACGTTCATTCACTGCTATAATCTTTAAATTTACTTCATCTTCTAGTTTAAATATGTCCTTGATATCCTTAACTCTTTCGCCTTTTGCAGAGCTTTCTGATATATGCACCAATCCTTCTTTTTCTGATCCATCTATTTTTACAAAAGCACCAAATGGCTCCAGTCTATAGACCTTACCAGTTACTGTATCACCAGGTGCATATTCTTTGATCAGACTCAATACAATATTTTTGGCTTCGTTTACTTTTTCTGCTTCTTTTCCATAAATCAGTGTTCGGCCTGTTAAATCGTCAATTTCAATTTGAACACCAGTTTTAGCAATTATGCCCTTAATAATTTTACCACTTGGACCAATTACTTCACCTATTTTTTCAAAAGGAACTTCGATTTGAGCTACTCGTGGAGCATACTGAGAAATATCAGTTTTTGGTGTGGCAATCTCTTGTTTCATAATATCTAAAATATGAAGTCTCGCAACTTTTCCTTTTGTGAGAGCATCTTTTAATACCTCCACCGTAAGTCCAGCTACTTTGTTGTCTAATTGCAAAGCTGTTATACCGTCTTTGGTGCCAGTCACTTTGAAATCCATATCACCATGATGATCCTCAAAACCTTGAATATCCGTGACTACTTTGTAATTTCCAGTTTTCACATCAAGCATAAGACCCATTGCAACGCCAGCAACCATGTCTTTGATAGGTACACCTCCTGCCATCAAACTCAAACATGAACCACAAGTGCTAGCCATGCTTGTAGATCCATTTGACCCTAAACATTCACTAACTAGACGCATTGTATAAGGAAAATCGTCTTCAGACGGTAATACAGGAAGCAAAGCTTTTTCAGCCAAAGCTCCATGACCAATTTCTCTTCTACCAGGGCCAAAATATCGACCAGTTTCACCTACCGAATAAGCTGGAAAATTGTAATGATGGATATATCTTTTTGTCTGTTCTTCAAAATCTTCCATATCATCAAGTGTCTGTGCATCACGATTAGTACCAAGAGTAAGCACATTAAGAACCTGGGTTTCACCTCTATTAAAAAGACTAGACCCGTGTGTATGCGGAAGCACATCGGTTTGACAAGTTATAGTGCGGGTTTCGTCAAGCTTACGACCATCTAAGCGTTTATCATTTGTGATAATATTATCACGAACTATATGGGTAACTGCTTCATAAATAGCATGCTCGAGATGAGGCTTAAGTCCCATAAATTCAGTATAAGTGTCAGCTATTTGGAAATATTCTTTTTCATAGAGAGAGTCATCAGCTTTAAGTTTCAAAAATTCTTGCTCATTTGTAGTTTTAGCTTGTGCATTTTTAAGATCCTCAAATAGCGTTTTAATCAAAGTGTTATATGCTTCATTACCACTCATTTTGATTGGGCCAGTATACATAGCTTTCTCCCAATATTCACGGTTTTTCACAAATAAATCTATATATTTTTGAGCTGGAGCAAATGATACCACTTCTGTCTTTTTAGCTGGTACGAGATTTATAAAATCATTTTGAAACTTGTTTAATACAGTTAATTCTGTATTTGCTAACTCTAAGCCTTCGCCGATTATCTCCTCGGAGATTATATTACCGCCTGCTTCAACCATCATTATATTTACTCCATCTCCTGAAATTACAAGATCTAGATCAGACATAGATTGCTCTACATATGACGGACTAGAAATAAGGCCTAACTCGGATTGCCCTATTCTAACGCTACTGACAGGTCCAGCAAATCCGCTAATCCCACAAAGTGAAAGCGCACTAGAAGCAGCCAAAACAGCAAGAGTATCTGGGCTATTGATCTCATCGACACTTAGGATGGTAATCACAACTTGGATTTCATTTCGAATATACGGATCAAATAACGATCGTAATGATCGATCTACCATACGACCAGCGAGCACTGAAGCATCGCTTGGACGCCCTTCACGTTTGATAAATCTAGAACCCTTGATCTTACCTGCTGCATAAAGACGCTCCTCATAAATAATCTGTAATGGGAAATAATCCGCATGTGACTCTTGTCCGACTACCACAGCAGCAATTACTGTAGTCTGTCCCATAGTTGCTAATACCGAGCTGGTAGCTTGCTTAGCTAGTAGTCCTGTTTCAAGTGTGAGTTTTTGGCCATGAAAATCGATAGAATGGGTGTATGGTGTTTGTTTGAACATATTTTTGTGTTATGATTTAATTATTAATATAAAAGGTATGAAATTTAACGACTTTTGTCAACATTGGTTATAAAATATGCAGATAGCTGTATATTATTAAACTGTTAAAATAGCTTAGTTAATGTAATTGTGCAAATAAAGATAAGCTAGTCTTTTAAGGGCAAAGTATGTTAAAATAATAGTCCCAACATAAAACACTTTTTATTTGACAATAGAATCAAATCTGTATTTTATAAATTATACCTTTATGCCAACAGAATTTAAGCCTGGCAAAATAGATCAAACTTCTTCCGACTCTATTGTTGACACACAATCAAATAAGTACCTACCTGTTCTAAGAAATTCTTTTAAAACAAAACTAATCACTTCCTCACCCGTCAATCACGCTGAAACGTATACACATTCTAAGACATATGATGAGTCCAAAAAAATTGAAAAAATAACAGTTCTCGAGTTTATTAGCAATATACTGTTAAGCGATATACTGTGGCTGAGTATCTCTATCGCTTGTTTATTAGCTACTGTACTATTTTATTTTCAAATATTACAACCGCTTGTATTACAAAAATACACAGAAACAGCAGAAGCCCAAGTACTTGAAAGTAACCAAAAATTTTATCTACAAGCTGAGCAATTAAATTCTTTACAACAACAAATTGTTTCTCATACCGAAAACTTAGCTGCACAAAGCTGCACAGAAGAGGCAAAATATGATCAATCGGACAAAGATAGGAAGGATATTAATAATTTTGCTGCTACTTTGAAAGTTGATTCAAAAATAAAGCAGCTACCAAATTTCGGAATATTTTACGATAATGAAATTAAAAAAAATTATTTACCTTTTATAACAGAGTATCAAAACTCATTAAATGAATTTCAGCCTATAATAGCAAATATTAAGCACCTTATTGAGTTTGTTGACTATAAAAATTCATGGATTGATCAATGTATCCGTATTCAAAATAGTACTGGTAACACCAAAGAGCTTCAAGCCGTTTGTACTGATATAAATATAAGATCAAGTACATATAACAAAATCGCGCCTGGAGGTATAATTGACGGATTAACAATACCTACAGAAAATATCAGATCACTATGTGCTGAAATAAGCACGTCAAAGTCACCAATATATCCTCAATATAATAAGTTTAAGTCAAACTGGCTCAGTGAGTATGATACTATACGATCACTGTCATTAGTTACAGATTCTACTTCAATTGAAAATATAAAGGATAAGTTTAGAGACACTTCAAATAGAACAAAAATTCAATTAGAAAATGTAGTACAAAATAGGCAAGATTTTCATAGTATTTGGTATATATTAAATTTTCGAATTTGATAGCTCTTCAACCAATTCTTGTAGCGTTTTACAAAATAGTTTTACTTCTTCCGATGTATTATTTTTTCCCAAAGTTATTCTAATATCTGCACCCTCAATATTTGAGTTTAGAATTTTGGATATATTGCTTTTTTTGTTGGAACCAGAAGAACAGCTACTACCTGCCGATACACCAAAACCTTTCAGATCGAGAGCCATTAGTAGACTACTTTCATCAACCTCAGGAATAGTAATATGAATATTATTTGCGGCTCGGTTTAATAAATCGCCATTTATACACGCTTGCGGTATATTTATTTGTACAAAATGAATTATGCAATCTCTAAATTTTTTGATTTCAGTTCCACTTTTTACGACATTTTTTTGAGCTAGATCGAGACCGTATGCTAAACTAGCAATAGCTGAAATATCTTGAGTTCCGCTTCTCAACCCTTTTTCTTGTCCACCACCATACACAGTTTTTTGAATTTTAACATCATTTTTGATATATAAAACTGCTGCTCCTTTTGGTGCGTAAAGCTTATGTGCACTAATAACTGCGAAATCAACACCTAGCTGCTTTAAATCAAGATCAATATATAATGGAGCTTGTACACAATCACTATGGATATATATTTCATGCAATTTTTGCGCAACACGAATCACATTAATTTGTTGGATTTTTTCTACTAATTCTTTAATGGGTTGTATTACTCCTATTTCATTACTCACTAGCATCAAGCTAATCAAGATAGTATCATCTTTTACGAACGACAAAATAGTATTAATATCAGCTATTCCGCTGGGTTTTACAGGATAAATTTCTACCTCTGCATCTGGGTGATTTGTAAAATCAGAAACTGAATTATGCTCTAATGCTGAGATAAGAATGTGAGGCCGAGTGACTTTTTTTGAGCTTTTCAGTAAAAGTCCTTGAATTGCAATATTATTTGCCTCTGTTGCTGATGCTGTAAAATATATTTCTCTACTCCTCACTCTTAATATGCTTGCACATTTCATACGTGCTTTTTCTAAAACTGAGCGAGCTTTCTGGCCTATCCTGTGAACACTACTGGGATTGCCCCATGTTTGCTCTGCAATTAAGGTATAATATTGTAAAATTTCTGGATCTACGGGAGTAGTTGCAGCGTGATCTAAGTATACGTACATATACCAGTATAATAACAAAAACTATAGATAGTCAAGAATTCAATTAATGACTATTACTTAAATATTTTTTTCATGATTTTCCAATTAGTTTTTTTGTAGCTAAAATAAATTTAAAACTGAAACAAATGAACATATTCAAAAAACATAGTGTATTAACAAATATTATCAATAATTTTGAGTGTTATTTCAATATTATCTCCTACCATATTTACTCAAGCATTAGTAATACCAAAGGAAATAAAGTAATCAAGCAAGGTGGAAGCTTGATGCCTCCTGAATTTTTTTCAAATATAAGCCTAGACTTTTTAAAACCACTTAGACTCGATTTACTAGCTGACAAAACAAAAGATAGATTAAATCTATTATTTATATATTCTTCTGAAATTCCAGATAGTGAATTAAACGACTATACTATATTTATTTCGACAACAATAGATAAAACTCAGGTTCCCAACGATGTTCCTAACCGTAGTTTTTTACAAACTGAGTCAATACTAAGTAATAGAAACAAAATCAATTTATAAAAATATACAAAAAAAATAAATGTAGATGATTATTCTAATTTTAAATCACAAATAACTTCATATTAAAATCTTTTAGGTATCAAATATGTTGTTCTTATTTTTATTCAGCCTGGAGTAATTGTAAATGATTTTGGACAATTTGAAAGTCGAAATAATGCGATTTTACCTAATATTGAGCATATGCCAAATCATAAAATTCAAAAATATTATCCTGGAGATGTTAATTGGTTTTTTTCAAAATATGATTGATTATTATTGTTTAATGATTCCGAAACGATTGTCTTGACACATGAATTAGGTCATGCACTATTTAATTTAGCTTATGAATATAATGAACGAGGTCAAACTGTACCTAAGATAGTGTACCCTAATTGTGCTCCTAATAAAACTACGGCTAGAACTTGGTGGGAAGACCTAGAAGTTCAAATTGATCCATATATTAAAGAAGTTGAAGAAATATTAAACCCACGCAACATTTATGAGCAGCGGAGTCTAGGCGATCCATCAGCTCCAAGCTACGATAGCTATATCAAAGATTATGTAGATTTTCACAAAGTTGGATATTATCCTGGTGGATGCTCTGCAGATTTTGGTATTGAATCAGGAGCTACTATTCCAATACCTAATTCAATAATGAACAATCCATACAATGCACCATTTTTCGGACTAGTGAACTCGAGGAGATCAATAAGGTTTTTAGCTTATTTAGAAGTACAAATCAAGCAATAACTAAAGCTATACCATCAGGTGTAAACCTAGCAAATTTCCAAAATTTTAATGATGATACTTTTGAGAAAGCAAAGTATCAAACTGTTTTGGAAAATAATGATAAAAAAGTCTTACATTGTGATTTTGTGACTAAAGTAGGTAGGACACTTTCGGATTAGCCTGAGTATTCACTTAACTTAGTAAAAATCAGGTACTGATACAAGAGAAAGTTTGTTATGACAGTCTAGCTGTAAAATAGAAAAAAATACTGTAATTTGTTTGGAAGCGTATGTATCAAATCTAGATTTTAGTCAAAAAACTAATCTACTATGGAAATTTGGTGATAACGAAGCCTATATTTATACCTCGAATACTTCAACTGAAGGAAAACAATACAAAAACTCGAAAATTTTGAAACTATAGATAGGATGCAACTTACTATAAAAATTATTGATCCATATACCCGTGGTGGAAGAATAACTGGTAATACAAATGACAACTTGGGTAGAAAAAATATAAAATCTATTACGGTAAGTTTGACTAAATCTGGTGAAGCACTTCCAAAGTATACATTTAACCCAAATATAAATACTTCAGGCAATTACAGTATTGCAGTGCAACAAGTTGATATTAACTATACTTCATCCTTTGTAGAATCTGGTGAATATCAAGTTATATATTTTGCAACTGATAAAAGTAATAATGTTTCTCAAGTAGGTTCAAATAGTGCTAGTATCAAATCAAAAGATATATGTGACATAAAGCCAGTTTTAAGTATTGTAAATACTACACCAAAAATAGTTTTAATCAGGACTGGCGGACAAAGTAAATAATCTACTAAATTATTAGTTTTACTTATTTAGAAAATAATCTATCTGAGATGCAGTTTCTTCTATACTTTTACAGTAGTCTCCATTTGGATTGTAAATACGCCACTTAGAACAATCTGAGAAACCTCTGTCATTATATCGTTTGTACCATCTTCCAAATGATTCTACACCTTTTTCCCAAGTTTCAAATCCAACATTGTTTCCACTATCATCAAGTCCCATAGAAAAAATATTTTTGTATTTACCTGGACGAGTTAAGTTCCCATCACTATCATATGCATCGGTACCAAAACGACTTTCACGCTGCGCAACTGCTAAAGTGTATTTCAGTGGTACATTATATTTTAATGAAACTTCAAGGTATACAGCACCATTTACCGGGATAGGATAATTTCTATCATAAGGTTCAAGAGAACGATTTTCTTTCATGTATTGATTAATTTTGTTTATTTTATCGATCGAATCTTGTTTAGTTTTTATAAGGTCTAATTCAGATTTAAATTTGGAGCTATTAAATTCTTGCTTATTAAGACTTTCTAATGAACTTAAACCAAATAATTTCTGTATTGAGTTATCTACATCATTTTTTGTTTCTTCTTTTATATTTTTTGCATCGTTTTGTATGACTTTTGATCGTATTGAGTTAAAATCTACTACTTTTTTAAATTTTTCCATGGCTATATTATCAGATAAATCGATAGCTTTACAAGTTATAGGATTGATAAACTCTACTAGATTTTCTGCATCTGTTTTTTTCGGGTTGCATGTATTTGGATTATTCGGCTCAGACCCTATAATGAACTCCTCTTCATTAGTAAGCTGATCTCCATCAAAATCTTCTTCTGGTGGGTAGTAACTACCTAACTTGTCAGTAATCCAAGCTTTGTAAGCATCCGTGGGCTCATTTAAGCGATTTTTTGACTTGCTTTTTTCTACAACTCCTGCTACTTGGCCTTGGGCTACATTGGTAACTTTTTGTGAAAATATAGAAGTGACTATAAAAATAGTAAGAATTGATGACACTGCGATTAGACTATATAAATGCCATTTTATTTTTTTAGCGCCACCATTCATTGGTTTCTCTGAAGTTTTAGTTTTTTTGAAATTGAATGATTTAATTTTAGATAAACCAGTAAAATAACTAACTAAACTAAACTTTTTTTTTGTAACTTTTTCCTGATTAAGGCTCTTAGGCTTGTTTGCCTGTCGAAGATTATATAAGCTTATTTCAGAATTTTTAACTGGGACAAGCTGATTTAACTGATTTTTATTTCCAATATACTTAGATTCTAATGCTAACCCTGGATCATCTTGAGTGAGAATTTTTGGATTAGTTTTACCGCTAATAAAATTTTTGTTGAAATCAAAGTCAGACATGAATAAAACGTTATAAAAGAAAAAAAATAGCAGAATTAACTGCTTGTAGTTTATTTAGTATTTAGTGAAACGATCGTAGTCAACTGCGGTCGCTTGAGCTTCAATTTGCTTTAAAGTTTCTATTGAAACAGATACTAAAATTAACAAAGTTGTACCACCCACTATACCATTTAAAGTTCCTGTATTATCACCAAAATTTAGATTGCTACTTAACAAAATTGGTAGTAACGCTATGATGGCAAGGAAAATACTTCCCACTACATTTAACCTATTAGATACATACGTAAGATAATCTTGCGTTTGAGAACCAGGTTTAAATCCAGGAATATAAGCACCTTCTTTCTGCATTCTCTCTGAAATTTCATCAGTTTTAAAAGCAATATTTGCTGTATAAAAATATGTAAAGAATACTATTAAAATAAAGTAATAGAAATAATATGCTAATACACCATTCCACCGAAGTACAGTTTCAGGTAAGAATCCTAAATTATTTCCATCAAATTTGAAATTGAGTGGGGTTGCCTCTAGATAGCTATTTTGCAAATCTTTTTTAGTAGAAAATGTAAAACCAAATAATTCTTGACCTTTAGTAGTGTCGTAATTCTTAGCTGCTGTTATTTGAGTTGTATCTTTGGTCCAATATAAATCTCCAAAACCATTAGGTAAATTTTCTGGCTTTTGAATCTGATTTTTTTCAGTACTTAAGTACGCTTCAACAGAAGTCGCAGTATTTCGAACATAATCCAAGTTAGAAGTAGCTACAAATCGAGCTACAATAGTAGGGAAAAGAATAAACGATACCGCAAAAATAATAGGAATAACCCCAGCTATATTTACTTTGATAGGAAGATCAGCCTGTACTCCACTTAGTGTACGCGAGTTTCCTTCACTATGACCCCTTCGAGAATAAATAACAAGAAGTTTTCTAACGGCATCATTTATAAATACAACTAATAACAAAGTTAATATAAATACGAAACCGAATACAAATACGCTTCTGAGTGGTGTAAAGTAAGAGCTCTCCCACAAAAACCTTTTCCAAGCATCTGCATTAAAATATTTGTACCATTGATTTGGTTTAGTGATAAGCTCAGACCAAATGTTTTGAACAATCGGATAAGACCCTTTCAGTAAATTGGCAAACTGTTGTGGTACACGAACCACAATACCTGATAATATCAAAAGTGAAACACCATTACCCATTTTAAATTCTGTCATGATTTCACCAATCCACATCATAATCATACTACCAGCAGCCATAGATATTATGATAGCTAACCAAAGACTAATTGTTTGAGGATTAAAATTATTTTGTTTTAAAACAGCTGGCAAAATGTCTACACTATTTCCACTGGCATTTCCATTTGCTAAAAATTGGATAATACCCCAAGCATTAAGCATGGCAAGTGGAACGGTGATTAATCGAGTCCAGCGATTTATTTTTTGTTGACCTGCTTCCCCACCCTCTTTTTGTAATTCGTTTAGACTAGGTACAATAACTGTCAGTAACTGCATCACGATAGAAGCTGTGATATAAGGAGCAACACCAAGCATTACAAATGATAATCTACCATAGCTACCACCTGATATAGTGTTTAATAGGCTAAAAACAGCATCATTATCAATAGTGTTTGAAATATCCTGTATTCTAAGAACTGGTATTGGCACATGAGCTAACAATCTAGCGGCAATCAATAATAACAAAATTTTGATGATCTTACCTCTCAATTCTGGGTCAGTAAACACTAATAATAATCTACGAAACATATATATCTTAATCTTATGGTTAGATTTTGTCTCGATTGAAACTAAAAACTATTCATTATAATACATAAAAGTTATAAATTTCGTCAAGTAAGCGCTTATATTAAAAAGTAACGCTTCTTGATTTATGATATCAGTTTTTATATCTATCTAGCAAACGCAACGGTATTTGAAAGGATTTTTTTATCAAAAGTCTTGATTAAAATCCCATACCAAATCTACCATGAAGTACTGCATTGTCAACGATAGAAATGTAGAAATCATAATTATTTATTACTCCTACTCCAGAAAATAGCCTTAATTTCTTAAATTTTCGCATCATCGGTTTGAATTATACTGCTAACTAATTCTCAATCATCAAGAATAATATTAAACGTTTAGGTAAGCTAACCATCATTAAACTTCGTATAAAACTTTTTTATTTCTATAATTTTAACTAATTTGGTAGTTTATCGAGCGGTGCTATAGTTCTTGTAAAAAGTGTACTAAAGGTCTCATATATATCACTCATATAAGAAAAGTTAAGTCTATCTTTGAGATAGAAAAAATGATCCTAGAAAAATACTTAGTATATAACTTATTACAAATCTAAGTTGAGTAAATAGTAAAAGTCCAAAGTAGTTTTCATCTAGTTTCAGCAGTATTATAGAAAAATGAAAAGTAGCAAATACTGACACTAACGTAACTGACAAATTTATAGTATAAACAGTTCTAAACCCAATATAAGCTATAAAATAATTAAAAGATATATAGTTGTTTCCTTATATTAAGCATTATAATATCAGAACCAAATCGAGAGTGCCATTAGTTGATGGTAGCTATTCTACACTATACGTCTCGAGATTAGATACGACACGATATAATTATTTGAAGCACCAATAAATCACATTAATACAACCAGAAAAGTATTGATAATACTTAATATTTGAAATGAAATTGTAAGAAACATACTAACTCCCAGCCAAAGATGCCAAATAACTAAGCATATATCACTATTTTGCTAAAATATTTAAAGTCAAGCTTGCATTCATAACGGCTTACACCCTAAAAATATAAATGAACAAATATCAAAGGACATTAGTAATAGCCATTGACAAAAGTTACTAAATAATATATTTCTTGTATGAATATATTACTTCTTTACAGAAATGATACATTCATCCTTTTAACTTGGAGTTAATACCAATGATAACTAGCTTATTACAAAAAATAAAGCCTATTGGAGAAGTTGATACTGTTTTTCTTAAAAAATTAGAAAGTATCGATTTAGAACCAATTATGTGTCGCATGGTCAAAGGTAAACATTATCTTTGGTCAATCGAAAAAGCTGTACACATAGCTGAGCTTTTTAAGTGCTTTTTATATTTAGTACACAAATACCCTACAGCAGCTATCGTCCCAACCTTTGAAGTCGATGATTTCTGGCACGAGTATTTAGGTGACAATGCAAAGTATAATCTTGAAACAACTGATTTATTTGGTAGTATCTTGATACACTTTGGATATTATGGTATGCGTGGCGAAGCTGATTCAAAACTCAGAGATAAATCTTACGAAATAACTTTATCTTTGTTTGAAGAACAGTTCGGCAATGCTCAATTGTTTTTGGGAAAAGCTGCAGAATGCAGCCCAGTATGCATCTATGATTTTAATATTTCAAACCAAAGTCGTATGTCTCAAAACGGCATTAGCTTGATTCGTCCAACTCTAGCAAGTTTGTAAAGTCAATTTATTTAACATAGTACACCCAGTAAAAATATTTACTGGGCTTTATTTTACAAATAAATGAGAATCTCTCCACTGTACCAAAGCGGCAGTATATCTTTTGGAATCTGCGAATCTACAATCCATCCGTCTATAACTACTTGGCTCAACGTACTTATATTTTTAGTATTATTAAATATTTCACTTGTATAAATGCCATCCTTTTCGAGACTAGCTCCAAGTTTTTTAACGAGTAAACTAAAATCTATATTTGGATCGACGATAATTAGTGGCACTGGATTTGCATTGTGTTCTGTATCGATACTTTTTTTTCCTTCACTGTTTGTATATTCGCCTACACACTCTATATTACCATGATCTGCAGTTATGATCATCTTGTAGTTATGTATCTCGATTTCCTTAATCAAGCGACCGAGCTGATAATCCAAAACTTCCATAGATGTGATAGATGCTTTCATATCGCCTGTATGTCCAACCATATCAGGATTTGCGTAATTTACAACAATATAATCGTATTTTCCAAGACCATTTTCGATGATATAATCCGTGATTTCTTTTGCCTTCATCTCTGGCTTTTCAGCGTGACTTGCTACTTTATTTGAGTCTATTACTATCCAATCTTCCCCTTTTAATGGGGTTTTTCTTCCTCCATCAAAAAAATATGTAACATGAGCGTACTTTTCAGTTTCTGCTATATGTAACTGATTTTGACCTTTGTTTGATATGTATTCCGACAGAGTATTGTGTACTACTTGCGTTTTAAATATTGGTATATAACCATTTACATAGTTATCCAGATTATAAATCTCACTATCGATTCCATAGCTATTCATAGCGACCATATACAAATCCATTTCTCTTTGTTTGTTTAGGTCTATCAGAGTACTAGTAAGTTGTTTCATCCTGTCAGATCGAAAATTGAGAAGCCAGACGGTATCATGATTTGCTATAGGTACTCCAAAGTTTTCAGGTGCGAGAGTTTCATCATATATACCGTGCTTGTAAGCTTCTGTAGTTTTTAGCGAAAGGTGTTCGGCGATACTATCTAGATCTATAAAAACAGTATTAGGTTTACTTTTAAAAAAAGATTCAATAGCCAGTTCAGTTCTTTCTATGTTTTTATCTCGATCCATACCAAAATAACGCCCACCAACACTACCAAGTAAGATTTTTGAATGAATTTTACTCAATCTATCACCAAATTTTGTCGTAAAATTATTCCAAGTAGGCACAAAGCTTTCTCTATCAGAATCGCGTCCATCAGAAAAAAGATGCAATACTATGTTAGTATAGCCAGATCTATCCGCTACCTCGATAGCCCCAATAAGATGACGTAAATCAGAATGAATAGTACCATTAGAAAAAAGTGTAATCAGGTGTATCGAGCTTTTTTCAAATTCTAGCCTTCTTTTACTCAAAAGCTCTTTTGGATCAAATAATTGATCTGGATTTTCCTCATCAAAATCAAACATACCAAACGAACCTCGAGTAATCTGATAACTAAGCTGATTAACTAACTGTAAACCCCCAATATTCATGTGCCCCACTTCGGAGTTCCCAACCAAGCCTTGTTCTTGGCCTACTTTTACACCATCGGCATCTAATGTCATCCAAGGGTATTTTTCTAACAATCTTCGCATTACCGGCATATTTGCTTGAGCAGATGCATTATTTTCAGTTTTCGCAATCAATCCGAACCCATCAAGGATACATAGGATTTTCGTTTCTTTATTCATACAGGAAGCTAATATTTTATTTTCAACCCCTAGTGTATTATATAAAATAGTTTTGTGCAAATCGATAGTTTATATTCTACTCGTACCGTTCAATAATCAAATCTCGCAAAACGAGTATAAACGGATATAAGATTTCATAGTTTTTGATAAGCTCTTTTTTTAAATCTTCATAATCGCCGATAAAATGAATATTTTTTATAAGTGTTATACTTTTTTGCCTAATTAGTTCTATATTTGGATCATCTTTTAAAAAACCCCGAGGTGGTCGTGAAACTTTATTATCCCCAATTTGGCCAAAATGTTTAATAATATCAGATCTTGTTAATACTTTTTCTAGGTTCTTGCTATCTATACTCAGATTTTTTCTGACAATCAACAGCTTTTCAGGGGCAGGAGTCCATAATCCACCACCTACTGTGAGCTCTCCTTTACCATTCAACCTAAAGAAATACCCCGGTTCGTCGGCTTTTTTTCCATTGGGGCTAAATATACAGCTAATCCAAGTTTTATAAGGAGTTTTATCTCTACCAAAGCTAAATCTTGCATCGCGGTAAATACGAAACATAGTTTCGCGGCGAGTTAAAAACTGAATAGTATTATCTATCTTATGTATCTCCACGATCATTCCATCTACAAAAGCCTCATACTCTTTTTGAAGTTCTAAATAATGATCTTTATGACTGTCAAACCAAAGTTTATTGTTATTTAAAGATAAATTGTGAAGAAAATGTATATAATCTTGAAGCATAAAAATACAATAAAGGATTACTAAAAATTTGTCCAAAAAAGTAGTTTTGAAATTGACACTGTAAAAATATTATAGTATGATATGATTTATACCTATGCCGCTTGCAGATATACTAAGACCGACTACCTTATCAGATTTTATTGGCCAGTCTCATTTGGTCGGAACTACAGGCACTATCAAGCTTATGCTTGATAAACAAAGCCTCACTAGTATGATATTTTGGGGACCTCCTGCTAGTGGTAAAACTACACTGGCTCATATTATCGCTAACGAACTTGATTGTGACTTTTATAATTTATCTGCTGTCATGGATGGCAAGGACGATCTAAAAAATATTTTGGCAAAAGCTCAAGATAGTTCAGATTTACTCAAAAAAACTATCTCAATCCTTTTTATAGACGAAATTCATAGATGGAATAAGGCTCAGCAAGATGCGCTACTTCCCTATGTTGAAAAAGGTACCATCATACTAATCGGAGCTACAACTGAAAACCCAAGCTTTAGTGTAAATTCTGCCCTTTTATCTCGTTGCCGAGTGTTTGTATTTCAGTCTCATACTATTTCAGATATTACTGTAGGTTTACAGAGAGCAATCAAAACCATTGGAATTAAGGTTAACTCTGATTTACTTAATTACATAGCTAATCTTTGCGATGGTGATCTTCGTTTTGCTTTAACCACTCTAGAAATCTGTCATAGTCTTGGACCAATTACTAAAAATTCTATTGAACAAGTTGCACAAAAATCTCTCAGGTACGACACAAATGGAGATGAACATTACAATCTGATCTCTGCAGTTCATAAAAGTATGCGAGCAAGCGATCCTACAGCTAGCGTATACTGGATTATGCGTATGCTACAAGCGGGTGAAGATCCGTTATATCTTGCACGTAGAATGCTTCGTTTTGCTAGTGAAGATATAGGAAATAGTAACCCAAATGCGTTGTTACTTGCTAATCAAATTTATGATACTGTCAAAAATCTTGGTATGCCGGAATGTGAAACTGCGCTCGTTCAGATTGCTCAGTATTTAGCAAATTCACTAAAAGATAATTCAGCTTATGCGGCAAGTATTCAAGCTAAAACTGATATTCAAAAATATGGTACACTACCCGTTCCACTTCATTTACGAAATGCCTCAACTAAATTATTAAAGGAGCTCGAATACGGCAAAGGCTACATTTACGATCATGACGTAAAAAATGATAAATCAAAGCAACAATGTATGCCAGATAAGCTCAAAAATCAAGATTATTTTACTAAAGAGTAACAATTTAGACAAACGATAAGAATAAAAGTTTTATAGATTTTAGTTTTCCATTGACACCAAATTAAAAAAGCTCAAAAATTGTGTATGGATTATATAATCAAAAAAACTGAGCTAGTACAGCGTACCATTCTCACCATTTTATCAATACTCGCTACCATACTCTTATTTGTCTTGACAGGGCAGTTAATAGTTAGTTTGATTCATTTTATAAAAAACATAAGTATCAACAATATATCCATCGATGCTATTTTTGGCCTTCTAGGTTCATTTTTGACCGCTCTTATAGTGCTCGAATTGATAGAAAATATCTCTGCGTATCTCAAAGACCATGTGCTAAATGTTGAGGTAGCTGTAACCACGGCACTAATAGCAGTTTCACGAAAGATTATATTATTTGAGTCAGAAAAAGAATCATATGAAAAACTCATCGCCTTAGGTATTGCCGTGATTGGCTTAGCTCTTGCCTACTACTTACTACATAAATCTCATAGCGAAAAACAAAAAGTACTCTTTGGTACAAACACTGTGTCTAAAGCCATGAGCAAAAGAAGAGCTAGCGATATTTGAACATAATCAGTTTGTGCTTGACATTTATGATGTTTCCAAAATATACTTAATAACCTATGCTAGATAGCACTTTTACCCTCTACGATTCTTATAAAAAACAAAACTTACCCATAGTTGCAAATAATAATAAAATAAAAATATATAGCTGCGGGCCTACAGTTTACAGTTACCAGCATATAGGTAATATGCGGGCTATATGGCTAGCGAGTAGTTTTGTAGACTTAACTAATATACTAGACATCGAAACCGAATGGGTACTCAACGTAACCGATGTAGGTCATCTAGTTGGAGATGGCGACGATAGTCAAAATACTAATAGTGGTGAAGATAAATTTGAAAAAGGAGCCAAAAAAGATGGGAAAAGTATCCAAGAACTCGTGAGTTTTTATCAAAAAGATTATGAAAATCAATGTAGCTCTCTCAATATTAAACTTCCAAAAGGTAAGTATTATCCAAAAGCTACAGATTATATAAACGAGCAAATGATCTTAGCTTTAAAGCTTCTGGAAGAAAAAAAAGCTTATCTCCTTGACGATGGTATCTATTTTGATAGTGAGGCAAATCAAAATCTCGATGTACCATTTGAACTTGTTAAAGGTGACCGCGAGTTCACAGGTAGAAAAATAGAAAATACTACTAAAAACCCAGCTGATTTTGCACTTTGGAAGTTTGTTAATGATAATAGTCTTCAAAAATGGCGATTTAATGAATTTGATGATACAGCAAGCCTGATGTTGTCCATTGTCCAAGACTTGCCCGATTCAAGATTTTTAGATTTACCAAATAGATGGGGTTGTCCAGGATGGCACTCCGAATGTGTTGCTATGATTTGTAAGATACTCAGTGGTAGTTTTCCTCCTAATTTAAAGGCGAGTAACTCGGTAGTTGACATACACTTTGGTGGTGAGGATCACATCGATATACATCATAAAAATGAGATTTTACAGTCTGAGGCTCTTAATTTTCATCTTTCAAATCTTTGGGTTCACAACAAATTTGTCACAATTGATGGTAAAAAAATGGCTAAATCTATCGGAAATGTCTACACTATTATCGGTAGCAAGAAAGACACTGGATTTCAAAGCATCGAAGAGCAAGGTTACGATCCTCTATCTTATAGACTTCTTCTTCAAGAGCATCACTTCACTTCACAACTAGATTTCACCTGGGGAAAACTAAAACAAAGTCAAAACCGACTACATAATCTACGCAAAGAAACAGCAAAGATAGTTTCATTTTGGAATTCAATGATTATTGAGCCAAAACCTGATTTAACAAGTACGAAAAAACAAAATGATATATTATCTCAACCCTTGAAGGACAATTTTAATGTCCCTAGATTTCTTGAAAAGTATGAAGAGCTTGTTAATGAAACTTCGAACGCAATCATAAACACTAATACCGTAAATGCAAATAATATTACAACACTAAAATATTGGGAGAAAGCTTTTTTGAAATTGGATTTGTTTCCGATAATACCAAAAAAGATAACTTTACTTGCAAATCAAAGAATACTAGCAAAAAATGAAAAAAACTACCAAAAATCAGACGAAATTCGCGATCAAATCTTAGCCTTTGGATATCAAATCGATGATTATCCTTGGGGCTATGGTATTTGGATGAAATAATACTAATATATTCTATGAAACATTCTTTACTACAAAATATTGTAACTTATCTTCAAAATCCTCAATATAAGGATAGTATAGAACAAAAGCCATTTCTTTTCAGCATGCTACAGATAATTAGAATTAATTTGTTGGCAATTTTTTTGTCTTTCGTTACTGGGATTGTTATAGCATTTATTACGACTAAAACTAATGCACTTGATGGCCATGCTGTGGGAGATTTTATAGAAAATGAATCTATTTTAGCTGCGTTTATTTTTTCATGCATAGTTGCCCCTTTGCTGGAAGAATCAGCTTTTAGACTTTGGCTTATTAATAAGCCACTACAAGTAGCCATTGGTACATTTGGATTTTTATTTTATTACATATCTAGCTTCATACCAGGCTCATTTCTAAAATCATTTTTTGCATTTTCTGAGTTAATTAACCCTATTACAATGCTTGCAGTATACTTGGCCATTTATGTTGTTGGAGTAACAACACTATACTTTATTATCAAACAAAAGTTTGTTCAAACCAAACTTGCTTGGCTATACAGTGCATATTACAAATGGATATTTTTCGGTTCTGCTGTATTATTTGGGCTTTTACATATAACTAATTATAAATTTAGCTGGATAGTCGTTTTATTAACTCCTATTTTGATCCTGCCCCAAGTCTTTGGTGGTATTTTACTATCTTATGTTCGTGTAAAATACGGTTTTTGGCGAGGGGTCGTCGGACACTTTTTATACAACCTCTTATTGCTTACACCAAGTCTTGGCATAAAACTAATGTCACCCCAATCGCAAAAGTTATTAGAATCTAGCAATTTTAATCTAAACTCACTTAATCAAACAGATAAGAGTATTATATTGTCAGTTTTTTTTTACTTTTTACTTCTAGCATGTACTGTTATTGGTTCTAGTATACATTTGATTGTTATTTATTTTCTGGCTTCGAATAAAAAAACTCAAGTATAAACTATGTCAAGTATATCACCTACCAAGCAAGTTCTCAATCGTATTGTCATCGGAGATGTTGGAAGCGGTAAAACTATTGTTGCCTTTATCATTGCTCTATCTTATTTGCATGGCATTGAAGCTGGACAAGTCGCAATGCTAGCACCTACAGAAATTTTAGCTCATCAACACTATACAGGAATACTTGAACTAATAGTAAAGCTTGATGAAAATGGTCTAAACAATAATATTTTTTGTATTTTTAGTACTTCTAAAGAGTACCGTATAAATGGCGAAAAACTTACAAAGTCTAAATTTGAAAAAGCACTTAATCAGTTAATAAAAACTAAAGGTAAGCTTTTTTGGGTCGGTACCCACTCTTTACTTTACAAAGACCAATTAGATTCAGACTTGATTCTCATAGATGAACAACATAGATTTGGAGTAGAGCAGCGTAAAAAGCTCTCGATAAATAAAAAAGATTTTGAAGAAACTTATGCTCATTTTATATCGTTTACTGCAACCCCTATTCCTCGCACTTTAGCACTTACATTTTTTGATTCCCTCAAACCTCATTTTCTTGAAACACTAGCCTCTCGTAGCCCAATAAAAACAAGTCGTGAAAATCAAGAAGATTTTGAAACCAAGATAATCCCTAAAATACGGCAAGAAATTGATAGCAGGCATAAAGTATACATCATATGTACGAAAATAGAAGATCCTGAAGATGATAAAGAAAATGAAACATGGTCGATCAAAAAAACAGCTGAAATCGTAGAAAAATACTTTCCAAATCAAGTTTTAAGTGTTCATGGTAAAAATAGCGAGAAAAAATCTATTTTACAAAATTTCAAAGAATCTACAGATAAAAATATTTTGGTAGCGACTACAGTTATCGAGGTTGGAGTAGATGTTTCTCAGGCTACGATGGCAGTTATTATAAATGCTGAAAGATACGGACTAGCTGCACTACATCAAATTCGTGGACGAGTTGGTCGAAATACTCTGGAAAATAACTATTGTATCCTTGTAACGCCTGAAAAATATCGGTTCATAAAAAGATTGCAATATTTACAAGAGACAAATGATGGTTTTGCATTAGCTGAAAAAGATCTAGAAATACGCGGTTCTGGTGATATAATAGGTAAATCTCAAAGTGGTTTCGACAGCGATATTGAAGAAATGATAGGATTAGATCCAGATCGATACCAAAATATCAAAAATATGGTAAATGATTTAGACTTTACAAAGTTAAAAACCGACCTACCTCGCTTACATACATACATAAAGAGAGAATCCGAAAAAGTCTGGGAGGAGTGACTTGGTCTAATTAAGATGTGGATATTAATACATATTTTCAAAGTCTATTTGACCGTTTTTTTGATTTATACTTTACTTAGTAATACTAATTGCTTAAATAAAAATA